>JAIOYV010000019.1 GCA_021740905.1 Bacteroidales bacterium
GCTCATGTCGAGTTCCTTCTAATCAATATTATAACTACATTTTTTACAAGACCTAAAGGTAATAAATTCGGTGGTACTGTCCTCCCTGATTTATCAGGCTTTTTTTACAACGACGGAAAGGTCTTGTAAAAAATGTAGAATCTTTCACTTGTGATTTATATCATTTCGCGATAAAACCGCCAAAAGGTGAAAAAACTGGTAAAGAATGTGGTAAACCTTTCAATCAATAAAGGTAGTCCCGGTAAATATTTACTTCCCTAAAACTAAGATTTTTATTAAAAATGTGTGAATGATGTAAATAATTTATAAAGTAATACAACGAATCACATTAATAAATAGCCAACCTTGTGCCGATCTTAGGAAAAATATGAAATTATACATAAAGTACATGGTGAGCAACCGCTGTAAGATAGTGGTAAAAGAGGAGTTGAAAAAACTTCACTTGCATTTTATCGTTGTCGATTTAGGTGAAGTGGAAATCATGGAAGACATCTCGGAGGAACAGCGGAAGGAACTGAAAATGGATCTACATGCCTCAGGGCTTGAATTAATTGATGACGCCAGGGCTGTTTTGATCGACAGAATAAAAACTGCAATCATTGAATTGGTCCACCATACAGATGAACTGATCAAAATAAACTTCTCCGATTTTTTAAGCCATAAGCTTAATTACGATTATACCTATCTGGCCAATTTATTCTCAGAAGTACAGGGAACCACCATCGAACAATTCATCATTCTTCATAAAGTTGAGCGGATAAAAGAATTGATCATTTATGATGAGTTGAATATTTCGGAAATCTCATGGAAGATGAATTACAGCAGTGTTTCCCATTTATCCCATCAATTTAAAAAAGTGACGGGGCTGTCACCTTCCCACTTTAAACAGCTGAAGGATAAACGACGGATACCCATTGAAGAAATTGGGAACCAGAAAGATGTCCAACCAAATACAAAAGGAATAAATCAAAATAAATCAACTTCTGCAGAGCCTTTTCCTTTAGATGACCAGGAAACATTAAAACCGGAAAATTCCAATTATGCCCGGAGTTTGATTGAAGCCAGTTTAGATCCATTCGTTACCATCAATTTCCAGGGAAAGATTACTGACGTAAACAAGGCCATGGTACAAGTGACTGGGATACCTCGTGAAAAGCTTATAAATACTGATTTCTCGAAATATTTCACTGAGCCACAAAAAGCACAGGCAAGCTATCTTCGGGTATTTGAAAAAGGTTTTGTAGCTGATTGTCCGCTCACCATAAAGCATAAAAACGGAAATTTGACCGATGTATCCTATAATGCATCGGTTTATAAAGATGAGAAAGGGAATGTACTCGGCGTTTTTGCGGCAGCCCGCGATGTGACCGATAAAATATTGACATTAGAATTAAGAAAAACCAATAAAGAACTTGCTTTTCAACTCGAAGAAAAAGAAAAGCGGGCAGCTGAATTTGTAATTGCTGACAGAGAACTTGCATTTCAGACACGAGAGAAAGAAAAACGGGAAATTGCAAATATTGAACTTGAGGCAATCAGCAATTCTTTAAAGTTAGCTGGCCAATATTCACTTAGTTTGATTGAAGCCAGTCTTGATCCTTTAGTTACCATAAGTACCGAAGGTAAGATTACCGACATGAATGAGGCCACTGTAAATATTACCGGTTTTACCCGGGAAAAATTAACAGGGACCAATTTTTTGGATTATTTTACCGAACCACAAAAAGCACGCGAAGTGTATCTGGAAGTATTCGCCAAAGGATCAGTGGCTGATTCACCGCTAACGATTCGTCATAAAGATGGCAAATTGACGGATGTACTATTCAACGGATCGGTTTATAAAGACGACAGGGGAAATGTACAGGGAGTGGTGATTGTTGCCCGCGATGTTACGGATCAAAAAAGAATTGCAACAGAACTCACCGAGGCAATCATATTTGCTGAGATGGCAACCCTGATTGCTGAAGAAGCTAAAAGTAAAGCCGAAAAAGCCACGCTGTTTGCGGAAGATGCCATGAAAGCAAAACAACAATTTTTGTCGAATATGAGCCACGAGATCCGTACGCCCATGAATGCGATTATCGGATTTACGAAAGTGATATTAAAAACCGATTTGTCGGCCAAACAAAAGGAATATTTGAAGGCTATAAAATTGAGCGGCGATGCGCTGATTGTCTTGATCAACGACATCCTCGACCTGGCAAAAGTGGATGCCGGAAAAATGACCTTTGAGCAAATCCCCTTTAAAATGGATTTGTCCCTGTCGGCCATGCTTCATCTATTCGAAACAAAAATTCAGGAAAAAAATTTAAAACTGATAAAAGAGTACGACCCTAAGATTCCGGAAATCCTGGTTGGCGACCCGGTGCGTTTGCACCAGATAATTTTAAACCTGGTGAGCAATGCCGTAAAGTTTACATCGAAAGGAAAAATCACAGTGAGTGTCCAATTGCTGGATGAAGATGAGGAAAGTGTACGCATTGAATTTGCGGTAAAGGACACCGGGATTGGGATAGTCGAAGCTAAAATAGAAAGTATTTTCGATAATTTTCAACAGGCATCCAGCAATACGTCCCGGTTATATGGGGGCACCGGGCTGGGCCTTGCCATTGTGAAACAATTGGTAGAACGCCAGGGGGGAACCATTCGGGTTACAAGCAAAGTGAACGAAGGCTCAACGATTAGCTTTATATTAAATTTCCGGAAAGTAAGCGACGAAACTGTTTTAGAAATTGAGCCGGTTGAATTTGATACAGAAAATGCCGACCTAAAAGTATTGGTTGTCGAAGATATTGTACTCAATCAGTTGTTGATGAGAACCCTACTGGATGATTTTGGCTTTGAATGTGATATTGCCGACAATGGAAAAATAGCCATCGAGAAGATGCAATCCAACTTATACGATATTGTTTTAATGGATTTGCAAATGCCCGAAATGAATGGATTTGAAGCCACCGAATATATTCGAAACATAATGCATTCTACCATTCCCATTATTGCCTTAACAGCCGATGTCACTACTGTCGATTTGGCGAAATGCAAGGAGATTGGGATGAATGATTACATCGCCAAACCCATCGATGAAAAATTATTGTACAGTAAAATGGTAGGATTAGTGAAGAAAACTTCCATTAATTCAGAACCTGAAAAGGAAGTAATTGAGGATAGTCTAAAGAATAAATGTACAAATTTGGACTATTTAAATCGCCGGACTAAATCCAATCCCGTCCTGATGATGGAAATGATTTCACTCTTTTTGACACAAACCCCGGCTTTGGTTTCTACGATGAAACAAGGCTTAAAGGATAAAGATTGGCAACAGTTGTACTCAGCCGTCCATAAATTGATACCTTCATTTTCAATCATGGGTATTGGTGGCGAATTCGAAAGTATGGCCCTCAAAGTCCAGGATTTTGCCCGTATCGAGAACCAACCCGGGCAAGCAAATATGCAGGAAAATTTAGATGAATTACCAGCCTTTATCGAACAGCTCGAAAACATGTGTCTGCAGGCTTGTGAAGAATTAGAATTAGAGTTTAATGCTATTAAAAATACCACCCCATGAACAACAATAATAAAATCATAATATACCTTGTCGATGACGATGCTTTGTTTTTAAAATCATTGGAAATTGATTTTCTCCGCGAAACCAAATTTACCATCGAAACTTTTGCCACAGGCGAAATGTGCTTAGCCAATCTATCAAAAAAACCTGATGTAATCATTTTGGATTATTACCTCGACAGCATTGATAAAAAGGCGATGAACGGAATAGAAACATTGGATAAAATTATAGCTAAGGATCCGGATATCTCAGTGGTAATGCTGTCCGCACAGGATAAAATTGATGTCGCAATACAGTGCATGCACCACCAGGCTTTTGATTATGTGGTAAAAAGTGAAACCGCCTTTTTGCGTTTAAAGGAGATCATTTCCAAAATTTTAAAGTACAAAAAAATGGAAAAAGAGCTGAACTGGTATATGGATCGAATGTAAATACCGTGAGTGTTTGACAATTTCCAGGCAATTACAAAGTTCTGACCTATTGAGGCTGTATTAGACCACGAAGTTTTACTAAGTGCTTCTAAGTGTTCTAAGTGCCTCAGTGGTTTGTTTTTTTACCACTAAGACACTGAGGTCACTGAGTTTCACTAAGGCTTACTAAGGTTTCTAAGGGCCGTAGGGGTTTATTTTAGTTTTTAAGCTTTTTCGGAGTTGACTCATCACCCCATCACTCCATCACTCCATTACTCCATTACTCCATTACTCCATCGCTTCATCGCTCCATCTCTCCATCTCCCCATCCAACACCTGTGAATCATATAACAAATAGCTAAAATTGTGTAAAGATTTTCATTTTAAAGTGTGGACTTTTGAACGGAAAAAATATTTAGAAATCAAGGAACTTAAAAAAACTAAAATGAACTTAAAAACAATAGGAATCATACTCGCATCAATTGGGATAATCATGATAATCTACACGGGCTTTAATTTTGTAACAAAAGAAAAAGTGGTGGACTTAGGCCCAATTGAAATCAATTCAGAAACGAATCATCCTATTCAGTGGTCACCTTATGTTGGTGTGGCATTGCTTATAGGAGGCGTTGTCGTTTTTGCATTCGGTAAGAAATCGAGCAAATAGTACCTATTAGAAAACTCCAGAAACAATTTCCAATAAGAAAAAAAACGAAAACTATGAATCTGAAAAGAATTTTTGGGGCAGCACTCACTGTCCTCGGAATTGGGTCACTTATTTATGCAGCAGTATTATATGTCAATGCTTCAGGAGGTGAGAATTATAAAGGGCTTGTTATTTATGGCATGCTCGGTCTTTTATTCTTTATTGCTGGCATTAGCCTGGTTCGCATGACCAAAGACGAAGCATAGGTTTTCCTCTCGCTATCGCGAGTGTATGAAAAATAATGTTTTTTCAAGATAAACCAGTTAATGATTTATGAAATCAGCGTAAATCCGCGTTGCTTGCATCCGCGTTATCCGCGTTCCAATCCTAAATTAAACGACATTGAATTGTGATTTTTTGATAATCTGAATTTGCGATTGTTTCTATGAAAAATGCAAATCTTATAAGTTCATAATTTGACACACCCACAATATGTGAATGATGCAACTCATAGCCGGAATTGTGTAATACTTTTTGAAGAATGTCCCCTCACATTTGCAGATCGAAATTACAGATGCTATACCACATAAAAGATGAACACCACAGAAGCAAAAGAAAACTGGAAAGAGAAAAAGAGAAAACTCAAACTAAAATTTGCAGCTTTAACCGACAACGATCTGTTGTTTCAAGAAGGCAGAAATGAGGAGATGTTGGCAAAACTTCAAATCCTCCTTGGCAAAACAAAAGAAGAGCTACATAAAATATTAGCATCACTTTAAATAGTGGCTACAAGCAAAACACCAAAATTGGATTCCCAATTATCAACGTGCATCTTCATGAACGAAGTGAGTAAATAAATTCCAAATAATAAATTCCAAAACAATTAAACTGTTTGATTAATTGATATTTGAGTCTTGATATTTAGTTGGGTTTTGTTTTTTGAGATTTGATATTTTGTGCTGTGGTTTTGTGCTAACATAATATGTGTGAATCGTAATACTTATTCTTATAATTATGTAACACATTCATTTTAAAAGGTACCGACCTTTGTCGCATTGTGAAAACTCATTCACATAATAATACCAGGAAAAATGAGAAAACAATTTCTTAATTTAATATCAGTAGTTACCCTACTCTTATTCTCAACTCCAAATTTTGCGCAAGCTCCTCCCTTAGGGACTGCTGCGGATTTCGTGCTCTTTACATCAGTGGGAGCAATGACCAATATTGGTACCTACCAGTATCTTACCCATCTTACAGGTAATGTGGGAACAAACAGTGGTTCCAGCACCAATTTTGGAAACGTAAACGGCGTTATGCACGATGGCGATGGTGCAAGCAACACATGCGCAGGCGATTTACTACTTGCCTATAATTTTCTTGCTGCGGCAATACCGGATTCAACCCTTACAAATCCTGTGCTTGGAAACGATTCCACCATTAAGGCAGGGACATACCTCATGCCAGGTGCTGTATCACTTAACTTAGGCCTTACCTTGAATGCAGAAGGCGATCCCAATGCGGTATTTATTTTTAAGATGCCTGCAGCACCTCCTGTGTTTGCTTTTAGCACAAGTGTTGATGCAAAAGTTCATTTAATTAATGGGGCAAAAGCATGCAATGTGTTTTGGTTTGTTACCGGAGCTGTAAATATGGCAGCCGGAACAACCATGAGAGGAACCATTATTTCGGGTGGCGCCATTTCGATGAGTGCCGGTGATACGCTCGAAGGAAGAGCGCTTACTATCAACGGGGCTGTTATTGTTAACAACGGAGATATTGGATTGGTGGCTTATACGCCTATTGGATGTGGAAGCCCTGTCCTTAACGGACCAGCCGCCCCAACCTTTGTCGAATCGGCAGATTATGCCGTGTTTTCTTCCATCGGGTCTGTCTCCGACGATGGTACCTCACACATTACTGGAAGTGTAGGCTGTAATAGTTCTGCACCTACCGGTTACAATCCTTTATTTGTATCAGGTAGTATTGATGGTATGAATCCCGCTACGGCAGGAGCTGCAGCCGATTTACTACTTGTCTATAATTCGTTGAATACAACCACACCTGATATTGAGTTATTGTTCCCTCCTCAATTTGGACACAACCTGGTTCTTACGCCTCATACGTATGTAATGAATTCAGCCGTAACTTTAACCGATACACTTTACCTCGATGCTTTGGGTAATGCTAATGCTGTTTTTATTATTAAAACGTATGGTGCCTTCGAAGCACTCCCGTTTTCAAATGTAATTTTGGCTAACGGAACGCAGGCTAAAAATGTATTTTGGATGGTCAACGGTGCAGTAAGCATTGGCAACTATGCAATTTTCAACGGGACGATTGTAGCCAACAACGGTGCTATTGACATACTCACAGGTGCTACGTTTAATGGTAGGGCACTGACAACCAATGGCGCTGTTTCAACCACTGCCATGACTACTGTCCTTCCTACTCTTATTCCCACATCTCCAGACATTACCACAGAACCAATTAATCAAATTGCATGTGATGGTGGCTCTGTAAGCTTTTCTGTGGTTGCCACAGGAGATGGTCTTACTTACCAATGGAGAAAGGGAACAACAGCTTTAACTAATGGTGGGAATATTTCAGGTGCAACCACTTCAACATTAACCATAAATCCAGTAAGCACCACCGATGCTGCAACAAACTATAATGTTGTTGTGTCAGAATCAATTGCGCCGGGCGCTACTTCAACTAATGTTTCTTTAACAGTCAACACAGTGCCAAACATTACGACCGAACCTACCAATCAAATTGTAAGTGCCGGGAGTTCAGCAAGTTTTTCGGTTGTTGCCACAGGCTCAGGCCTTACTTATCAATGGAGAAAAGGAACAGTCGATTTGGTTGATGCAGGAAATATATCAGGGTCAACTACCGATATGCTTGCCGTAAATCCTGTAAGTATCGCCGATGTTGCATCAGACTATAATGTGGTTATCGGTGGGGATTGCTCACCCAATGACAATTCAGTGAATGTTTCTCTATCTATCAGCGGTACTCCTACTTCTCCAGCTATTACCACAGAACCAATTAATCAAATTGCATGTGATGGTGGCTCTGTAAGCTTTTCTGTGGTTGCCACAGGAGATGGTCTTACATACCAATGGAGAAAAGGATCGACAGATCTGACTGACGGAGTAAATACATCCGGTTCAACTACCGATATGCTAACCCTGAATTCTGTAAGCATCGCTGATGCTGCAATAGACTATAATGTGGTTGTTTCTGGAACATATTTACCAGTTGCTACTTCAATGAATGCTTCTTTAACAGTTAATACTGTCGAATTAGACCTTAGTTTCGTTCCGGTTGATCCATCGCTTAGCGCTTATACAACATTAGTCACTGGTGGAACTTCACCGTATCAATATCTATGGTCCAATGGTTCAACTACAGTTCCAGACCTTCTCACAGGAGTATATTCAGTTACTATTACTGATGCAAATGGCTGTGCTGCTACATATCTGGATATAACCAGGCAGGATATTAACCTTCCTTTGGGTTGGAGTTTGTTTTCGACCTATATGGTTCCATTACATTTGGACATTGAGGATGTCCTTTCAGAAGTAGTACAAGATGTTGTTATTGTTAAAAAAGCCAATGGTAATGTATATTGGCCGACATTTTCGTTCAACGATATTGGCAACATGGAAATTGGCAGCGGGTATCAGATAAAAATGGCAAGCTCCAAAGTCCTTTCTGTTTTTGGAACTGCTGTAGTACCTGAATTGACCCCGATAAACATGCCTGTAGACTATAGTTTAATTGCGTATCTAAGACAATCTCCTGCCTCAGTTGAAGTAATGATGAGTGATATTGTGGCCAGCATACTAATTTTGAAAAATGGAAGCGGACAGGTCTATTGGCCATATTTTAATATAAATCAGATTGGCAACATGATACCAGGTGAGGGTTATAAGATCAAACTGACATCGCCAGAAGTCCTTATTTATCCAGCCAATACCACTAATTTGAAATTAGAGTCGGTTGAGAATGTCAATCCAGTTTACTTTGGGAAAGCCAAAAATACTGGTACTAACATGACCCTTGGAATCCCTCTCTCGTCATGGAACAATACTCCAACCATAAACGATGAGATTGGTATTTTTACTGAGGATGGAATTCTTGTCGGAAGTACAAGTTTCCAAGGGAAAGATATTGCCATTGCGGTCTGGGGAAATGATGTCATTGATCAGGAAAAAGATGGCTTGCTCAATCTTGAGAAATATTCGATCGTTTTATGGGACCATCTCAGTGGCGTTGAAATGCCGATTGAAGTCACCACCTGGATCGAAGGCGATGAGTTCTTCAGCAACAACAAAATTAGTATTATCGATAAGCTGGTTGTGGCTCCTGAGAAAGAAATTGAACATCCAGTTTTGTTCAGAATTTATCCAAATCCTATTGATGAATTTTCGAACGTCGAATTTTCACTTTCTTACGACTCGCCTGTAAATTTTAAAATCTATAATTCCATTGGTGTGCAGATTAAGGATTTAATGAATACCGATTACACAAAAGGAAATCATCAGTACGTGATAGATATGACAGGTTTTGCACCCGGGGTCTATTATTTTCAATTGATCACCCGTTTGACCCAACTCACGAAAAAGATGGTTGTATTATAATAATTGAGCCACTCAATAAGGTGTATGCATAAGGAAAAAGGAAAGTATAGAATGCTTTAAACCTTCAATGGAATTCGTTTCCACAACTACTCCAAGTGGAATAGATCACAATAAAAGCTGCCTGAAAACTTTATCAGGCAGCTTTTATTATTTGTCATGCACAAGCTAAACAGCTTGGTGGTGAAAATTCACTCCAGGGATTTATGGTTGCCAATCCGTTTTTAATATGCTCAAAATAAGGAGGCGTAACCAGCTTAATATGTGTGAATGATGTAACTCTTTCCCTGAATTGTGTAACGATTTACAGCAATAAGCGCAGTAATTTAGTATCGTGAAAATAAGTTCGCAAACGTGCCGCCGGTAGCGGGAAATAACCAGGAAAATGAACACAACTCAAATAGAAAGAAACTGGATTGAGATGCAAACCAAACTCAAACTAAAATTTACAACATTAACCGACGACGACCTAAAGCTTATAGAAGGCAAGAAGGGGGAAATGATTGGAAGACTTCAAATAAAACTTGGCAAAACTAAAGAGGAAATGTATAATATTATTGCAGTGCTTTAAATATTTGATTCTTATATCATAAAACAGAGGACCCTGCGGCAAAAATACAACAAATAAAATTTTATTATTACTAAATTATTAAAACATGAAAACAACAATTCTAATTCTATCGATGATTACCCTTCTTTCGATGTATGCTATTGCACAGGACACCTATGTCATGGCGGAAAACAAGACAGATTTTCGGAACGATATTCAGCTTGGCGTTAAAATGGGTATCAATATCTCCAATGTGTATGATACAAAAGGAGAGCAATTTAAGGCAAACCCAAAAGTGGGATTGGCAACGGGCCTCTTTTTATCCATCCCGATTGGGACGTTTATCGGCCTTCAACCGGAAATACTTTTTTCTCAAAAGGGTTTCAAGGCCACAGGCAGCTTGTTTGATGCCCCTTATGACCTTACTCTAACCAAAAATTATATTGATATTCCACTGTTGGTTTCCATCAAACCAATTGACAATTTCACCATACTGGCAGGACCTCAATACTCCTATCTTTTAAGTCAAAAATATAAATTTGAAAATGCTTCAACCACCATTTTACAAGAGGAAGAATTCATGAACGAAAGCTACCGTAAAAACACGATTTGCTTTACCGGAGGTTTCGATATTAACGTGGATCACCTTGTAGTAGGTGGCAGGATAGGCTGGGACCTTTTTAACAACAATGGGGATGGTACATCAACGACCCCGCGCTACAGAGACGTATGGTATCAGATAACACTTGGATACCGGATGTACAAATAGGTAGAATAGTACAATTTTGGGTGAAACCTTGCAGTAAGAGGCTCAATAGTTTTATACATTGATTTCAAGATGACTATTATTAATCATTAAATATTCTAATACTTTAAATTACATATCATGGGAAATCTACTTTACGTCATTGCTGTCCTTCTTCTTATTGGATGGGCAATCGGATTTGTCGGCTACAACGCCGGCGGTATCATACACATTCTTTTGGTTATTGCAGTAATTGCAGTAATACTGAGAATAATACAGGGAAGAAGAATCCTGTAAAAACGAATTACATCAAAAACGATATTAGTATAAACAATTTAAAAACATATATTATGAGTAACGGAAAATTAGTATTAGGAGTTTTGGCAGGAGTTGCCGTAGGTGCATTAGCAGGGATTTTGTTTGCCCCCGACAAGGGCTCAAAAACCCGAAAAAAAATAGTTAAAAAGGGTGAAGACTTTACAGATGGGATGAAAGAGAAATTCGATGAGTTTATCGACAACCTGTCTGAAAAATTTGAAAAGGTGAAGGAAGATGTTACAGAATTTGCTGAAAAAGCAAAAGGAAAACCAGAAGCAGCCAAATAATTGATTATTAATTATTGATTAATGATTGGTGATTAATGATTAGTGATTGGTGATTAATGATTGTTGCAAATCCTGCACGAGATGGGAAATAAAACACTTATAAAAAGTGGATCTTGTAGTTCACCCAACATTGAGTCTGGCCCGAAAAGTAAAAATTGATTTTTTGGGACAGGCTCAATAATTGACATAAAAATGAAGATAATCAGAAAAATTATAGTGATTATACTATGCGCCGGGCTTTTGTTTGGCTATACATCTTGTGCTGTATTTGTTGTAAAGGACAATGGGAAACATAAGGGATGGTACAAGAATTCGAACAACCCTCATCATCCCAAAAGTACAAACCCAGGACATTCAAAGGGACATTCAAAGGGAAAGCACAAAAAGAAATAAGGAAGATTTGTAAAATAGGAAATCCTTCACGAACGATAATCTGTGAAAAATGATCAAAACAGAAACTATGGAAGAACAGGAAAATTTAATTGAATCATTGCTTGAAAGGGCAACTGAATATGGAAAAATAAGTTTTGAACTGGGGAAGCTAAAAGCCCTTGACAAAACATCAAAAATTGGTTCTTCCATCATCGCTCATTCCCTTGTGAGTACTTTTGTGGTCTCATTCCTCCTTTTTTTTAACCTGGGAATCGCTTTTTGGCTTGGCGAAATCCTTGGTCAAACCTTTATTGGTTTCGCAGTGGTAGCTGCTTTTTATGGTTTAATAGCGATTGTTATCCATCTGTTTTTTCATAAAAGGATTAAAAAGTATGTCGGCGATTATATTATCAAACAAGTACTTAAATAATATCCCATGCAAAACATAACCACTGCCACCGAGCTTAAAAATGCCATTCAAACCTTAGAATCTGATTATGCTATTCAAGAGAAGCTTTTGAAAGCCCAATTTCACCTTACCTACGAGAGCATAAAGCCTATCAACCTGATCAAGAGTACGATAAAGGATATTACATCGTCGCCCTACCTGATTGATAATATGATAGGCACAGCCATTGGTTTAAGCACCGGTTATGTTACCAAATTAATCGTTGTGGGTTCCAAAGGCAATGTGTTTAAAAAACTTCTCGGTTCTGTTTTGCAATTTGGTGTTACCAACCTTGTTGCTCAAAATGCTGATACCATAAAATCCTACGGTCAGCTTATCTTTCAAAATATATTCAACAAAAAAGACATGAATCCAGGCAAAAGTGATTGATGAAAAAATAGAATTTCCATTTTACGCAAAAACGACGATTCTTTTGATTGGTCTTTTTGCACTTATAGCGATGTTGTACATCGCACAAGGAATATTGATCCCGATCTTATTCGCGATCATTTTTTCCACCTTGCTTCAACCCGTAGTGAGTTTCTTTGTCAGGTTAAAAATAAACAGGATTGTGTCTATTGTAATTACGTTATGCCTTGCCATTTTAGCCTTTGTCGGCCTGTTTTCAATATTGTTTTCCCAGGCCATCAGGTTTAGCGATTCATCGCCAGATTTGATTGAACGATTCACTGAGATATTTAATCAGGCCGCATCATGGGCTTCTGGTTATTTTGATATTAGCCAACATTCAATGGATGCCTGGATTAATAAAACGAAGGAAGGTTTTCTAACCAGTGACAGCACTGAAATAGGCCATACCCTTGCTTCTGTTGGAAGTAAAGCGGTCGTACTGATTTTAGTGCCCGTGTACATTTTTATGATCCTTTTTTACCAACCGATCCTATTGGATTTTTTACGCACAGTGTTTGGCACAAGGCACAGGGACAAAGTGAGCCAAATAATCGCCAAGATAAAATCGTTGATACAAAGCTATCTGGTTGGACTTCTATTACAGATTGCCATTGTAGCTACCATGTTTTCTGTTGGCCTTTTGATTTTGGGGATCGAATATGCAATCATACTTGGCATTATGGGTGCCTTCCTCAACCTGATACCCTATATTGGGGTACTGATAGCTGCATCGTTGCCCATGACAATTGCCATCGTATCTAAAACTTCGCCCTGGTTTGCCGTATTGGTTTTTGCCCTGTATTTCTTCATCCACCTTATTGATAATAATTATATTGTTCCCAAGCTGGTCGCATCAAAAGTCAAAATAAATGCCCTCGTCACCATTATCGGGGTAGTTTCATTTGGAGCTTTATGGGGCATTCCGGGCATGATTTTATGTATACCCCTTACCGGCATTGTTAAACTCATCTTCGACCATATAGAACCCTTAAAACCATGGGGGCTTTTATTGGGCGATACCATGCCTCCAATAATAAAAATAAAGTCAATGCTTCGGAGGAAAATACTTGACCCGAACGAGCCAGAGCTAAATAGAGCCTGATAGTTACAATGTGTGAATGATGTAATTCTTTTCATAAGTTGTGTAACACGACTCCGGGTACATGCGATTAACTTTGTTTCGTAAAAAATAAATTAATCTTAAAACAATTAAAATGAAGAAAGTACTGATTACCCTCGATTACGACCCTACCTCACAGAGAGTTGCTGAAAGGGGTTTTAAAATGGCCAAAGCAATGCACGCTGAAATTATATTGCTGCACGTACTCTCAAACCCCGTGTTGTATTATCCCGAACACGCTCTGATGGTCCCACTACAAGTGCATAATATGGAGGAATTGAAAGCAGTAGCTCAACAATTTCTGGATAAAACAAAACTGGACTTTGGGGATAAAACCATTCGAACACTTATCGTAGAGGGAGATACGGCCGAACAAATATTGGAATCTGCAAAAAAAACAAAAGCAGATATTATTGTTATAGGCACCCATAGCCAGAAATGGTTGGAAAATATACTCATGGGCAGCGTTGCCGAAAAAGTGCTAAAAGACACGACTTTACCACTTTTCATCATCCCAACCAAAAAAACAGACGAATAGAATAGATATATGAAAACAAAGAAACAAGTAGGCATCTGGATGGATCATTCAGTAGCCCATGTAATCGAATTAAACGGTGACTCAACAAAAAATAGAACCATTGTTGCACAGGTTGGAGAACAAGACGAAGCGCTTAACTCGCGAGATGAAACCCTGATTCAAAACAAAGAGCAAAACGAACTCTCCGGTTTTTTCAATCGGCTCGGCGGTGTAATCATCAATTACGACGAGGTA
The DNA here is from genome assembly GCA_021740905.1 of Bacteroidales bacterium. Classification (GTDB taxonomy): domain Bacteria; phylum Bacteroidota; class Bacteroidia; order Bacteroidales; family M50B96; genus JAIOYV01. Next base: position 14,291 of record JAIOYV010000019.1, read on the forward strand.
CTCCTGTTTGGGCCAACAAATGCCAAGACAGAATTTGTAAACACTTTAAAAAAGGACCACCATTTTGACAAATTGAAAATCGAAGTAAAAACGGCCGATAAAATGACCGAAAATCAACAACAGGCATTTGTGATGGAACATTTTAACACCACCAGTTAATTGCCCAATAGAGTTATTGCAAATACCTTTTTTTGGAAATGCAACGGTCTGTAACCGGAGCTGGTTTTTTAGGGACGTAAAAACCCCTATGTGTAAATCGCTGAACACAAAATCACTTGAAGGGCTGATAGTTTTTTACATCATTTCATGTATAAACCATATATTTACACAGTCATAAAAGGAAAACATTAAAGACAATTCCATGAATAGCAAAGAACAGAGTTTGAAAGAGGATGGAGTGCTAAGATCGAAAGCCGAAGAACAATTGGCAGGGAAACCTATTAAATCAAGTCCTATAGGTGCAGAAACCGATTTAAAAAGGCTCGTTCACGAATTGCGGGTACACCAGATTGAATTGGAAATGCAAAACGAAGAGTTGCGGATGGCAAACGAAAGAGCCGAAAAAGCACTTAAAAAATACGCCATGATGTACGATTTTGCACCCATGGGCTATTTTACACTTGATTCGGAAGGTGCGATCTGCGATTTGAATTATACCGGGGCCGAAATGCTTGGAGAGAAACGTTTTAGTTTAATAGGCAGCAATTTCAGGATATTTGTTTCAGAGGATTCATTACCAGTGTATAACAATTTTTTTAGTGGTATCTTTTCCAGCAATTTAAAAGAATCGTGCAATGTGGTTCTTGGCTATGATAAAAAATTTCACTGCCCTGTTTATATGGAAGGTGTTGTAACGGGAGACAACCAGGAATGTCTTTTGTCTGTAATTGATCTATCAGTTATCAAAAAGTGAAATTTGATTTTAGGACAAGGATCAACGATTTTTGATTTATGATCTGGTGGCTCTCTCCGAAATACCATTGACAGTTTTTTGTTGGTGTTGATTTTTATTACCTTGGTGAAATGCCGATTTCTTTAAATAGCCCCAACATTCCAACATTTATCCTCCGAAGCTTAAGCGTAGGGGGACTCCAACACCCCAAAAACATTCCTAAAATGGAAAACAATGCGAAGAGGGATTGGATTTTATCATGCACCCAATATGTGTGAATGATGTAATATTATTACAAAGTTGTGTAACACTTAAAGGATTCGGCTCATTTACCTTTGTCCTGATATAATCTGTTTAAATGCTAAATTCAAATACAGTGAAAAAGATTACTGAAAGTAAAGCATATTGGAATGAGCAAAAGGCAAAGCTCAATTGTCATTTTGCCATTTTTACGTACGAAGATCTGCTGTTTGATGAAAGAAAAAGAGATGCTATTTTCAGGAAACTTCAAATGGCTCTTGGCAAACCAAAGGAAGAATTGCTGAATATCAAATCTCAATAATCACAAATCGAATTTGGAAAGTAGCCGGTTCGTAGGCTTTTTTGGAAGATGAGATGTAAAACCCTATCTGTTTTTTTATGAGAAAAAAATTTCCTGTCAAGCAAGTAATCCCGAAGGTGCGTGATGCAACGGTGCTCTCGATGAGCAAACTCAGCGACAAAACACTCGAAAAAACGGATATACTTAGCAGTTTTTTTAACGATGTTGCCGATGTTTCTCTTTTCCTGATGCGTCTCCTAAGAGAACTCTTTTCGCGGGATTTTGAATTTAAGGAATTCCTGCATCAGTGTTTTAAAATCGGATATAAAACCTTGCCCCTTATTTCTATCACGGGGGGGATAATGGGCCTGGTGCTGACCATTCAATCACGCCCGGTATTGGTCGATTTTGGGGCCGTAACAATGCTTCCGGGAATGGTTGCTGTCTCCCTGATCAGGGAAATGGGCCCGGTTATCACCGCATTGATTTGTGCCGGAAAAATCGGATCGGGCATGGGGGCCGAATTAGGTTCGATGAAAGTGACCGAACAAATCGATGCCATGGAAGTATCGTCCACCAACCCCATGCGGTTTTTAGTTGTCACACGGGTGTTGGCCGCCACGCTAATGATTCCCTTGCTGATCCTGTATGCCGATGCGTTGGGCATATTAGGAAGCTGGGCAGGAGCCAATATCAAAGGCGATGTAACCTTCACCTTGTTTTTCTCCCAGGCTTTTGCCTCCATTGAATTCATCGATTTTTTGCCTGCTGTTGTTAAATCATTTTTTTTCGGCGCAGTCATTGGGATAGTTGGTTGCTACAAAGGGTATAATGCCGGGCGTGGAACCGAAAGTGTTGGTATTGCAGCAAATTCGGCTGTAGTGTTGGCTTCGCTTATGGTGATCATTGTAGATATGATTGCAGTTCAAATTACCGATATGTTACTATAATGAACACAGCCCAAATAGACACAACACAGGATCCTTCGTCTAAAACAACTGGTTGCGAGCCGGTTATTGTGATCAATAACCTGAAGAAATCGTTTGGCCCCGAGCCGGTACTGAAAGATGTTACCTTGCAGCTTTTTAATGGCGAGAACCTGGTTATTTTAGGCAAATCGGGTTCAGGAAAGTCTGTGCTTATCAAATGTATCGTCCGGTTATTGACCCCCGACTATGGAACGATCAATGTGCTGGGTGAAAATATGAGTGCATTGAACAGTAAGGCATTGGGCGAGGTAAGGCAGAAAATTGGTTTCCTTTTTCAAAGTGGTGCCTTGTACGATTCCATGACCGTGAAACAGAACCTTGAATTCCCCTTACGAAGAATAAGGAAGGGTCTTTCGGAAAACAAAATAGAGGAAAAAGTGATTCGGGCTTTAAAAAATGTCGGGTTGGCCGATGCCCTGAATAAAATGCCCTCGCAGCTTTCGGGCGGTATGCGAAAACGGATCAGTCTGGCCCGCACCATTGTGGTCGACCCATTGATCATGTTGTACGACGAACCCACCACCGGGCTTGACCCGGTTACTTCGGATGAAATTAGCTTGCTCATCAATGAGGTTCAGAAAATATATAAAACTTCTTCCATCATCATCACTCATGATATCGAATGTGCACGTGCCACAGCCGACAGGATCCTCATGCTGAAGGATGGAGAAGTGTACACAGAAGGTACTATAGCTGATTTCGAAAAATCCAATGACCCATTGATAAAATCATTCTTTAAATAAAATTAATACTTGAAATCATGGATACGCACACACCGAAGTTTAAGGTACGATTGGGGATATTTGTGGCAGGCGGGCTGGCCATTTTTATATTTGCCATATTCATTATCGGGAAACAAAAGAACCTGTTTAACCCTGTGCTTAAACTGAATACTACTTTTTACAATGTGAGCGGGTTACAGGTGGGCAATAACATCCGTTTTTCCGGGATTAATGTAGGCACGGTCGACAACATACATATCTTAAATGATTCAACAGTCATAGTCGAAATGTTGATCAGAAGGGAAGTACAGCAGTTTATTAAAACGGACTGTGTGGTTGCAATTGGTTCGGAGGGCCTTATTGGCGACCGGCTGTTAATCATTACCCAGGGCGGCACCAATACACCTTTGGCAAAGGAAAACCAACGGCTTTTGTCGGTTGAGCCAGTTGAAACAGATGCGATTATGGCCAGCCTACAGGTAACCGCAGACAATGCTGCAATTATTTCCGATCAGTTGGCCGAAATAATGGTTAAATTGAATAACGGGCAAGGAACTCTCGGGCGATTGATCTCGGATTCGACTGTGGCGGATAATCTCGACGAAACCATCCTGAATCTTAAAAAAAGCAGCAAAGGACTAAATGAAAATATGAATGCGGCCAAGGAGAATTTCCTTTTAAGAGGATATTTCAGAAGGAAAGCTGAACAAGCCGAAGAAAAGAAAGAGGATGCTGGGGAAAAATAGGAGTGATGTGGTTCAAGATTATTGTCATACTTCTGTTTTTGCATGGATCCTGTGAGTTTGCAACTGCACAGGAAGAGCCGGCAAAAAAAGACTCCACTCTTTTTTATAAGAATCTTGAAACCTATTCCAAGCGTAGCGAATTGAAAAGTATAGCATACAGGATATTTTTAAAACCAGTCATAAAAAGGCAATCCAAAAGGAAGGTATATCGAAAATTGATTCATAATTCGTACAAGGCGTTTGAAGGAAAAGTAATCAGGAAAATCTACATTAACCCAATGGATCCTTTTGGATATTCCGTGAATGATCCGATGGACACATCGCGATACTTTTTAACTGTAATCGGGAATAAGTTGCATATACAATCCCAGACCATCACCATTCGAAACCTGTTATTGATCCGGCAAAATCAAGTGTTCGATTCCTTGCTGGTGAGGGAATCGGAACGTTTGGTGCGTAGTCGGGATTATGTAAAGGATGTTTCATTTTTCATTATACCTGTTTCAGAAAATTCCGATTCCGTTGATATTTTTATCCGCGAATTGGATAGGTGGAGCATTCTTCCTGCCCAGGGGTTTTCGACTTCGAGCATGACTTTTGGTTTGATGGATAAAAATTTTTCGGGTTTAGGGCACGAATCACAAAATCGCTTTACATGGCATCCTTCAACCGGCGACTTAGCCTTCGACATTAAATACACGATTCCCAATTTCCGAAATACTTATATTGGTACAACGCTACAATATAGGAAGGATGAATACGGAAATTATATCAGGAGTTTGGGATTTGACCGCCCTTTTTTTTCGCCCTTTGCCAAATGGGCCGCCGGGGTGAATTTTTCTCAGCAATTTCAACAGCATTTCAACCTATCAAACGACTCGTTGATCGAGCTGCAAACATCAAAATATAATACGCAAGATTTTTGGGCAGGCAATGCCATGCAATTGTTCAAAGGGACTTCAGAATTGACCCGGACAACAAATTTTATTTCCACCTTGCGTTTTTTACGGATCCGCTATCTCGAAAAACCAATCGAAAAAACCGACCCGGGGCATTTATTTTTAAACGAAGATTTTTACCTCCTAAGTTTTGGGATATCATCACGAAGATATGTGCGCGACAAATTTATTTTTAAATATGGTGTAACAGAAGATGTGCCTATTGGGAAAGTGTACAACCTGACAGCAGGCTACCAAATTAAAAACAATATTTCTCGTGTGTATTTAGCCGCTCGCATGTCATTGGGCCATTATTATCCTTGGGGGTACCTGACTTATAATGTCGAATACGGAACTTTTTTCAGGGCAGCAAGTATGCAACAGGGAGCTTTCGGTGTAAATGTAAATTATATCACAGGTTTGATCGAAGTAGGGAATTGGAAATTCAGGCAATTTATTAAACAACAGCTTACGATTGGCATAAACAGGTTCCCTACCGATAGTTTGACCCTCAACGACGGATATGGCCTGGATGGTTTCAACAGTCCTGATTTGTCGGGCAATAGCCGCCTGATATTGACCCTGCAAGCTCAATCGTACACCCCATGGAATATCATCGGATTCCGGTTTGGCCCCTATATTACCTATTCGCTTGGGATGCTTGGCGATGCCCCGACTGGTTTTAAAAACAGCAAAATGTATTCGCAATTTGGGCTTGGTGTTTTAGTCAAAAACGAGAACCTGGTTTTTAATGCTTTTCAGGTATCTATTGCATTTTACCCCATCATTCCTGGCCTGGGGCATAATTTGTTTAAACCAAACTCATATAAAACAACCGAATTTGGCTTTAGCGATTTTGAAATTGGAAAACCTGCAACTGTGGTATATCAATAAAGAAATCGGATTGTGAGTTTTGGAAAATAAGTCAATTCATTCAAATTCCTTCGCAAATGTATGGGTCATGTTCGTATTTCATGTAACATATTTTAAATGTGTGAATTATGTTACTTATATTAAAATTTGTGTAACACTTCTGGAGATAGCAGGATTTACTTTTGTATTGAGATAATTCATTCAACATAAATAAAAAAAACGAAGATGAAAACGAAAGGAAAAAGACTATGGATGACCACAATCACAAGTTTATTATTGATGGCCGTAGTTATAGGAGGATGCAAAAAGGATAATTATGTGGAAGTTGATGGTGTATGCCCGGTTGTCATATCTACAGACCCCATAAATGCTGCTTTAGGAGTACCTCTTGACCAGATTATTTCGGCAACATTTAATGAAAAGATGAACCCTGCTACTATTAACCAGGGATCATTTACTTTAATTGGAACCACGAAAAATGTATTGCAGGGAATTTCAGGCAGCTTGACGTACAATGAAGCGAATGCTACGATGAGCTTTGTGCCAGATACATTTCTTACTGCTAACACGACCTATTCCGGTAGGGTTGAATCATCTATTAAAGATTTAATGGGCAATGCCTTACAAACTGATCATGTATGGACATTTACCACAGGTACAACCTTGTCACCCATGGTAATTTCAACTGACCCTGTAAATAATGCTACGGGTGTATTCCTTAATAAAGTGGTTTTCGCATCCTTCAACATACCAATGGATCCGTTGACAATTAACGATACAACTTTTACCTTAAAACAAGGAACAACCTTAATCGCAGGGGCAGTTTCATACTACGGTATGGCAGCCTCTTTTACAACTGCTTTGGAATTAACACCCAACACAATTTATACAGGTTCAATCACAACCGATGTTAAGGATATTTCCGGCAATCCACTGGAAGTGACCTATGTCTGGACATTTACAACTGGAAATGTTGTGGCTCCAAAAGTGATTTCGACCGAACCTGCATACAATGAAACGGGAGTTGCTCTAAATAAAATTGTTACTGCCACTTTTAGCGTACCTATGGATCCCCTGACAATCAACGGGACAAACTTCAAAGTTAAACAAGGGACAATATCTGTTGCAGGAGCAATTAATTACGCAGGTACTACTGCTTTCTTTATTCCTTCCAGTGCTCTTACATCCAACACCATGTATACGTGTGCTATTTCGACAGGAGCTAAGAACATAGCTGGAACGCCTCTTGTGAATGATTACTTATGGACATTCACAACAGGATCCATTTTGGCTCCCAGTGTGATTTCTACTGATCCAGTAAACAATGAAACAAGTGTAGCCATAACTAAAATAGTTACCGCAACTTTTAACGAGCCAATGGATCCATTGTCCGTTACTCCGACAACCTTTCTATTAAAACAAGGGACAAATTTGGTTGAAGGATTTATTTCTTATACGAATTCTAATGCAACCTTTGTACCTACTTTTGCTCTTACTCCTAGTGCCATTTATACTTGCACTATTACTACCGGAGTTAAAAATGTTGCTGGTATTCCACTGGCAAATAACTATATATGGTCATTTACAACACAAAGTCTCTCTGATCCTCTGGTGATATATACCGATCCCTTAAACAATGCTCAGAATGTACCCCTTAATCAGGTAGTTACTGCAAGCTTTAATATGCCGATGGCTTTGTTGACTATTAATTCCAGCACCTTTACCTTAAGTGATGGATCCTCATTAATAACCGGAATCGTATCGTACACAGGAACAACTGCATCATTCACACCCTCCGGTGATCTTGACCCTGGTACTACTTATACTGGTACAATTACTACAGGTGCTGAGAGTACTACAAGTATGCCATTGGTTAATAATTATGAATGGACATTTACCACTATTTCAAATGTGGCTCCCCTGGTGATTCTTACCGACCCGGCAAACAATGATACAGAAGTACCTCTCAATAAAACAGTAACTACAGACTTTGATATGGAAATGGATGCATTAACTATTAGTTCTGCCACCTTTACCTTGTTTGATGGAGTTAATTTGGTAACAGGCACAGTCTCGTATACAGGTACTATGGCATCCTTTATTCCTACTGGTGGGCTTTTGTCAGGAATCACCTATACTGCAACAATAACAACCGGGGCAACGAACCTTGGAGGAATTCCTTTGGCAGTTGACTATGAGTGGAGCTTTTCCACCCAGACAATTGTAGTTCCACCAACAGTTGATCTTGGAAGTGCATCTATTTTTGGAGCTTTTGGAGGAAATGCCGGGATCACTAATCAGGGATTAAATACCGTAATTAATGGAGCTATTTCGACCACCGCAGCCTCTACTTTAGTAACTGGTTTCCACGATGGACTAACCAGTGATGTGTACACTGAAACACCTCTCAATGTTGGGCTTGTTACGGATGGAATATTTACAGCCCCACCATTTCCTGGAACTGCTACCTCAGAAGCTATTGCAACCCAGGGCTTGATTGATGCCACCGCTGCTTACCTTAGTATTTCTCCCGCTTCAATGCCAGGAGGTATAGATCCAGGCAGTGGAGAATTAGGAGGATTAACTCTATATCCTGGTGTCTATAAATCTGCAAGTGGTACTTTTAATATTTCGAACGGGCCTCTTACATTAGATGCCCAGGGTGATCCGAACGCAACCTGGGTATTCCAAACTGCCGCTGGACTTACTGTGGGCATTGCCGGACCAACAGGTGCGCGTAGTGTTCTTCTGGTAAACGGAGGCTTGCCTAAGAATGTATTTTGGTATGTGGGCAGTTCAGCAACTATTAACGGAGCCGGCGGAGGCGTTGTTGTGGGAACTATTATAGCTAACTCAGGAGTTACCTTCTCTACACCGGGAAATACTGTTCAAACCGTACTTAATGGTAGAGCGATTTCACTGATTGCTTCAGTTACCGTGGTAAACACAACCATTAATGTACCAGCCCCATAATCAGGCAGAAGTTAAAGGTATTAAAGCCAACAACTTTATCCTGTTAAAAGGTGGATTTTTACACATAAAATAAATTGAAAATAAAAACTAAAAATATGAAATTGAAAAATATCTCAAAAAAGGGACTCCATATATTGTGGTCACCTTATAGCCTGGCTATTAAGAGCCTAATAATAGGTGCTTTATTTTTGATAGTTATTCAGGCTCCTGTAAAAGCACAGGATGCTCAATACACAAAACCTTCTTGGATGTTTGGTTTAGCGGGCGGTGCTAATTTTAATTTCTACCGGGGGGCCACACATCAGATAAGTGCTGACTTTGCTCCCCCGGCTACATTTCATAACGGACAAGGAGTCGGTCTCTTTGTAGCACCGCTTTTAGAGTTTCATCGCCCTGATTCGAGATGGGGTTTCATGTTTCAGGCAGGATACGACAACAGAAAAGGCGAATTCGATCAGGTTGTTACTCCTTGTAATTGCCCGGCTGATTTAGAAACTGACTTAAGCTATATAACAATAGAGCCAAGTTTGCGCCTGGCACCGTTTAAGTCTAATTTCTACATGTATGCTGGTCCTCGCCTGGCTTTCAATTTGGGAAAATCGTTTATCTACCAGTTAGGGATCAATCCGGCTTACCCCGAACAAGAGGCCACCCCTGATATAGAAGGCGATTTCAGCAATATGAACAAATCGCTTATCTCTTTACAAATCGGCGCTGGATATGATATTCCACTTTCTACGCTGAACAAGCACAGTCAATTTGTTCTCTCCCCATTTGTTTCATTTCAACCTTATTTTGGCCAGTCCCCCCGTTCAATCGAAACATGGAATAATTCGACCCTGAGAGTAGGGGTGACTCTTAAAATTGGACGTGGCAGCAAAATTTCGAGATCTGAAATGGGAAAAGCAACTACCAAAAAAGATGAAGTTATTGTATCTGCCGGACTCGTTAAGGCTGAACCTATTGGAACGTTTACAGTAAATTCTCCTATAAACGTTCCGGTCGAACGAAGGGTAAGGGAAATATTTCCGCTTCGAAACTATGTCTACTTCGATTTAGGATCCACCGAGATCCCCGAGCGTTATGTATTGCTCCGAAAAGATCAGGTGAAAGACTTTAAAGAAGATCAATTGGAAGTATTCAAACCTAAAAGATTGACTGGGCGTTCAGATCGACAAATGATTGTCTATTATAATATTCTTAATATTCTCGGTGATCGTATGGAGAAAAATCCTTCCACAACCATTACTTTAGTTGGATCGTCAGAAAAAGGACCAAAAGACGGTCTGGTAATGGCAGAATCAATCAAGGATTATCTTGTAAATGTTTTTGGAATTGATCCCTCGAGGATCAGTACCAAAGGGAATGATAAACCGGAAAATCCATCTTTGCAGCCAGGTGGCACCAAAGAGCTTGACCTCCTTCGTGAAGGAGACCGAAGAGTAACCATAGAGAGCAATTCGAAAGTCTTGCTGATGGAATTTCAAAGTGGTTCGGATGCACCATTGAAACCTGTGGAAATCAATACTGTGCAGGTAGCCCCGCTCGACAGTTATGTAACTTTCGATGTTGACGATGCAAGCTCTTATACATCAACATCACTGGAAATCAGAGACGAAAATGGCACAGTGCAAAATTTCGGACCTTATACTGATGAAGTTATTCGCATTCCCGGAAAATCCATTCTTGGTACTCGGTCAGAAGGCGACTACAAAGTGACTCTGATTGGTCAGACCAAAACAGGCAAGACGGTTAAGAAGGAATCTTCCATTCATATAGTACTTTGGACCCCACCCCAGGACGAGCAAGGAATGAGATTCAGTATCATTTTTGAATTTAATGAGTCGAAGACGATCGCAATTTACGAAAAGTATCTCACTGATATCGTGGCACCGAAGATTCCCAAAGGCGGAACGGTTATTATTCACGGACATACCGATAACATCGGAGAGGAAGCCTACAATAAGACATTGTCATTAGACAGGGCCAGGGAGGTCAGGGAAATTATTGAAAAAGCCTTGTCGACAGAAAAAAGAAGAGATGTTAAATTTGAAGTTTACGGTTTCGGTGAAGCTCAATACCTATCCCCTTTTGAAAATAAATTTCCGGAGGAACGTTCTTATAACCGTACAGTTGTAATTGATATTATTCCTGGGAAGTAGGTAGTCTAATCCTTCAAATTAACCCCGTAAAAAAAAAGAGGCTTTTCATGAAGCCTCTTTTTTTATACCACAATTCATCAAACCCTCATGTTGAAAGAATAAATACACAAGCAATAACTGACAAGAGCTATCCAACGAAAGTGCAATCGTCTCCAAACATGGATTTGATTGTAATTCATTCTATCGCTATTAGCCACCTTTGGAGGCACTACAATTTTAGAGGGAGTTTCATTGAAGGAGATTTACCCCGTGTTGAGTATAAAATCCTGCCCAATACTCCAACACCCTATTATTCAAATTCTTAGCCTATTTAACTCTGGCTTATGCTTGTTTGTTTAAATGTGTGAATGATGTAACTAATTGCCCAAGTTGTGTAACACTTCTTGATTTAAAGGTTGCCAACTTTGCATTAATATTCACTAAAAAAAATAAAATGAAAAAGACACTCCATTTCTTTACCTTCTTATCCTTGATCCTTGGTTTGTTGTTTATGTCATGCGGGCCAAGCAAAAAGCTTTTAGTTTCGGAGGGTAAAGTCAATGAGCTGCAAAAAGACAGTGCAAACCTACACGATCAATTAATTGAGTGTGAAGGGCTATTGACAACTCGAAATAAAGAAAAAGCTTCTTTGCTGAATGAAAAAGCATCCTTGGAAAGTGAAACAGCATCCTTGCAGAATAAAAATGCAGCGGTTACGAATGATTTGAATGATCTTTCTGTTAAATCAAAAATGACCATTGCCGAACAGGAAGAAAGGTTAAATAACCTTCAGCAGATGATTCAATCGCAAAAAGATGTCATGTACAAGCTTAAGAATTCTATAGCCGATGCGCTGTTAAATTACCAAACTGATGAGCTTTCGGTTTATACCAAAGATGGGAATGTTTATGTTTCGCTCCAGGAGAAATTACTTTTCAAATCGGGCAGCGACGTGGTAAACCCTCAAGGTAAAAAAGCGCTTAAATCTCTTGCCCAGGTACTCAACAACACGAAAGACATCACCGTCATGGTTGAAGGCCATACCGATAATGTCCCAATCAAAACAAATTTGTTTAAAGATAACTGGGATCTCAGCACAGCCCGGGCTACTTCCATTTTGCGTGTTTTGACCACCGATAATGCTTTTGACCCAAAGCGTATTACTGCATCGGGTAGGGGCGAATTTCATCCCGTCAGCACAAATGAAACCGTTGAGGGCCGTTCCGGAAACCGCAGAACGGAAATTATCCTGTCTCCGAACTTAAGCGAGCTTTTTAATTTATTGGATCAGTAAAATTTTTAATGATTCAAAAGGATTTGGATTTATTAGAAACTCAGATTCTGAGAAAGAGTATTTTGTATTGAAAATATTTAATGATTAAAGCCCCGCCAAGAGCGGGGCTTCTAATTTACCTTCAATTTAACTGTATCTCGTTTTTTTAAAAAGACATTTATTCTAAATTGTGCCTTCCTCATACCCGCTTTTAATCACCGTCGAAATCATTTTAAAACGCTCGTTCGCATTGACAATACTTGAAGTATGGGCCGGGATAATTATACCCTGCCCCATGGTAAGGCTATTCTTTTTATCATCGATGATGATTTCGGCCATCCCATCAATAATTTGGATAAAGGTGTCGAAGGGTGAAATCTTTTCAGCTAAGGCTTCACCTGTATCAATGGCTACGACACTTACATTTCCGGTGGTTTTCCGGATGATCGTTTTGCTTACTACCGAATTGGGAACATACTCAATAATTTCAATGAGGATATGCGATTTTGATTTTTCAATTTCCTTTGAATACATGTAACTACTATTTGGGTGATTAATAAAAAGCTAAAGGAACAACACCGATATATCTTTGTGTTACATTTTTGGATTTAAAATTTACATCATTCTCACATTGTAGTCTTGGGTTTTATTTTGTCAACCCGTATACTTTTCTGTAATGATATCCAAAAACGGTATAGGTAATCGCATCTACTATGGCACGCGGCCGGTTGAAAAGGGTCCATGATATTAGCTTCCAATATTCGCCTCTTCCTTTGTTCGCAATGCCTATAATAAAAGTGGTTTTAAAGAATGACTTAAGCAGCGACCATTTTATTTTAGTCCTTGGCTGATCTTGTCTGTTATAGTTTAACAACAATTGTCGAAGCCTTTTATAATAAGGCTTGGTCGAATAAATGTTGTGGATAATTTTTTTGTAGCCTTCCATCAGTTCATCCACATTCATTTTTGGGATGAAGTTCATAGTCAGATCGGTGTTGTTTCCGCTAGCATCTGTTGTCAGCCTGTTTTCTGCCTCCAATTGTCGGTACAAAGCTGTATTTTTTGGGGCATTCAGCAGACCCACCATAGCTGAAACAATTCCGCTTTTCTGAATAAAATCAATTTGACGTTGGAAAATGGATGGGGTGTCGCTGTCGAAACCTACAATAAATCCGCCTGAAACCTGCAATCCGGCCTTTTGTATTTTTTTTACACTTTCCAGCAGGTCGCGGTTTTTGTTCTGCGTCTTATTACACTCGTGAAGCGATTGTTCATCAGGGGTTTCAATGCCAATGAATGTTGAATTGAACCCTGTTTCCACCATCAAGGACATCAGTTCTCCGTCGTCGGCAAGATTGATGGAAGTTTCTGTATTAAAAGTAAATGGGAATTTGTGCTGTTGCATCCAGGTTTTCATATCCGGGAGCAGATCATTTTTCACCTTGTTTTTATTTCCTATGAAATTATCATCCACCACAAAAACCGACCCTCGCCAGTTGAGTTGATAAAGTGTTTCAAGTTCTTCGGTTATCTGGTGCGAACTTTTCATCCTTACCTTTTTCCCCAATAAAGAGGTAATTTCACAGAAGTCGCATGAAAAGGGGCATCCACGCGATACCTGCACGTTCATAAAGGCATATTTGTCCCTTTCCAACAAGTGGTAATCGGGCACAGGAGTTTCAGATATATCAGCAAATTTATCAGTCTTGTAAATCCTTTGAGGATGACCGGCACTTAAATCTTTTAAAAATAGTGGCAGGGTAATCTCAGCTTCGTGCAAAATTAAATGATCGACTAGGGGGTAGTCGGAATATTCAGTGGTGAAGAGGGGACCACCTGCTACTATTATTTTGTTCTGTCTTTTACATTCAGTAATTACTTTGCTCACCGATTCTTTTTGAATCACCATGGCACTTATGAAAACGTAATCGGCCCATTGGATATCGCTTGTTTTAAGCGTTGCAACATTCATGTCGACCAACCTTTTTTGCCAGCCTGCCGGGAGCATTGCCGAAACGGTAATTAATCCGAGAGGTGGCACAGCCGCTTTTTTCGATATAAATCGTAAAGCGTGTTTAAAACTCCAAAAGGAGTCGGGGCATTGGGGGAATACTAATAATATTTTCATTATCGAGGATTAATCATTTACAACTTGGTTGATTTTCATCATAGATTTTCAGAAATACCCAGAATTTCGTTGTGCTGCACCGGTGTTTAAAGGTTAAAAAAATAGTTGCAGGGTAACCTCCAATTCGTTTATAAAAAAATGTTCGACTACGGGGTAGTCAGGAAGCTTAGGAGAACAGGGGTAGGTCCGCAACTATCTTTTTAAGTACTTTTACATTCAGTAATTTTTCTCTGTAAAACTGTGTGTCAATGAACTCTAACTAAAACTTTATTCTATTAAAAAATCCTCAAACAAAATTCGTGAAATCGTGTCAAATTTGTGTTACACTATTCTGATTATTATTTACATCATTCACACATTTACAATTTAAATGTGAGTCCAATTTTGCCACCTGAAAAGGCATTCCCACCGCCAAATTCGAGATTTATGCCTGCTCTATTCGAGAAGTAATATCTTCCCCCAATCTGGCCCCCTAAATCCAAACCCGAACTATGGTCGCCATGATAATCATCGGGTGATGACCATGTATAGAAACCTACATTTAGACCTGCATAAAAATCCCAATTTTGAGGTATTTTAAGCACACTGTTAAAATGGTAATTCCCATTTCCAGAAAAGCCCATGATGGTATGATTGTACTTGTGGTTGTCCCAATTTTCACGGTATCCCCGATAGGAGAACTCGGCCCCAAGCGTGATATCCTTGTGGACACTATAATCGAACCCAATATAAAAGGGTATACCCCAATCGGAAAACCCGACCCCAAGATTAAGTTGTGCCTTCCCCAACGGTAAAGGACTTTGACTAAAAGATAACCCTGAGATAAAAAGGATCGCGACTGCTAAAACGATTGTCTTCATAATTATTAACTTAAGATATGTATTGAATTGTTCAATACAAATGTATGCCACACTATGTGAGGAATCCTTACATAACTTTGGGAAAGTGTTACATCATTCACACATCATCGAGTGAATCACGTCTTTTGTTTTTGAGATTTTTAAAGTGGGTAGGGGTCAGTCCAGTAAATTTTTTGAATTGATTCGACAAGTGGGCCACACTGCTGTAGTGCAGTTTGTAGGCTATTTCGCTTAGGTTAAGCTCGTCGTAGACAATCAATTCTTTCACTTTTTCTATTTTATGAGCCAGGTAAAATTTTTCAATAGTAGTACCTTTCACTTCCGAGAAAAGATTGGCCAGGTAGGTGTAATCGTAGTTTAGGTTTTCGCTTAGGTAATCCGAAAGGTTCACCTTAATTTGATCTTCCGTATAGTGAACGAGTTCTATAATGGCATTTTTTATTTTCTCTACCAGGATGCTTTTTTTGTCATCCATCAAGAGCAGGCCAGATTTTTTTAAAGCAATATCAAGTTCAGTTAATTGTTCCGGTAAGATGGTATCAATAATTTCGGCCTCGCCAATCTTTACATTACAATAACGCAGGCCAAGCTTCTCCAGTTCAGCCTTTACGACCATCTGGCAGCGGATACAAACCATATTTTTAATATACAACTTCAAAGTTCACCCAACTTGATCCTAAAAAAAATGATAAACTGTAAATGTACAAATTATCATGGTGAAAGTCAATTTGCCAATATATCGGGAATTCTGAATTTTGGATTATTCTCAGGATAGATCAAAAACAAGATGCAAGATGAATATTAATTTTCACCATTACATAGACTATTAAGGAATAATCATACTTCCTACTCTGTGAAAAACGTATATTTGCCTTCACTGAAAATTGATTCAAAAATTGAAACCTCAACATGTTCGAGCAAACCTTTAAAAACATCGACGACATACTCCACAAGGACGCGGTGCGGGAGCGAATTAGATTATGTGGAGCAAACCTCCTGGATACTATTCCTTAAATACCTTGCCGATTTAGAAAAAGACCGGGAAACGGCAGCCTTGTTGACAGGCAAATCCTACACAAAACTCCTGGACAATGAATACCAATGGGCTGTGTGGGCAACACCGAAATTGGACGATGGCAGGATCGACCACAACGCCATGACCGGGGATGACCTGGTGGATTTTGTCAACGAAAAACTCTTCCCCTACCTTAAAAAATTCAAAACATCTGCCGAGTCTCCTGATACTATCGAATACAAAATCGGTGAGATTTTCAGCGAATTGAAAAACCGAATACAAAGTGGATACAATTTGCGCGAAGTAATAAACCTTATCGACCAGCTTCGTTTCCGAACCCATGCCGAGAAGCACGAGATGAGCCATTTGTACGAATCCAAGATTCAGAACATGGGCAATGCAGGGCGAAATGGTGGGGAATATTACACCCCACGCCCTTTGATCCGAACGATTGTAAAAGTAGTGAACCCGGAGATAGGAGAAACCATTTACGATGGTGCAGTGGGTAGTGCAGGTTTCTTGTGCGAAGCCTTTACCCATTTGACTTCGACAAGCTCAGCCAAAGGCAATGGGCTTTCGACCAAAGACACCGAAACACTTCAGAAAAAGACCTTTTTCGGGAAAGAGAAAAAATCATTGGCCTACATTATTGGTACCATGAATATGATTTTCCACGGCATAGAAGCCCCCAATATTATCCACACCAACACCCTTGCCGAGAACCTCAGCGATATACAGGAAAAAGACCGCTACAATGTAGTTTTGGCCAATCCACCCTTTGGCGGAAAAGAACGTGCCGAAGTACAACAAAACTTCCCGGTAAAAACGGGCGAAACGGCCAGTCTGTTTTTGCAGCACTTTATTAAAATACTAAAGGCAGGCGGTAGGGCAGGTGTAGTTATTAAAAACACTTTTTTAAGCAATACCGACAATGCCAGTGTTGCCATTCGTAAAGAATTGTTGAGCAACTGCAATTTACATACGGTTTTGGATTTACCGGGCGGTGTATTCTCCGGTGCAGGTGTAAAAACCGTAGTTCTGTTTTTTGAAAAAGGCTCGGCAACAAAAAAGACCTGGTTTTACCAATTAAACTTAGACCGCAACCTTGGAAAAGGAAACCCCTTAAACGAAAGCGACCTTGCCGAATTTGTAGAACTTCAAAAATCCTTTGCTGAAAGCGAAAACTCCTGGTCATTAGAAATTAGTAAAATCGACCAAACCACCTTCGACCTAAGTGCCAAAAACCCCAACACACCCGAAGAAGCCCCTTTACGAACTCCAAAAGTAATTTTGGAAGAAATGAAAGCCCTCGACAAAGAGAGCGAAATCATTTTAAACTCAATTTTGTCACTGATATGAAGCCAGGTTGGGAACAAAAAACATTAGGTGATGTCTTGGAAATTTTGCGAAATGGTGTCAACTGTAAGCAAGACAAAAAAGGGATTGGAGATAAGATCTCAAGAATTGAAAGCATATCAAATGCTAATTTTGATATTGATAAAGTTGGATTTACAACATTATCTAAATCAGATAAAGAGAAGTATCGCCTTGAAAGCGGGGACATTTTATTTAGCCATATAAATAGTCCAATACATGTCGGAAAAACAGCATTGTTTAACTCAAATGAAGAAGTTTATCACGGGGTTAATTTATTATTAATGAGACCAAAGCCATTTTTGAATGGTAGTTATTTTGAACACTTTCTGAAATTTCTTTTTCAGAAAGGTTATTGGAAGGGGCTGTGTAAACAGTCAGTAAATCAGGCAAGTGTCAATCAACAAGATATTAATAAAGTAGAAATCAATTACCCTAAATCTCTCCCCGAACAAAAAACCATTGTCTCCATACTCGACCAAGCCTTTGCTGCCATTGCCAAAGCAAAAGCCAATGCCGAACAAAACCTGAATAATGCCAAAGCACTTTTTGAGAGTTATTTGCAGGGGGTGTTTGAGAATGATAAATGGAAATATACAAAATTATCAAATCTCACTACGGGCATTACAGATGGAGACCATATGCCTCCTCCTAAGTCAGATACTGGCATTCCGTTTATCACTATTTCGAATATTAATAAGAATGATAACCAAATTGATTTTTCAAATACTTTCAAAGTTCCTGATGAATATTACCTAAACATTAAAGACAATCGAAAACCTAAAAAAGGAGACGTGTTATATACGGTTACTGGTTCGTACGGTATTCCTGTTTTGATTGAGGAGAATAAGATGTTCTGTTTTCAGCGTCACATTGGTTTAATTCGTCCAAAAGATGAGTTAGAAAGCAAACTATTATATTATTGGATTTTGTCTCCACAAGCAAAAAAACAAGCAGATTCAACAGCGACGGGTACAGCTCAAAAGACTGTTTCATTAAAATCGTTGCGCAATTTCCAGTTTCCAATAATAACCATCGAAGAACAATTAGTTATTATTAATGCTATAGATGACTTATCAATTAAAACCAAAAAACTCGAAACCATCTACCAAAAAAAAATCGATGATTTGGAAGAATTAAAAAAGAGTATCTTGCAAAAGGCGTTTAATGGAGAAATGTGATCGTTTGGTAGAGGGCATCCCTATGTGGATGCCCTCGAAATAGAGCGGAATGATATGGGCGGAATGGGCATTTGTATAGGGCAAATATTGGGCAACCACATAGGGATGCCCGTACGCAGATGCCCAATAAAAAATATAAATAATGGCATATAATCCAAATATTCATCATCGTCGGTCGATCCGGTTAAAGGGCTATGATTATTCGCGAGCCGGATTGTATTTTATTACCATTTGTACACAGCACATGGCGTGTTTGTATGGTAAAATAATTGACGATGAAATGATATTAAACGACGCAGGGAAAATGGTTGAGAAATGGTATCACGAATTGGAAAATAAATTTCCGGACATCGAATGTGATGAATTTGTAGTGATGCCAAACCATTTTCATTGTATTATTGAAAAAAATACGAAATCCAACGTCCACGTAGGGGCAACCCTATGTGGTTGCCCCATTGATGAACGCCCCATTGATGAACGCCCCATTGATGCACGCCCCATTGATGCACGCCCCATTGATGGTCCAACATACGGACCCGATAATAAAAAATACAATGCCACGATTGGCGATACAATGGATTGGTTTAAAACAATGACAACCAATGAATATATCCGAGGTGTAAAAACATTGGGTTGGAAACGATTTGACAAAAAATTATGGCATCGCAATTATTGGGAACATATTATTCGCGATCAAAAATCGTATGAGACGATTTCAGAATATATCAGGAACAATCCAAAAAATTGGAATAGGGATAAATTGAACAAAGCATGAACGAAGCGGAAACAAGAGCAGAACTTATCGACCCCAAGTTAAAGGCTTGTGGTTGGGGCGTAGAAGAAGGTTAGAAAATCCTTCGTGAACGTGATGTTTGTAAGATTACTGAGGGCAGGATACAGGTTGGCGGTGGCCGAAAAAGACCGCTTATTGCTGATTATATCCTGGTTTACAAAAACATTAAACTGGCTGTTGTTGAAGCAAAAAGCAATGAATTGGAAGTGGGCGAGGGAGTGGCACAGGCAAAACAATATGCCGCCAAACTCCATTTAGAAACCACCTACTCCACCAATGGAAAAGAGATTTATCAAATCTGTATGCTTACAGGTGCAGAAGGTTTGGTCACCGATTTTCTTTCACCACAAGAACTTTGGGATAAGACCTATCCAACAACAGCCGGTTCAGCCCTGGCCACAATAGATACTGCCATAACCGAAATGTGGCGCGAGGCATTTGCCCACATCCCCTTTGAAGATAAAAGCGGTACCTGGCAATTACGCTACTATCAGGAAATTGCGGTACGAAACACGCTGGAAGCCATTGCCCAGGGCAAAGACCGAATCTTGCTCACGCTTGCCACAGGAACAGGTAAAACCGCAATTGCATTTCAAATAGCCTGGAAACTGTTTCAAACCCGATGGAATTTAAACCGCGACGGTAAGCGAAGGCCAAGAATACTGTTTTTAGCCGATCGCAATATTTTAGCCGATCAAGCCTATACTTCGTTTATGGCCTTCCCCGACGATGCTATGGTGCGCATAAAACCCAAGGAGATTAAGAAAAAAGGGAAAGTACCCACCAATGGCAGTATCTTCTTTACCATTTTTCAATCCTTTATGTCGGGCACAGATAAAGAGGGTAATTCTGAACCCTATTTTGGTGAGTACCCAAAAGATTATTTTGATTTTATTATTGTAGACGAGTGTCACCGTGGTGGAGCAAATGACGAAAGTAACTGGCGGGATATTTTAGAATATTTCTCTCCGGCAGTTCAATTAGGTCTTACGGCTACACCCAAACGAAAAGACAATGTGGATACCTATAAATACTTTGGGAATCCAGTTTATATCTATTCCCTTAAAGAAGGCATAAACGATGGCTTTCTTACACCATTCAAGGTAAAACGCATCAAAACAACCTTGGACGATTACATCTATACCAGCGACGATTCCATTATAGTGGGTGAAATTGAAGAACGAAAACTATACCAGGAACCCGATTTTAATCGGATTATTGAAATAAAAGAACGAGAGGCAAAACGTGTTCGGATTTATATGGACGATGCCAATCAAAAAGAAAAGGCCATCATTTTTTGTGCTTCCCAAGACCATGCAGCCGCAGTGTGTGACCTGGTGAATCAATATAAAAAGAGCCATGACCCCAATTATTGTATGCGAGTAACAGCAAACGATGGAGAAATAGGCGAGCAGTTTTTACGGGAGTTTCAGGACAATGAAAAAACCATACCCACGGTATTAACCACTTCCCAAAAACTTTCGACAGGTGTCGATGCCCGGAATATTCGCAATATTGTTTTAATGCGCCCGGTAAATCAGATCATCGAGTTTAAACAAATAGTGGGAAGAGGAACTCGTTTGTTCGATGGGAAGGAGTTCTTCACCATTTACGATTATGTGGATGCTTATCAACGATTCTCCGATCCCGAATGGGATGGTGAACCTGTGGAAGAAG
This sequence comes from Bacteroidales bacterium, assembly GCA_021740905.1. Taxonomy (GTDB): domain Bacteria; phylum Bacteroidota; class Bacteroidia; order Bacteroidales; family M50B96; genus JAIOYV01. The sequence goes on from JAIOYV010000019.1 coordinate 35,407, forward strand.
AGCCTTGCGCTGTCTGCGGAGAAAACCCTTGTGTATGTATAGAAAGACCACCAAAACCCTGTCTTATTTGTGGCCATCGTCCATGTGTTTGCATTAAAGAACCACCACCACCCTGTTATAAATGTGGTCAACAACCTTGTGTTTGCATAAAGAAGGTCAAAGTAAAACTGAGGGACGGGAAAGAACGGGAGATTCAACACATGATCGCCACTTCGTTTTGGAGTGCGGATGGCAAGCCTATTCCGGCAGAGGAGTTCTTACATAATTTATTTGGCGAGCTACCTAATTTTTTTAAAAGTGAAGAAGAATTGAGGACTTTATGGAGCAATCCAATGACCCGTAAAACATTACTTGAGAAGTTGGATGAAGCTGGTTTTGGCAAAGAGGAACTAAGCACATTACAGCACCTCATAAACGCTGAAAAAAGTGATTTGTACGATGTATTGGAATATGTTTTTAATAGCGACATTAAGCCTATATCAAGAGAAGAAAGGCTAAGCAGAGCCGAGGCCACCATATTTGCTTTGCTCAACGACAAGCAAAAGGAATTTATCGCCTTTGTACTGAGCAAATATGTAGAAACAGGAGTAGGCGAACTTGACCAGGATAAATTGCCCATATTACTGACAAACAAATATCAATCGCTCGAAGATGCAAAAGAAATATTAGGTGATGTGGCAAACATAAGCTCGCTGTTTATTGATTTTCAGAAACATTTGTACGAGGAGAAAGTGGCGTAATGGGCGGTATTCAAATTTTACACATCCATTATTGAAAAACGTGTATTTGACCATATCATTATTGTTGATTATACTCGGAAAATAGCATTAGGCGGTTGTTCAATAGCCACTTTTAGCGAGCATTTTATATACTTTCCTCATTGTTGCCTGGATAATCGAAGTAAAGTTGGTAATGTCCGTTAACTCTAATAAATCTAAATGACACATTTTCGAAATCCCATTTTCGACCATTCCACTCATCTTGGGCTAACTCTTCCTTTGATATTTGCCCCAGATTATTAGAGTCCATTCCTAAGGCCTGATATAATTTATGTGAGAGCTTCTCTATTTCAAAAAAGCAGGTTATTCCTTTATTCGATGGAGGTATTTGACTTAACAATATCATCGTCACTAATCCTGCCTTATTAATTAATAAGGTCATTTTGTTAAAGAAATCAAAAATGAAGTATGGGACATGGTATGTCCTCATTAACCCATCCTTCATTTGCTTTTCCACGAAATTGTCGGTCTCAATATATCTAATTGGTACTATTAACTCATTATCAATATTTCGTTCTGAGAGGAACATTTTATAATATTCAATAAACTCATCCGGCTTGAACACCAATGTGTCAAGACCAATCTGTTGAAAAACTTTTTGAGTTTTTTCAAATGATTTTTTGTCGTTTGTAATGTAAAAATTGCACGTTGATGCGAAAGCTGCATGAAAGGCATCTTCTGTTGTATTACGAAATGTCTCCTTTCTACCTTTTTTCGTATTTACCTTGTCCTCTTGATAGCCATGAATATCTAATTTGATGTATTCATTTGAAATTTTATCAAACCAAGCTGGTGCGTACTTGCCGTTCTCAGGCCAAAACGTTTTCGGGTCAATTTTAAACTTTTCGTACGTGTCAAGTATGATTTTAAAAGGGTCATTCGCACTAAACATTTTGTCTCGATTAATTCCTAGTCCTGTTTGCGTAATTTTCCTAAAAAAAAGCCCCCCGTTTCCGGGGAGCCATTTCTGAGATATAAACAAAAGATATTCGGGGTTATTTCATGATTACAAGTTTTTGGGTCGATGTGGCTTGTGATGTGCGGACCTGGATTGAGTATGTTCCATTGGACAGGGCCACTACATTGATTTCCAATTCACTGTTTCCTTCATTCAGGTCTGTATATTGAATGGTCTGTACGAGTTTACTGGCCACATCAAAAATTTCGATGCTTACATCGCCATTGTTATTTAACGATACAGGAACAATCAGATTTTCATGGGCTGGGTTTGGATACACCGCAAAAGCACTTTCTTCTGTGGTACTTAACGATTTCACAATGGCAATCGAATTCTCAATAAAACTGTTGCTTCCTTCTTCGAATTCGATATCCTCCATCACTTTTTCGCTACCATCGGTTTTCGACCAAACCTTAATTACAAAGCTTTCGCCATCGGCCATATTTTGCAAATCGCTGCCGCCCCAAATGGTGAGTGCAGTATTCGATCCGGTAAATACAGATGAGCCAACCAGTTTTCCCCTTTCGCTGAAAATTCCGATTTCATCATCCAAGTTTGGCATTGAACTCCAGGCCGAACCAGGGATTAAAAGGGTCATGTCTTTCTCTGCACCGGTTTCACAAACGTAATTTTCGGTTTGAGGTACATTCTCCACCAAAGCCTTTGTTGACAAGGTATTCGGAGCATAGTACAAAGTTGCCGCGCTGTACATGTTCGTTTTATATCCCTGACCAGGGTACATGTTGATAATCTGATCGACACCATAAGCGGGCCAGTAGATCAAGCCCATTGGATTTTTAACCAAACGAATCGATGAGGAAACTGTACTCAACAGGTCAACTATAGGTGCTGGAGATGTCCTTAAATAACCAAACAAACTCCAACCTGCATCCAATGATACAGGGGTAGTTTCAGGAATTACCATTTGACCAACAACTTCTAATAAATAGAGCGAACTGGTTTTTACTTTGTAGCCTTCACCAATCGTTAAGTCGCCTAATAAATTCAGGTTATAAGCGGGCCAATACACATTTCCAATTTCATCTTTCAACATGATGAGTGCATTGTTGGCAACCACATCAGCAAACACAACCTCTGCATTTGGATCAATAGGATCGATATAGGTAGAGATAATGCCCCAACCTTGTGGTAATAGCACAAACTGCGAATCTTCAACCACATCAAGCGAAATAATCCCACTGATTCCGTTGTTTGCATAGAAACCGGTTTCGGTAAAATTCACATTGTCGTAAGTAGCCATGGTCTGATATTCTATGCCTGCCGAAGCATCATAGATACGCCATTTGAAATCTTCGCCGGTGGCAAAACCATCATTTCCGAGATCGGCTCCCCAGGCAGAAAGAGCAGTCGCATTTCCATCCCACTGTATGTAACCACCACATTCGGCATGCCCGTTAGCATAATAGAAAACTCCAAGATAATCACCCGCTTCGAGGGTCATTCCATTTACGACAGTGTTGACCGGTAAAAGGATTGTGTGATCGTCGGCAGAAGTAGTGTATGTCCAGGGAGCTGGTATTTCCAATGTTTTATAGGTAATCCTGCCTTCACCACCTTCTGGATAGTCTACAGCCGTGATCAAACCATTCAAGCCATTTACCACATAATTGAACAGGGCTTGCTGGTATGTTGCACCCAGGGTTACCATATTATTGTTGGCCAAAGGATATTGGTCGCCACCTTTCGCCGAGAAGTTTACGATGGCAATGTTCAGGTTTGGTGCGCCCGGTACAACCTGGCCTTCCCAAACAATTGGGGTTCCGTTATCCAGAGTTACTTTCCAGATACGTTCACCTTGCTGGAGAAGGTTACCACTCAAATCATAAGCAAGCGACTGTGCTGCAGTGTCATATTCAAATTTAAAACCACCCACCTGTGCAAAACGTCCATTTCCTATGTTTGCACCGTTGAACTGGGCCGACACACAATTTTCAAGGACTTCTTTGAATAATGTAGGTGTAACATCCTCAACCACTGTCACAAAATTGTCAAACGACAAAATATCCCAGGTATTCAGTTCGGTAAAGTTGCCGGCAGCAATAATGTTGTTGTTGCGGATTCCACCACCGTTTTGCAGCGACACGTTGGGCATGTTGGCACCAAAATTCGAGGCCAATTGTTGTGCCTGCCATAACATAGCATCGGCAGCAAGGTTTCCTTCGTTGGTTTCGAACTCACGAACGTGAGCTTTTATCCCATCCAAATCAACTTCCGATGTAGCAATTACATTTAGCGCAAGGCCATTGATGTATGCCTGAACAGGCTCGACCACATTGGACTGAAGGCCAGCATTTGGAGTAACAGTATTGTCAACTAACACCATGCTGGAAGCCGGATCAACATAAGTTATTTTTCCGTCTTCGTCGAAATTCAGCATCAAATTTCCTACATAGCGGTATTCGCCGGGGGTTGTAACCACATAAACCGTTTCGCCATCGGCATCGGCAAATTCAAGTGGGTAAGTACCTGAAAATCCTTTCACTGAGTCGACCGGGACAAGAAGATCGCCGGGCGAACCCAGTACTTCATCACCACCTCCGGCAATCACAACGTCCACATCGTGAAGGTTTTGGATCAGCATGGTATCAGCCTGGAGGTCCTGCATGTGCGAAATCAGGATGATAATATTCACGGAGTCAACCGTTTTCAGATGATTCACCTCTGCTTGTACCACACTGTCGACATTGAATTCGATGATAGTGTTGCCGGGGCTTGAAATGTTGCCAAGCATGGGGGTGGTCAAACCAATGATGCCAATCTTGCGACCCTCTTTCACCACAATTTTCCGGTCGGTTATCTTGCCATTGGCAGCCAATGGGCTGAGTGCCGGTTCGTTCGCGAAATTGAGGTTTGCGCTCAGGTAGGTGCTTGGGTTCACCTGGATGTCGTTGATGAAATCGGCCAGAACTGCGGGGCCAAAATCAAAGTCGTGGTTGCCGAGGCAAAGTGCATCGTATTTCATTGAATCGATGGCAATTGCATCATAAATCAACCCATTTGGATTGTACAACCCGGCGTTAAATTGCGGACCGGCCAGGAAGTTATCGCCCGACGAAAGAGTAATGTATTCATAACCAGTTGTGTTGGCTTCGTCGCGAAGATTTTCCAAAACAGTTTTGAAACGTGCCACGCCACCGTAGTTTTCCATGCCCTGTCCGGCATTGATGAGCTTGCTTTCGCCATCGTTGTTATGAAGAATAGTAAGTGCAAAGCTGGCAGGTTGCGGAGGGTTGAAATTCAGGTTGAAGCTATGGTTCCAATCGTCCGGTGCCGGATCGTTCCAAATAGCCATCATTGCATATCCTATCGATGCCATCGGCGAAGCGAGGATGTTATTGATAATGGCTTGCGACATGGGCGAAGGGTCTCCTTCATTTCCATGATAATGAGCAAGGAAAGTTTCGGTAATGGCTGGCTCAATGGAAGAAGCGGTCATTGGATCCAACGAATAGGGAGGCTGCGTAAGCATGTAGTTCACCAATAAAGGGAACCCGGCGCTGATGAAGTTGTGGGCATAGTCCTGAAAACTCAGGCCACCGGTGTTATAATCGATGTTCTCGATCAAACCTGTTGATATGCTGATATCACCACTCAAGGTGTCGATTGCCACTGTGCGAAAAGGCGATGGCCAGGTCAGCAGCGAACCGGTTTCGATGTCATAAATTTCATTCCCGGCAGGGCTAATTGCCTGTACCATATCCTGAGCATGATAATGTCCTGTGAACATAGCCTTCAGGCCCATGTCGGCAAAATTGCCGGCCAAAGTATCCCATCCGGCGATCACATATTCGGGGAACATCACGCTTTGTCCCTGGGAATGTTCGGTGAGGTTGTGGTGCATCATCCCAACAATGTATTTACCGGAAGCTATGGCAGCCTGTATTTTGGAAGCTACCCACTGATAAGTATCCCAGGGCATTTCGCCGGCTGTTTCAGGATAATTAGTGGCGATGTTATTCTCATATTTACAAACATCAATTGAGATAATCTGGAAGCCTGGATAAGGTTCAACCAAATAGCTTAACGAATTAGGATCGGTATCGATGGCTTCATCAAATCCAAAATTGGCATAGATACTATCGAACTGGGCAGGTGAAACATGATCGACCGGAATTGCACTGGCTCCGTCGAAGGCCATTGCATGTGGGTTGTTGATGTCGTGGTTTCCGGGAGCTACAAATACTTTGATGCCATTATCTTCCAATGTTTGAAGATAGGCGGCAAATCCTTCGTGGCTCGATTTTTCACCATCTTTGGTTAAATCACCGGGGACAAGAACCACATCCGGATTCATGGCCAGGATAGTATCAACCATCGCTTCGAGAATGGCTTCACTTTCTTTCAACATCTTGCGATCCATGGCGAGATAAGTTTGGAAAGCCGTTCCATCGTTGATCAACAAAGCTGGATCCATGTAATGTGGGTCGGAGAATACAACAATATTCACTGTGGTGTCGGCAGGTGTTGGGTAAGTTTCGCCTATTACACTGAAAACGCTTACTGTTCCGCTAACTTCATTAGCCACCACTACAAGGCTGGTGTCGATAGGGCTGTTGTTATATGAAATAAAGATAATCCCTTCGGGGCCGAGGTCGCCACCCTCGTCGGCACCAAGGTCACGTGAATTTACATAATCGACAAAAACAGGAGAAGCTGGGTTGCTGATGTCGTAAGTCATAACACCACCAATGCGCTCCAATGCGATGAAAGCATACGGAATACCGTTGACTTCGTGGATCGTTACGGTTTCAGGCTCGGGGCCTTTATCATCGCTTCGATTTTTATAATTGTTGTTCGAATTGCTTGCATTGAATAAGGCCGACCAAACAGGATGGCTGGCGATTATCAGTTCCATATCATCGCCGCTATCGTACACCTGAATCCCGGTAGAAGCATTGTAAATACTGAATGAGCGGCCACCGAACACATAAATTTCGTCGTTGTCGCCATCGTTATCAGTATCACCCATCGAGGTGGTGGTTTTCAAACGGCCAATCCCGTATTTACTTTGTAAGGTGTAAGCATTCGGGAAAGCTGCCGAATCGAGGATCAGTGAAGCCACATCGGTTTCTTCGGAATATCCTGAATAATCGCGTGAATCGCCTTCGTTGGCAGTTACATAATAGCCTTGTCCGGCCACTTCGTAATAAGCAAGTGCATCGGGCATGTACATACCTTTCACGGGCCAGTTGGCAAAGATTATTGTGTCGGTTTTGTCCGATCCGTCAAATTCATTTCCCGGCAGGTTATGGTCTTTGTAACCCATTGGCCAGATGTCGGTTATTTGAAGCGTACCCAGATCAACCACTGCAATGGCGTTGTTTTCCTGGAGGGTCACGAAAGCTTTTGTCGAATTTTGGTTGTAGGTGATATATTCAGGCTCGAAATCCTGTGATACAGAAGCATTGGGACCAAATACCCGGACACCTGCATTTTTAAGGGCTGCAAGTTGAGCATCGAAAGCATTGAAATTTAGGGTGGTCACATTGCTTTGGGTTAAAGTAGAAAGGCCACCTGAGATATCAATAACAGAAACAGTTCCTTCGGGATCGGTGAGGTAATCGTTGGATGGCTGACCTTCGTTGGCTGTAAGCAATTTGTTGCCATCGGGCGTAAAGCTCACGTGATCGGGCAAATTTCCAACAGCGACCGAAGTCTGGAAAACACCATCGGTATTGAAAAAGGCCAAAAGGCCATTTGCAGAGGGGCCATTGTCAACTGTCACAGCCACAACCCCATTCAGGCAGGCTACACTGGTTATCCCGGCACCGTACACCGACATGTCGATGGTATCAATTGCTGAAATAGCATAAGGATTGGAGAAATCGAGGATCGCCAGTTCGGTGTCCACCGAGTTCACCACAAATAACCGCTGTGAAACTGCATCGTAAGCAAGGATTTCGGCTGAACCACCTTCCGTTACCTGGTAGCTTGAAACATGGTTCAACGAGATAGCTTGTGTAGCCACAGGAGCTGTTTTGTCATCATCCAAAATATAGGCAATAAAACGGTTTTGTCCGCCTATGTTTGCATCGTTGCTGATCAATTCGAGGGTGAAGAATTTGGCTGCATCATTCGAGGTATTGTCCGAAATAGTAATGGCTAACTGGATAGTAGTATCCGAAACGTTTCCGGGAATTTGGAATGAAGAAGCGGCCATGCTGTAATCGGTATTTTCAATGGCAGTACTCTCAATGGTTTCAATATTGAAGGAAGTACTAAAAGGTCCATTGTTTGTCACATCAATAGCAATATAAACAGTTCCGTCATTTTCTTTAAAATTACCTGTCGATTCAGCAAATTCAACTTCCGTATTTACGGGCAACAAGGCAGGAACAGTGGCAAAATAAATGGCATTATAATCGACAGAAGAATTTAAAGGAAGCATTTTGGAAATGAAACCACCGGCTCCATCGCCTAAAATTCCGAAGTCATCATCGTTGCAAATTGCCAGGGTGGTATTGTCGATCACTACAACACCTTCCGGCTTGTCGTGGGGATAATTTGAGAGGTTAACCAAAACATCCAAAACAAGCTCTTTGGAAACAGGCACGATACCGTTGGCAGCAAGTGCCGAGTCGGTCATTTGTTCCAATGTTTTTGTGCCACCGTCGAACATCAAACCAAACGCACCATTCATCGGGTCCGAAACATCGGTGGCACCGTTTAGGTTGATTTTGTAGAAGCGCTTATAGACAGCAGGACTGGTAGTATTGCCTGGAAACAAACCATCGCGTTCCAAAACGATGAAAGTAGAATCGGTGAGGGCAACAATTTCGCTGTTTGCCAAAGCATTTGCTTCCTGCATGTAAATAAATTGTTGGGTAGTGCCCGTGGCAATGTTAAAAGTAACTATACGGGTAAGTTTTTTATTCACAATAAGGCTGCCCGATGGATTATTCATGGTCGATTGCATCATGCCCACCAGAGTGGACCCGTCAGGGGTGATTGTTAAACCTTCCATACCCCGATTGGCACGGCGTTTGGCAAATACCAATGGCAAACTGCGGCCACCGGTTCCGTTTCCGAACGGGTTGATCCGTTCGATTTCATTTCCATTGGCATCGAAATGGATAATATGCGGGCCGTATTCATCCGAAATCCAAAAAGTACCATCGGCAAGGGCTACAAGCGATTCGCAGTCAATACCAAAAGTATCGGTTCCAAGACTGTTCCCGTTCAGGTCTACACCAATTTCACCGGTAGAACCATAACCTGTAGGGTTTGGCAAACCTGTAATCAAAGTGCCATCGGGCCTTTTCAGGTTGATGACCGACTGCAAAACCAACGAATCATTCTGGATGGTAAATTTCCCAATTTGTGGATTGAAAGCCGGGATCGGAAAAACTTTTGTGCCTGAAACCGCTCCGTCCACATTGGGACCACGGTCGGTAAGCATATAAAAGCTTCCGGCTTCACCCGGCACTTTTGCAAATGCCGAACCGTACCCACCATTTAATACAGGATCGCCATTCCCGTTTGTGAGAAGGGTATCGGGCGAATAATGTCTGTAAACGTTTTGAGCATGAAGCGCAAAGGCCATCACCGTAAAAAACAGTATGGCAAAAACAGTTTTGTTTCTGTACATTCTTTTCATAGTTTTTAATGAGTTAAAATTTTGCCTCAAAACTATTTCTCCAGAAGCCGGAAGCTGTTACTTCAACTTTATCAATAGGTCAATTCTGCATAGAATTAATCTAAACAAAGTGTTAATGAAAAGGGTAACGCACTGGATATTTGAGATGTATTTCTATGCAAATTGTGCCTGGCCCACCATCTACCGAAAAGGCCGGGAAAGACCTAATTTCTACACCCCAATACAGGAACATTAATCCAGCGTTAAGGATTGGTTAAAAATGAGGATTGATAAAGTAAGGGATGGTTTCCAGCAACAAACCTATTTCCTTATAGCAGAACATGTTACATCTATCCAAAAAGGCCATTCACAATTAAACCTAATTTGCCTTCAAAATGGGTACTGTTTTTATGGTATTTTCAAAACTCAACCTAAGAAGATATTCACCTGCCTGCAAATGACTTACATCAATCCTATTATACTGACCGGATAATGCTTTACTAAGGATCATCCTGCCCGTTGCATCGAAAAGCTTCATCTCAAAGTTCCTGTTCTCTTTTAGTTGAATAATGAGCGAACTGCTTACCGGATTAGGATAGATGAAAATAGCCCCGGGGTTAAAGTCTTCAACCCTTTCATTTTCAATAATTACGACTTCAATAGTATCGCTGTTGGAACATAGATATCCGTTTAGAACTTCAACAGAAAAAAGGTAGGTTCCCTCGCCTAAAACAGGCCCCTCCACCAGGAATGAAGCATCAATCGACCCATCCTGCCAAAAGTATGAAACAAAGGCTCCCGGATTTAGGGTTATAGAGTCATTGTCATATATGGTGGTATCATTCCCCAGATTGGGTATCGGTAAGGGATTAACAGTCAGGGAAAGTTCCAGCACACTGTCGCAACCCAGAACGGTTTGCAGGGTATCGAAATAAGTTCCTGACTGAGTGAGCAATGTGCCGTTGAAATCGAACATATCACCCTCACAAATTTCTTCGGAAAGAGAAGTTGAAAATATTGGGTTCACCATAAGAGAAAGCTCCAGCACACTGTCGCAACCCAGAATGGTTTGCAGGGTATCGAAATATGTCCCTGACTGAGTGAGCATCGCTCCGTTGAAATCAAAAATATCCCCTTCGCATATTTCTTCTGAAAGGGGTGTGGAAAATACCGGATTCACAGTAAGGACAAGCTCCAGCACACTGTCGCAACCCAGGATGGTTTGGAGGGTATCGAAATAAAATCCTGACTGAGTGAGCATCGTTCCATTGAAATCGAACATATCACCCTCACAAACTTCATCTGAAAGGGGTGTGGAAAATATCGGGTCCACCGTCAGGGAAAGGGCTAGCACACTGTCGCAGCCGTGAATAGTTTGCAGGGTATCGAAATAAGTTCCTGACTGAGTGAGTATTGTTCCGTTGAAATCAAAAATATCACCCTCACAAATTTCTTCTGAAAGAGAAGTTGAAAATATCGGGTTCACAATCAGGGAAAGGGACAGTACACTGTCGCAACCCAGAATGGTTTGCAGGGTATCGAAATATGTCCCTGACTGAGTGAGCATCGTTCCATTGAAATCAAAAAAATCACCCTCACAAATTTCTTCTGAAAGTAATGTTGAAAATATCGGGTTCACTGTCAGGGAAAGTGCCAGCACACTGTCGCAGCCTTGAATGGTTTGCAGGGTATCGAAATATGTCCCTGACTGAGTAAGCATCGTTCCGTTGAAATCAAAAATTTCACCCTCGCAAATTTCTTCTGAAAGAGAAGTTGAAAATATCGGGTTCACAATCAGGGAAAGGGACAGTACACTGTCGCAACCAGTGATAGTTTGCAGGGTATCAAAATAAGTCCCTGTTTGCGTGAGCATCGTTCCATTGAAATCGAAAATATCGCCCTCGCAAATTTCTTCTGAAAGGGGTGTGGAAAATATCGGGTTCACCGTAAGGGAAAGGGCCAGCACACTGTCGCAGCCGTGAATAGTTTGCAGGGTATCGAAATAAGTTCCTGACTGAGTGAGCATTGAGCCGTTGAAATCGAAAACATCCCCTTCGCAAATTTCTTCTGAAAGTAATGTTGAAAATACCGGGTTCACCGTCAGGGAAAGGGCCAGCACGCTGTCGCAACCCAGAATGGTTTGCAGGGTATCGAAATAAGTTCCTGACTGAGTGAGCATTGTGCCGTTGAAATCAAAAATATCTCCTTCACAGATTTCTTCTGAAAGAGAAGTTGAAAATATCGGGTTCACCGTCACGGAAAGGGCCAGCACACTGTCGCAGCCGTGAATGGTTTGGAGGGTATCGAAATAAGTTCCTGACTGAGTGAGTATTGAGCCGTTGAAATCAAAAATATCACCTTCACAAATTTCTTCGGAAAGAGAAGTTGAAAATACCGGGTTCACCGTCAGGGAAAGTGCCAGCACGCTGTCGCAACCCAGAATGGTTTGCAGCGTATCGAAATAAGTTCCTGACTGAGTGAGCATTGTGCCGTTGAAATCAAAAATATCGCCCTCGCAAATTTCTTCATTAAAAGAAATGGAATAAGTATTGGCCATGCTCACGTGCATTAAAACCGTACTGTCGCAACCCCACTGCGATTGCATGTTGAGGATATAATCTCCCGCCGAAGAAATTACCACAGTATCGACAACCAGGCTGTCACCCATGCACAATGTGGCGTAAACTTCTTCGGCCCAGGCAGGAAAAACAACTACCTCAATGCTGGCGGAAGTAGCCGAACAACTTGTGTCGGCAACCTGGACCCGGTACAAACCGCTTTCAATCACCACAAGAAAAGCCGAAGTGTCGTTTGGAAGTGGCACATTATCCTTAAACCACTGGTAAGTAATTGCTGTATCAGTAGTTACAGCTTCCAGTTGCACACTTCCACCTTCACAAAACCCGGTGCTTCCGTTGGCAATCGCATCAACCGACAATGGACAATTGATTTCCAGGTTCTTATACAAAGTTATTTTATCGGAATAATCATAGCCTGCCACCATATCGTAATCACCATCCTCTTCGTAATCAAACACCTCCATAGGTTTAATGATAGTCTGGTTTTGGTACCAGGTTTCGGTAATAAAGTTGCCCGAACCGTTGTTCCTGAAAATCCCCAATCCATAATATGAGCCATTTGTAAAGGCATCTTTCCCGGTAGAAAAAACAATATCCAGGTCGTTGTCCTGGTCGAAATCGAGGACTGATATTTTGTACAAGTCCTGGTACCATGCGATGGTGTGGCGGTCGAACTGCCAGTTCCCAAGGTTTTCATAAAAATATATGCTATCCAAACTGAAATCGACAGCAAGGATGTCATTGTCGTTATCGCCATCAAAATCTACGATTTCAAATTCTTCACAATTCAAATCCCCAAGTGGGACTATTCCAAATCCATTTCCATTGTTGGCTGCAATCCGCAACTTACTTGATATGTAATAATACGACGAAATGACCACATCCACCAAACTATCCCCGTTCATATCGGCTCCCTGCATACTTCGCCCTGCACGTACATCTTCATCAATCTCCAACAAGGTGAAGTTCTCATTTCCATCATTTTTTAGCCATTGTGCCCCGGTATTTCCCGATTGACTACTCAACCAGTAACATATCACCGCAATATCTTTGTCGCCATCGCCATCAAAATCTTCGATCCATAAATCGCGAGGGGCATTTATGTTGGTGGTAATGTGTGACATGGTGAAATTGCCAGCACCATCGTTTTGCCACCAGGTAACACGGTCGTCATCGTTCGAGGCAGCTACAATATCGTAGTCGCCATCATCGTCCAGGTCGTTGATACGCACTACGTAAGGTTCTTCGTAATTGCTCAGCAGGATGTGGGTTTCAAAGACATCGTTTCCGAGGTTTTCCATCCAGGCAACCAAATCACCATCGTTCGAAACGGCTGCAATATCCTGATCGCCATCGCCATCCAAATCTTTCATGTCGAAGGCCCGTGGCGAATCGAACGAAAAAGCAAGCTGGTTTTGGGTAAAGGTTTCGCTGCCATTGTTGGTCCAAACCGAAAGCAGGTCGTAGCCCTTGTCGGTGTGGACAAAATCTTTATGGTTTTGATTGTCGAAGTTCCCGATGGCAAGATCAGAGATCATGCTTAAACCATCGTATATCAATGTACCACTACTAAATGAATATGAGCTTGTTGAACCAATACCCTGGAAATAATACATTTGGTCGGCATTGTACGAACCGGCAATAATATCCATTTTGCCATCCTCGTTCACATCCTTCACAGCTACTCCGGTTGGGCCATCGAAGTTGTTCATTATAGTAATTTTCGAGGCGAAACCATAATTTCCATCATTCTTCAACCACGATAACATATCACCATTATAGTCGGGCACAACAATATCAAAGTAATTGTCGCCATTCACATCTTCAACGATAATTTCTGAAATGGTTGAAAATCCAGTCTTTAGGGTAATCATTGAAAAATTATTATTTCCATCGTTTTGAAATGCCCTAACTTCAGAAATGGTAATACCGGTGTAAGCCCTGCCAAAAATGATGTCCCAGTCGTTGTCGCCATCCAGGTCGGCAATTTCAAAATGGTTGACAAAATTCCCGATGGTATCTATCGTGAAGCTTCCCATACCATTGTTATTCAGCCAGTACAATTCATCGGTTTCCCCAGAACTTACCAGGATATCCGGGTCGTTGTCCTTGTCGATATCGAATGCCCTCACATTGGATGGGCCAAGGATGGTGTCATTTATCAGATGATAGGTAAAATTTTGATAGCCATCGTTTTCGAGCCAGGCTACCTGTTGATTGCCGTAAGTGAAAGTGGTAAAGAAAATATCAGGGTCGCCGTCGTTTTCCCAATCGAAGAGCGAAAACCTGAAGAATCCCTGAATGGAATCGACCAGCGAATGTTTCACAAACTGGGCATTGCCCTGGTTTTCGTACCAGTATAATTTTTCGTTCCCTGCCACAAGTATATCGTCCAGGCTGTCGCCATTGAGATCAACGGTTTCAACCATATTCGGGCTTACCAAATTCGAGCTTATATTGATGGCCTCGAAGTTTTGTCCAAAACAGGTTGTAGTAATTGTTATCAGGCTGAAAAAAAATAGGTTCAGTCTTTTCATAGTCTATAATTTATCGTTGTAAAGCTTTCCACTCAGCCGCAAAAATATAAAAACAGGTCATTATTAAAAGGAAGTAATATCATGTTTTGAAGAGTTTAACAAAAGGGTAATACACTGTAAATACCATTGCCGAAGGACTGTAATTTATTTGCAGTAATTTCGCACCCGGATAAAAAGACATAAGTGATTGTTCTATTACAGTATACATGCCTTTTTTTGGGTTGTGTTGCATTGTGGTTTATTTATTTACCTTTGTATTGAAGCCAAATAACTGAACCACAAAGCAATCCAAAGAAATTCTTGCAATACAATGGCTTATAGGGATTGTATGCAAATATCAGTATCTATGTGAGTTAAGTAAAAGTGCGAAACTTGATGAAATAAAAGAAACACGATGAAGAGTAGCTTTCTCATTATTTTTTTTGGCCTTTGCGTTGGATCGATCCATGCTCAGACCATCCAAACCCAGTATGGTCCGGTAACAGGGCACAGTAATGGTGCTGTATATGAATTTCTGGGTATCCCTTTCGCATCTCCGCCTGTTGGAGATTTGCGATGGAAACCCACCGAACCACCCTCTCCCTGGACGGTTCCAATCCTTGCCGATAGTTTTCCGCCCAAGTGCCCACAAAAGAAATATGGCCTGGGCGATACCACTTTTACTATGGAAGGCCAGGAAGATTGTTTATACCTGAATGTGTGGACCCCCGATACATCTGCCGGTTTGCCGGTGATGGTTTTTATCCATGGCGGTGGAAACCAGCAGGGTTCGGCCAGTGAAGTGGCTGCCGGCACGTATCTCTATCAAGGTAAAAATTTAGCCGGACGTGGAAATGTGGTGGTCGTTACCCTGCAATATCGGCTCGGTGCGTTGGGTTACCTGGTACACCCCGGGCTTGAAACCGAAAATGCACAGGGCATTTCAGGGAATTACGGGGTGATCGATCAGCTTATGGCCCTGCAATGGATACAAAACAACATTGCCCATTTTGGCGGAAACCCATCGAATGTGACCATTTTTGGTGAAAGTGCCGGAGGGGTCAATGTGGGGAATTTGCTCACAGCCCCGCCGGCTTCCGGTTTGTTCCACAAGGCGATTATCCAAAGCGCAGGCCCGGTCATCAACCACTACGACACAGCTAAACTGGAAGGGATTGCCTTTGTGGATGAGTACATTTCAACGGGCACCGATTCGGCAAAAATAGCCTTCATGCGAACAGTCCACCCCGACAGCATCACCTCAAAAATGGAATCCCCCATCAATGGTGGGATTGTTCAGCAGACGTGGCAACCCGTGCTTGACAACTCCATCTTTTTCGATTTCCCCGAACAGGTTTTCCAAACCGGGAATTTTAACCATGTACCCTTGATGATTGGCTCCAATGCCGACGAGATGCTGCCACAGGCGCCCCAAACCGTCTTTCCGTGGATGGTGACTATCCTTATCAATTCATTGATCCCACCGGCTTTTCAGGCTACAGCCCATTCGCTTTATCCGTCGGGCACCACCAACGAGGAGGCCAAACAGAGTTATGCTGCCTTGTTTACCGATGCCCAGTTCACCACCCCCACCAGAAGGACTGCCCAATGCGTGAGCCTCAATCAGTCCGCTCCGGTTTGGAGGTACTTCTTGACCCATAGCTTGTACCCTGGAGTTCCAATAGTTGGCGATTGGGGTGCCTATCACGGAATCGATTTGTTTTTCGTTTTCAACACCTGGGAAAACTCGCCGTTTGCCAATGGCACGTGGTTTACGGCCCAGGACGACAGTGTACAGGATGCCATGCTGCACTACTGGGCAAACTTTGCCTATACGGGCAATCCCAACGGAACCGGCCTGCCTGCCTGGGTCCAATACGATGCGGCCACCGATTGCTACCTCGAAATAAAGGCATCGCCCGATGGTGCCCAGTGCGGAGTCCGTACGGAAAAATGTGATTTCTGGGACGATGTAAGTGGCTATGTAATTTGCACAGGAACGGTTGCCATAGAAGGACCGTCAGCAGAAAGCAGCCACCTACTCCTTTATCCAAACCCGACAGGCAGCAAGCTCAATATTTTAGCAGGAACAGAAATCAGGGAATTTAAAATAACCATTCTTAATCTTTTAGGTAATAGTATTTTAGTTGCCGAAAACACATCCGAAATAGATATTGGCCAGCTGAAACCTGGGACTTATTTCCTAAGGATGGAAATGGATGGAAAAACCGAAACGCAAAAATTCATTAAGGTCGATTAGTGTATGTTTTTGCCAAACCGCCCACATCCAAATTTGCATCATTTATTGTTGGTGCCATTTTAGGGAAATTGGTTTAACGAATTACACATCAAACATGGTAAATACCCACATATTAGTAGCCCCGTCCTTTAAATATCAGGCTATGGTGATAAACAAGTTGATTTTGGTATCAGCCCAATCCTGATTATGTGGAAAATGATCCCGTTTTCAGTACAGGATAGCGTAAAACATCTCCAAAATAATCCACTTTTCCAACTACCCAAAACATAAAACTAAATGAACCAGGAAATACAAGCATACAACGAAAGATTAGAGCCGGCAGACCATGAAATTTGCCTTTTACTTGCTTCGACTATTGATTATGAACTTACTGAAGCCGCAAGTAAAATCTGGCACGGCCACCCGGTTTGGTTTTTAGATGGCAATCCGATTGTGGGATACAGCAAAGAAAAAAAAGGTGTACGCCTGATGTTCTGGAGCGGGGCCGATTTTGAAGAACCTGATTTGAACCATAGAGGAACCAAATTCAAAGATGCTTCAATTTTTTACAATTCTGTAGTAGAAATCGATGAAGACAAATTGCAGCGGTGGCTCGAAAAATCCAGGAGTATCCAGTGGGATTACAAGAACATCGTTAAACGAAAAGGACGGCTTGAACGGTTAAAATGAAAGCCCTTTCGAAATAAAATAAAAACACCCGCCATAATGCAATAATCATTTTTCCTGCATCTGCATTATTGCACCTTGAAGTTTTAAATACTACCGCCAGTGCCATATCTCTCGAAAACAACACCGGGTATTGTGAGAACATAAAATCCTATTGTAACTTTTCACAACACCAATCAGTCATAGCATCAATTTTTAAAAACCATTTTCATCTGAAGAAAAATAATGGCTATGGCAAATTCACAAAATCAAAATCCGGTTTATGAAGAATTGGAACAATCAGTTTTCTCAGCTTTGGAAACCTATTCCAATGTTCACCGGGGCATCGGGCATAATTCGATGGTTACCACCCATTTGTACGAGCAAGCCAGGGAGATTGTCCTGGAATATCTGAGCCTGGACAAAAACAAGTATGTGGTGCTGTTTTGTTCGCCACGAAGGGCCGAATTGCTCTCACAGCAACTGAAACCAGGGTGCTTTAAAATCTTATCCAGTCAGGATATTGGTTTTTCTATCGGGGTAAGGGCCATAGCCGTGAAAAAAAATGCCCTGCCAACGGGCCATCCTCTTGAAACTGGCGGCGGGACTACAAAACTTGTTTCAAAAGATTGGGTACTGTGGGCAAAAGCCCCCGACCGGTTTGAAGCCGGAACACCTTCCATCATCAACATCATCGCCTTTGCCAAAACGCTGAAGCTGATCCAAAAATATGGGAAAGAGGCTTTTGCTGATTCAGGGTTTGAACCTAAAAGTGTAGAAGATATCCTTTACCACGACCAACTGGAAGGATACCAGGGAAAGGAGTTACTGGATGAACTCAGAAAAACCCTGATAGGGCGCCACAAAGAAGTGCCGACCTCTGAACATTCGAAATCTTTTATAAACCTGGATAACAGCGCAAGTACCCCTACGTTCCAACCTGTGTGGGACACCTTTCGACTATGTTGGAGGGAGAAAGGGCCGGCCCAACAGGAACTAAGCAAAGAGGTAAAAGCTATCTGTGCCAAACAGTTAGGAGCACCTCTTTCGGCGTATGATTTCATTTTTACTTCCAATACAACAGAGGCCATTAACCTTGCTGCGAAAAACTTAAGTCTCGACCATGATGAAAAAACCGGGACCGTGGTGCTTAACACCCTCATGGAACATTCCTCAAACGACCTGCCCTGGCGAATGGTTCCAAATAGTTCACTCTTGCGCTTATCAGTGGATGCAGATGGTTTTATTAATCTGAACGAATTGGAAACCGTCCTGAATGATCACAACCACAAAGGCCAAAATGGCAATAAAAGGATCAGGCTGGTGGCCATTAGCGGGGCTTCGAATGTACTGGGATCGTGCAATGATTTAAAAGAGATCAGCCGGATTGTTCACCGATATGGCGCTCATCTGCTGGTTGATGGCGCTCAACTGATTGCCCACCGAATGGTTGACATGGAAGCTTATGGCATTGATTATCTTTCCTTTTCGGCCCATAAAATCTATGCCCCCTTTGGTTGTGGAGTTCTGGTGGCAAGAAAAGGCTTACTGAAATTCACCCCTTCAGAATTGGAATTGATCCAAAATTCGGGAGAAGAAAACACAGCCGGGATTGCTGCCCTCGGAAAGGCATTCGTACTTCTGCAAAAAATTGGGATGAATGTAATTGAGGAGGAGGAAAAACGATTGACCGAAAAAGTTTTACAAGGGATGGCCTGGATTCCGGGCATAATAATACATGGGATAAAAACAGCCGATCATCCATCGTTCAATCAGAAGCTGGGTGTTATAGTATTTGATTTGAAAGGGATGATGGCCAACAAGGTTGCTGAAAAATTGGCTTTGAACCATGGAATTGGTGTGCGATATGGCTGTCATTGCGCACATATCATCCTAAAACATACCCTGAATGTAGGCCCGCGTCTGGAACGGTTTCAGAAAATACTAGTGACTATGTTTCCGAAAGTACAACTTCCCGGATTGACCAGGATAAGTCTGGGCATCGGAAATACCGATGAGGAGATAGATTGTCTGATTCGATCGTTGAATTTAATGGCCGGAAAAAACAATACCATCAATTCATCCAAAACGAATGGGAAACCTGTTCTTACAAAACAGGAAGTAAAAAGGCAGATGAATGAATTTGTGGCGAACTCCAGCCTGAAAGTTTATTCTTAACTATGTTTGAAAAATAACGGATATTGAGTTTGCCGACCTCTTAATTCGTAAAACATACATGTCATCAGGTTGCCTTCAGGTTGGGTTCAATATACACTTTCCGGGAGTAAATACTATAATAAATGCCAAAAAATGAAACAAAGGCAATGACAAGGTAAAACATCAGCCCAATTGCAACAGAGGCATTTATATCGAGACCCATCCATTGTGCCCCATACAAAAATGCGATTTCGCGTGAGCCGATCCCACCAATCGTAAAGGGAAGCATGGAAACAATGGAAGAAATTAGAAAAATGAATAAATACCCGGTTTCCAGGTTATTGATACCGATCCCTTTTAGAATAGCCCAGGCTGTGGCTATTTGCAGCAACTGGACGATCAGGGATTGCAGGGTAACTTTTATAGATATCGCCTTGAAATAGGGGAAAATGAAATGGACAACCAGATAGTATAGCATAAGGCTGATGGGTATCAGCAACCCGATGAAAGGCTTGTAATTATCTGTAAATGATAGAAAAAAAGACAAAACACATGCAAGGATAAAGAGCAGTAGCACACCATTGAGCCGATCGAAAAAGATAGCCCAGAATATCGTCCTTGTTTTCACATCGAATTTCCTGTTCAGCAGATACAGCTTATACCCGTCTCCGCCGATCCCACCCGGTAAAAACAAATTATAAAACATGCCCAATAAATAAAGCCTCAAATTATTATCGTGGCCAATGGGTATGCCGATGGCCAGTAAATATGAGCGTAAACGTATGGCAGCTATAAATTTAGAAAAAGCAAAACAGGCAACGGCCAACACCAGGAAAAAAGGGTCTGATTGTTTAATAAGGTCAATTACGTCGCCATAATGTATTTTTGAAAACACAAAAATCAAAGCACTGACGGAAAGGATAATTTTAAGGGCCGTTTTTAAAGGTTTGCTGATCTTCAATTTCATGGCTTTAATAATGTGTAATTTATTTTGTGAATTAAGCCGGTACCGGGAAACCTTCTTTTGGTTTTAAACCCAGTCGTATCCTGAATCTTAAGCTAAATAATACCATGAGTAGAAGCGAGATAAACAGGGAGTACCTGAAGATATTGGTTTTGCGCCAGTCAATCGTTGCCGAAGCCTGTTCAAGTGGGAGAACATTTCCATGCCTGAAAACCGGGTTCAGGTAAAAGGTCGCATGGTTGTCATAAACAACTTCTACCCTGATGTAGGTATCAGTGGGTTTAAGCACATAAGATGCCCTCTGTGTGCAGGAATCAATTTTCAACACTTCGCCACCCTGCCCGATAAACCGGAAACATTCGGCTTCTTTGTTGAAATCATAAAACACCGTATCGGCTTTCACAACTACGGACAACAGATGTGGCAACAGCTTTATCTTTTCGGCCTTTTCCGCGAAAATAGAATCATAGTTTTCGAGTTCAACGCCATAAGCAGCTCCAATTTTCAGGTTACGAAGGATTTGTTCTTTTCCAGGCGTAACTGCATTGATCACAGTAAATTTTCTACCGGTTTGCGGTAGTTTGGAAACGTCATGGGCATCGTCGTTGGCCAGGATAAATGCCGGGTGCCCACTTGACAAGGCTGCATCCCAATGTCCCAGCGAATTTTTATAATTGTTCAATACCTCGATCAGGTCGTAGTTGGTAAGCTCCTCCATATCCTGTTCGCTGTAGGCATTCCACAACCCGGGGTGGGCGATGGCCACAAGTTCATTATTCATTTTTAACCTGTTTAACACATCCTGTTTATGATGTAGAGTATGAAATAGGGGGAAGTCGAGCCAGTCCACTTTCCTGGCACCAAGACACACCTGGTGGTTTTTAAAAATCCCGTAACCATGCTCGTAAACAGGAATATAGGCTTCGCTGTCCCGATTGTAGGTATTTATTTTCTGATAATCGGAAATGCTCACCAGGTCGAAACCCAGCTTTTCATAGCGGTCCATGATTAGTGAATCGGTGTTGTTCCAGCCATTTGTCACCCCGCCCCAGGCTTTGCTTTGCACCTGGAAATTGGCTTTTATCCATTGCTGCGAATTTACATCCTGATAAGGGTTGTAGATGTTGTTTCCTGCGAAAGGCCCTCTTGGGGGGAATTTGTAAAAAGGGCTGATAAATGAAATCCCAACAAGAGCAAAAAAAATGATGCTTAGAAGTTTAGCCCACAATATTGATATTTTGTACAGAATCCTCATAAACGCAAAGAAGTTTGAATCAAAGATAGGGGACTACATTAACCTGAATTTTTTGTTTGGGTTAAATTAAGATTACTTATTTATAGTTCTTGACAATCCTTAAATGTCCCGTGTACTTCATTTCAGGAATTCTTGATTTCCTGTTGATTAGAGCGGATGAGGCAAGAGTGTACACATAACCGGATACGGTTACTGTTAGGCTAATCAAAAAATAGGTTAAGCTTATACTGACAGAAACCGATAGGTCGAGCACAAAATAAGTTGATCCCAACAAAAATAATAGTTCCCTGTACCCTATCCCGGAAATTCCAACCGGGAGAAGAGAAAGCATAAATGACACTGAGAATATAAAAAGGAAAGGGCCGGATTGCCAATAAGCCCGAAATGCCAGGAGGATGAAAAATGCACTCAGGAACCGGAGGAAATAGATTATCAGCACATTTAGGATAGGCTTTACAAAAAGATGGAAAAGCGAATCGAAGTTCCTTTTTGATAAAAGTTGGATAATGAACAGTATCAGTATCAGGTTAAGAAAATGAAAGGAATAGCGATGAAAATCAGCTATGAAAAAAGAAATGATTGCAAGCGAAAATAGGACTACGATGGCATTTAACCATTTTTCCTTATTCAATACACTTTTTAGATGCGTACTTTTTGCATGCACTGGAAATAAGTGATCCTGGGTAAAGGCAGTGTAAGGTAAGAACAAATCGAAAAAAGATCGTTTTAAATTATAAGTTAAAAACACCTTTCTTTTGATGGTGATCTTATTGGAGCGCAAATAGCGAAACAAACCTGATAATGAATATGCTTCGGCCAGGATGTACACCAATAATGCACTGATTAAATAGATTGGTTCAACATCCCGTATCTCATTGGCCACCAATGATAAGTCCGTTTTATTAAGGACATAGTAAAAAGCCCCAAAAGAAAAAAGGAGCCGGGCAATTATCGTGAAATATCTCATTTATAAAAGATTTAAGGTGCAAAATAGTATGATTGGCCCTTCTTCTCTATTAGTGGAATATTAATAGATTATGAATAATTTTAGAGAGACAAACAAGGTTAAGTAACAGATATTATTTACTTTACAAGCAATGCTCAAATGCCCAGCCCTTAATAGTGAGCAAGTGCCACAAATCAAATTAAGTTTATCTTAAATATTTGGTATTCAGAAAGTCAACTAAACTTATTTGGTGATATTTGCTCCAAATATAATTAGGATGAAGAAAATTTTGGGAAAGGAGATTACTATATACGGTATTCTTGCCATTGCAACATTGCTTGTTTTTGGGTCGAACATCTGGGGTGTGGATATTTATATTTTGGATGAAGCCAAAAATGCCGAATGTGCCAGGGAGATGAGGGCCAACAACGATTTTATTGTGCCTTACTTTAACGGGGAATTACGGACTGCAAAACCACCTTTGCATTATTATTTCATGGCTGTAGCCTATTCCCTTTTTGGTGTAAGTGCCTTTGCCGCCAGGTTTTTCTCAGTGATCATGGGCATAGCCACCATCCTGATAAGCTATTTCTACACCCATAAATACCTCGGCAAAGAAATCGCCTTTTGGACTGCCATCATTTTATTGTCGTCCATAAATTTTGTGCTTGAGTTCCATCTTTCTGTGCCCGATCCATATTTGATCTTTTTCCTCAATCTTGGCCTGTTTGCCTTTTACGACTTTTATCAATCTGCCAACCGTTGGTCGCTGTGGCTGATGTATGTCTCACTGGCATTGGCTA
Source organism: Bacteroidales bacterium (assembly GCA_021740905.1). GTDB lineage: Bacteria > Bacteroidota > Bacteroidia > Bacteroidales > M50B96 > JAIOYV01. Next base: position 58,866 of record JAIOYV010000019.1, read on the forward strand.
CCCTTACAAAAGGGCCGGTTGCCCTGGTCCTGCCGGTTGCCATATTTTTCATTTTCCTGTTGGCCCAAAAAGATTTCAGGGTAGAAACTTTAAAGCGGTTTAAAATCCTGCGTGGGTCTTTATTGTTTTTTGCAATAGCGCTCCCCTGGTATATTTTGGTTTCGGTAAAAACCGATTTCGAGTGGACAAGGGGCTTTTTTCTCACACACAACATCGACCGCTTTAGTGAACCAATGGAAGGGCATGGTGGTCTTTTTCTTTTAACCCCCCTTTTCGTACTTATCGGGATGCTCCCTTTTTCGCTGTTTATTGTTCGGGGTATAAAGGTTTTTTGGAAGGAAAGAAAAAATTCGTTCCTGCTTTTCTCCTTTATTTCGGCATTGACAATTGTTGTTTTCTTTTCTATATCGAGCACAAAATTGCCCAACTATCCAATGCCTTCCTATCCTGCATGGGCTATACTTATTGCCACCGGTATCCTTGCTTTGCAGCCCAAAAAGCTGACCCCGGTGCTTATCATAAACCTGCTCGTTGGCGTACTTTTGGTAATTGGGGCCTATTTTGGAATCAGGGCCGAAAAAGAAATCAGCCACCTGGGGCACCTTGCCTGGGGCCTGGGTATCTTTCCGCTTACAGGCGTGTTGCTTTTCTTCCTGCAAAAGAAATCGACTACGGTTGTACTATCAGGTTTGGCGCTATCATGGATAGTCTCCACCTCAGCAATTTTCTATTTTATCTACCCAAAAATAAACGAGCAAAACCCTGTTGCCCAATCTTTAAAAGTAATTCCTTCTGATTCGGAGCTTGCGTATTATGGAGCTTTTAACCCGGCCTTTCCCTTCAACCTCGATAATACAATTGAGAAACTCGAAAGCCTGGAGGAAGTAAAATCATTTCTTGAACTCAACCCCAAGGGGTGGCTCCTTACGACCGATAGATATAAGAAAGAGCTTGATTCACTTGACCAGATTGAAATCTCTGTGGAAAAGAAATTCCTTTTTGAAAACCCAACCAGTTTGGTTTACAGGTTAAGGGTGACAAATGAGCTGATAAAAGACTAAGGCTGATAATCATTATCAATCATCAATTTAGGGCAAAAACTTTTAGCTATCTTTTCCCAGGAAACCAATTTGAAATTTTGGTTGACCTCCGTTGTGTCATCCAAATTATGTCCGTCCTGGGCTATGAAAAATCCATTGGGGAATTTGCTGCCCATATTTAGATTGACCACATCAATCCCATCGGTTTCCTGCACCCCATCAATACATCCATCGGCAATGGAAAAGCTGCCGAGGTAGCGGTTGTGGCCGTCCCTTCTAAAAACAGCAAAACTATTGTTCCCCTGCGATGATGCAATTAAATAACCCCTCCCTGCTTGTGCATAATAAATGGCGAGGCCTTCGAGATCATACGCAATCATGCTATTGCTTTTGTCGCTCATTTCGACTCTTCTTGGGGAAGAATCACCATCGGGACGTGCACTGTATTTCCAGATACATTCGTCTTCTTCGGCAATGTACAAGAAGCCAAGTTCATCATCGGCAACCATCCCCTCGGGCTGGCTATTGAGGTTGAATGTACGCAAGCGTTCGGCTTTTATTTTTTCGTTTGGGGTTGCCAAAAGCTCCCATTGTTCCACCATTCCACCTTTTCCGTTCACAAACACATAAAGCCTGTGGGTTAGCTTATCCTGGAACATACATAGCCCGTATACCTCGTCGACCGATGATATGATAGGTTCCTCAACTATATTTTCAAGACCACCATTTGGTTTTATCACCTTAAAAACCACTATTGTATTATCCGTTCGATTCGAAGCTGCAACAATATCTTCAAAAGAATTTCCTACCTCAAAATCATAGCGCAAATCCACATTATTGACCCTGCCAACCGGATAAAAATATAGCTCTTCGCCCTTCATATTATAGACATGAAGACCACCTGTTTTATTCGTACCAATTATCCGGCTTTTATCCGGATCTTCTTTGTTTATCCATATTGCAGGGTCATCGGCTGCATCATCGCCCAAACCTGAAACCACAGGTTGTGTTTCAATATTTGCTTCAACAAGGTTTATCTCAGTTAACGATTTTTCTTTCTTAACCGGACTATTCATACATGCCTGCAAGCCAATGGAAAGGATAAGAAGGTAAACTAAGTTGATTTTCATTCGGTTCATATTGTATTCTTTTAAAATTGAAATTTTATTCCTAAACGGGCACTCCAAGAGTAAAACTCCTGCTTTAATATTCTGTTTGAATTTCCAAGATAGAATCGTAGTGGAGCATTGGTAATGTTTCGTATATCGGCAAAGGCTTTCAGGTTTTTATGAATTGAATAACTGGTTGTAAAATCGAGATGCCAGGCCTGGTCGTAATATTCATCCAGATCGGGATCGACTCCAATTTTATTCAGGAAGGCATCATGGTAATTAGCCGAAATTTTAATATAGATTTTCTTTGTGTCATAAAACAGGGCAAGGTTTGCCGAGTGTTTGGCCTGGCCTGGCAGCGTAATTACTTCCTCTTCCCCTGTGTTAAAATAGGTCAGGTAATCGGCGCCAAACTCAATTTGATGGATGTTATCGTTGGCCGGATAGCGTTTAAAAAGTGCGGCCTCAGAATAGGTGTATGTGTAGTTTAGGAATAGCCCAAAATTTTTCAGGAAAGATTCAAAGAAATTGAATTTGAACTGGCTCTGAAGTTCGGCACCATACACAAAAGCATTTTTTCCGTTAAGGGGGATATCGATCCGCAGCTTTTTTACCCCTGTTGTAGGGTCGCCTTCAAAAGCATTTATCCGGTAATAAAAGATAAAATCATCGATATGCTTGTAAAATACACCACCGGAAAGTATACCTCCACCTTGCAGGTATTTTTCGATAAGGAAATCGAGATTCATTGATTTGGGGTACAATAAGTCGGGGTTTCCATACTGAATATCCCCATCTTTACGGTCTTCGTAACGGAAGGGGATTGCATCGTCAAAATTGGGCCTTGAAAAAGTATGGGTCCACGCTGCCCTGATATTGAAATCTTCATTTGGGCTATATTTTAATTGTAATTGGGGCAAAAGAAAATGATGGCTCCTGGTATCAGGTATTGTATCGACCGTTATATATTTTCCGGTTATTGAATCGAGTACAGGCATCCGTCCTTCGTTGTCGATATCGGTTTGTTCGTACCGAACACCACCCAACAGCATTAATTTCCCAATGTCATGCCGTAGCATAGCATAAGCCGAATAGATGTTTTCCTGGGCTTTGTAATCGCTGTTGAAACTTTCTTTTCGGGTAGCATCCCTGTCGTAGATAAAATACTGGGGATAAAACTCATAAAAATCGCGCATCCTATCTGGCGATGGCATCGATTCCAGCAAATATCCCTGGTCCAGAAAATTATCTTCCCTAAAGCCATCATCAACTGTTACGAGGGACAACTCAGGTGCTGTGCCCGGATAAATTGCCGATGACGTATAAAATGCACCCAGAACCTGGGCATTGACATCCCTGACCTTTTCTTTCGACCTAAATTTTCCTCCCAATTTCAGATACCCATTTTGAGCATTTTCCAATTTATAATTAAACTGTAGGTTGAGTTTTGCTGTCAGGTTTTTATCTTCGACATTCGATTTGGAAAACATCAGGTCATTCATTTCATACTTGTCGTACATGTAAGCATTCTCCGCGTTGTCGGGATTGGAAAAGAAAGGCTTGGGATAATCGGGGTCGGTCAAATCGAATTTAATGGCAATGGCCTGTCCCGGGTTATCAAAGGAGACCTCCATCCGGTCGGGTTCGTCTTCAATTGCTTGCGAATAGGCCAATTCGTAATCCAAATCAATAAAACCAATTTTGTGTTCGCCCCCAAAATTGATAGTCGAAAGATATTGGATTTTTTCCCTTTCTTTCAAGTCATGGTCGATGCCCCCATATAAATAATGCGTTTCAGAAAGTGCATCATCAAGGCTAAAAATTTTCCTTCTCCTAACCTCATAATCTGAAAACAGGTTGTACATGCCCCTCAGATAAATAAATGATTCGGGGTTGAATGTATAATCAAGTGTGCTACTTATACCTGTCCTTTTCCTGGTTATTTCGTAGTGTCTTAGCTGGGCTTCTTTATACTGGATATGATAATTTTCGACACTGTCGGACTGGCTTCCGAAAAAAGTCCCTTTGTCGTATTCAAATTCCATATTGTCCGACCCATAATGGTTGGTAAACTGGCTTGCGTTAAACACAAATCCAAAATTATTGTGCCTTTGTGCAAACGAGAATTGTGCCTGGTAGTTGTTGCTTTCCCTAATATTGTTGTAGCCTCCTGCCAGGCTTGCATTAATTTCGGGGATTTCGCTGCTTGCTGTTTTAGTGGTAATGTTTACTGTACCCCCAATGGCATCACCATCCATATCAGGGGTCAACACCTTTGTGATCTCAATTTGGTCGATTTGGTCGGCTGAAATTATATCCATTCCCACATACCGTACATTTCCTTCGGGTGATGGGATTTGTTCGCCATTTACATTGAAATTGGTGTATTCGGGTGGAGTGCCCCGCAATTGCACATAGCGACCTTCGCCCTGGTCGCGTTGCAGTGTGATGCCCGGAATTCGTTGCATGGCTTCCCCGGCATTCAAATCGGGAAATTGTTCAATCTGTTCTGCCGAAACGATGTTCTTGATATTTTCGGCTTGTTTTTGTTGTAAGGATGCTTTGACCTGCCCCTCGGCTTTGCCTTTAATATCCACTTCGGCAATTTGTTGCGAATTAGGCTGTAACTTAATGACAATATGAATTCTATCCTTTTTGCCAAAATCGATGGAAAGAGTATCGGTTTTATAACCAATAAAACTTGCTTCAATTCGACAAGTTTTGCTCTTTAATCCCCTGATCAAAAAATTTCCACCTTCATCAGATGAAGTCCCTATTTCGCTATTTAAGATATGGATTGAACATCCGGGCAGTTTTTCGCCTGATTCCCTGTCCAGGATTTCGCCTGTCAGTGTAAAGTTGGATTGTCCAAATAAATAAAAAGGAAAGGTGAACAGGATTAGAAAGAGCCAGTTTTTGTTCATAGAAATAGTTTAAAAAATCCTCCTCTCAGAATGAAAGGAGGATTTTACTTTACCAAAATTTAGAAGATAATTACCTTACTTGTATAGGTATGATTGCTTTCTGTTCCTTGAATAAAATAGATACCGGCATCGAGGTCGGTTACCGAAATTTGAGTATTTACCTGGCCATTTGCAGGAACATTCTTGACAGCTTTTCCGCTGATGTCAACCAATGTATAGCTCATGTTTGCCGATTTTTGGTTTCGGATATTGATAACCTGGCTTGTAGGATTTGGAGATACAATAAACGAAGGTGACTGAGATCCAATTTCCTGAACACCCACATTGGCAGTGTAATACACTTTCAAGGTAGGAACTCTTTCCGGATGGTTTTGTCCGTCGCCGGGGTTTCCTTGTGGGTCCTGGTCGTCGGGATCGGAAATGTTCTCAAACGATTCAAACTCACGGGCGTTTTCATAATCGCTTGGTCCCTGGTTTTCGCCTTGTAAAAAGAATGCCATTGCATTTCCCGAGGCCCATCCCGGACGGTCAACTATTTCCTGAACAACGGTTTTCAAATCATTGGTGCGATAGGTCCCCCAAATAATCCACTCATAATCCACTACCCAATAAGCCGAAGCATTGGTCATAGGGCGATCGGTAAGAAGGTAATTTTCATTGAAATTTGCTTCATCAAAAGTAACTGCATTATCAGTAGCTTCTCCCTTGATGGTAATGTTTGCCACATCCAGGACATCTTTCCCTTCGTGCGAAACTACTACAATGAATGCCGAATCAATTACAGCACCTGCAGGAATGGTTACATCGGTAAAACGCAAACCCGTGGTAAGGATATTCTGATCAGTAGGATCGCCTTCCCAACCTGCATCCAGGTCATCATCGTAATAAGAATCCACTTCATCGTTTTCCTGTTCCGCATCGTCGGTCGAAAGCTGGAAAGTAACCACTGTGCCATTTCCTAAGGTGTCGGTGGCGGTACCGCCGGTAGTTTTGATACCTGTTTCGAATGTATAACTTTGGGCATTCAGGCCAAAGAATGTCAGGATAAAAAGGCCAAAAAGTAATGTTTTTCTCATGTTTAAATTTTTTAGATTAATAAAATTGCTTTTAACTATAGTCTGTGTTTTTTAACTTTTCAAAAATGAAGTGGCAATATTAGATTTTACAAAACTTATTTAAGCAAGAAGTTCTGTTTCCAAATTGTAAAATCTTGAAATGCTTGTTCTATAAAGGATAGCAAGCAAAATAAGGCCGATTGTCAGCGCAATTGAAAACAGTGTTAACAGGATATTTAGATACAATTAATGGATCGTTAACATGAAATGCCTATTCCTATTCTAAACATGAAAAAGCCAATTATTCAGGTTAAAAGGCTAATTTATTAACGTAACGCAAAACACAAGCTCAATGTTAACCAATTGTTTAATAATCCCAATAATCAACAGGATTTATTAACCCAAATTTAAAATTCAGGATAAATCGAATTCATGTTTGCTTCTGATGTTTGCATACAAAATATTGAGCAAATGAAAAGACTACTTAACCTGTTCACATTCATCATACTTACTTATGTAGCAAGCGCGCAGTCCGGAACTTTAGAAGGAAAAATAAAAGACAAAGCGACCGGTGAAGAGATTATTGGAGCAAGTGTTTACCTAAAAGGAACAACCATTGGCGCGTCGTCAGATTTCGATGGAAATTACCGCATTACGAACATCCCTCCGGGTACCTATACCATAATTGCATCATTCATTTCATACCAGCAAGTTGAATTTGAAAATGTGTCGATCGAAAAAAATAAATCGACATACATCAAAATTGAATTGGATGAAGCCAGCGAGCAATTGGATGACATTGTCGTAGTGGCAAAGCGAAAAACCGATACCGAAATGTCTATGATAAGTAGTATCAGGAACAGCAATCTGGTAATGAGTGGTGTTTCAAAGCAACAAATAGAACGATCGCCCGACAAGGATGCCGCAGAAATAGTGCGGCGAGTGCCCGGGATCACCATTATTGACAACCGCTTTATTATTGTGCGTGGCCTTGATAAAAGATACAACACAGTTTGGGTAAATGGGGCTACCACTCCCAGTTCTGAGTCCGATGCACGGGCATTTTCATTCGATGCTATTCCCAGCGGCATGCTTTCTCGTCTATGCATTTTTAAAACTCCCGCACCTGAATTACCTGCAGATTTTGCCGGTGCCAATGTGATGATCGAAACCAAAGGGGTACCCGATAAAGAAGAATTGCAAATAAGCCTGAGTACCGGAATCAACCAGGGAACGAGTTTCAACCAGTTTTATAATTACGAAGGGGGCAATCTCGATTGGCTGGGGTTTGATGATGGCACCCGCGATTTGCCTTCCGTTTGGCCATCGACAAAAGAATACGAGGAACTAAGAGGAAGCATTGATGCAGAAGGTTGGGATAAAATTACCGAATGGTCGAAAGCCTTCAATAAAAACTGGACTGCCAATTCCATCGAAAGTGCAAGGCCGGATATGGGGGTTTCTATGGCATCGGCCAAACGCTTCGATTTGAAAAAGCCCCATCGGTCAATCGGGAATATCACCTCAATAAGTTATAGCAACTCGAACGATCATACCCAATATTTTAAAAGCCGGTACGAAAGTTACGACACTATTCTCGACCGTCCGGACACCATGCTTTATACCATCGACGATGTGTATTTGAACAAGGTAAAAATTGGAATAATGCACAACTGGTCTTTCGAACTATCGCCCGATCATGCCCTGGAGTTTAGGAATTTGTATAATCATATTGGAAAAATCCAAACCATTTTAAGAGAGGGCAAAGATTTTTATCATTCCGAATTACCAAATAAAGGACAAGAGTTTTCCTTTATGGGCAGAAACACCTACTCCGGTCAGCTGGCAGGGAAGCATAAATTCACCGATGGGACAACCCAATTCGACTGGATCCTTGGCTATTCTTATGCAGATAAAGACCAGCCGGATATCAGAAGGATACGATGGAACCAGATTATAAATGATGAAAGTGTACACAACCTGGATTATGCCCTTATCATAAACAACATGCCAACCCCTAGCGAAAATGGCAGGTTGTTTATGAATATGTATGAGCATATTTGGGTTTTCGGGGCAAATTTTTCCAAAGATTTCAATTTTAACTCTTTCAGGCCTCAACTAAAAGCAGGTGTATTTTACGAAAAGAAAAACAGGGAGTTTTCTATTCGAAACATCGGAATTGTAAAGTCGATTTATCCTGAATACAACAATGAAATTGTGTACATGCCAATTGATTCGGTCTTTATGGACGAAAATATCGATTCCAGGTCTGGTATTCTTTATGGTGAAAACACCCAGGCCAAAGATGCCTACAAAGCAGAAAGTGAATTAATTGCCGGATATATTGCACTTAAAATCCCAATCACATCCTTATTGAATGTATATGGCGGTGTCCGCTTTGAGAAAAACAAGCAACTACTGACCGGCTTTCAGGATGAAGTTGACCCTAATACACCCAACCCTTACATTGAACCCGATATCACGATTGATACAATCAATTTCTTTCCATCTGTAAATGTGGCGTATAATGTGGGTGAAAAATCAGTGCTCCGATTTGCTTATGGTTTGACTATTAACCGGCCCGAATTTCGGGAATTGTCACCCTTTGCATTTTACGATTTTGAGAAAACCGCTACTGTATATGGAAACGACACCTTGAAAAACGCCTACATCCATAACTTCGATCTTCGCTACGAATGGTATCCAACACCTTCAGAAATAATTACCATTGGAGCCTTCTACAAAAACTTCATCGACCCCATCGAGCTCAATTTATTCCCGGCCAGCAATGGATGGGACTTTGTGGCTAAGAATACCGACAAAGCAACCAGCCTTGGATTAGAAATTGATGCGAAAAAATCATTTGCCGTTTGGGGCGACCGTACCGGGTTCCTTCGCAGGCTAAAAAATTTTAGTTTAAGTTTGAATGCGGCCTGGATTAAAAGCGAAGTGAGAGGGTCCGATGCGTATTTACGGGATAAAGTACGGCCCATGCAAGGGCAATCGCCCTATATTGTAAATACCGGTTTGTACTATCAGAATGAAGAAACCAAATGGATGTTCAGCCTTTTATACAATGTAATAGGCGAACGGATTGTGTATGTAGGGACATCGGAAAATCCCCATACCTACGAAATGCCCCATAACCTAATCGACTTGTCGGTGTCGAAACAAATTGGTGAACATGTAAAGTTGAAGGCGGCTGTAAAAGATTTGTTGAATGAAGAAATCACTTACAACCAGACTTATGAATTTAATCAAGACACAGACGGAGACGGAATTGGCGATGGCATTGTGGAACGCAAACAATTGATACAAGCCTACAATCCTGGCCGTTTGTTTAATTTTTCAATCACTTACAGATTTTAATAATAGATTATGAAAACGAAAATTTTAACATTTTTAATACTGTTACTCAGTGTGTCGATGTGGGCACAAATGACAATCAGAGTGGATAGCCTAACTTTAAATGCAAGCCAAATTGGTACTAATGTAAACGTACCGGTTGTGGTGGAAGTTGGGGCCTTATCGATTGGTAGTATGCAGTTTGAGGTGGTTTATGATCCTGCGGTTTTAACCCCGGTTACTCAATCGGCAAACAATGTAGGTGTGGTCAACTCTTGTGCTCAGATACCGATCAGTCAATGGTACAGCGGGGCGGGTAGTGGATATTCCGTTTCACCCAACTGGTACGATCCAACTTTTGCCGGGATTTCTTTAAGCAACGGGACAACCCTGTTCGAGCTTCAGTTTACTTATCTGGGAGGAAACTCAACTTTGAGTTTTAATACTACAAATAGTCTGGCTTACGATGCCAATTTCACCCAGATTCCGATCACATTTATCAATGGAGGAGTTATAGCGGCACCGGTTGCCCCAATAGTTATCACAGGATTTGCTGATAGCATCAATGCTGTTTCAGCCAGTTTAACGGCCCAGGTAAATGCGAACAACGATTCCACCACTGTTTGGTTTAAATATGGGACAAGTTCGGTGTATACCGATTCGGTACCGGCAATACCTTCTTTAGTCTTGGGTTTTGGCTTAACAGATGTGTATGCATACGTAGCCAACCTAACACCAGGGACTGCCTACCATTTTGCTGTTTTTGCTGAAAACAGCATGGGGAGCGTAAGTGGGCAAGATGTGGTTTTTACCACAGTGCCATCCCAGCCACCTTATGCCGAAACTTTACTGCCCAATACCATAGCTGCCTATTCGGCTACTTTATCGGGAAATGTAAGTGCCAATAATGCAGCCACAGTTGCTTTTTTTGAATATGGTACAGACACCACCTATGGCTTTGTGGACACGATTCCTCAAAGCCCGTTTTATGGACAGGACACAATTGCTGTTTCTCTGGAAATAACCGGATTAGTACCAAATACGGAATACCATTTTCGAGTAGGTGCCACAAATCAGGAAGGTACTGTTTTTGGGAATGATGTTTCATTCACAACAAACTCTGCATTGGCTTATGCAATGAATTATCCTGCCGAAAATATCACCCTTTCATCGGCTTTGTTAAAGGGGAGGGTTTGCGCTAATAATTCTTCTACCGCAATAAAATTTGTGTATGGTGAAAACGGAAATTTTACTGACACAACAAGTGCAGTCCCTGCCTCAGCAATCGGGATGGATACAATTTGGGTAAATGCAACTTTGAACGGTCTAACCGGCAATTCATCCTACAGTTTTAAGGTAATCGCTGAAAATAGTGCAGGATTAACCGAAAGCCAGTTGCTCTCATTTAGCACAATGGTTTCCACAGCACCCGTAGCAACAACCCTTGCAGCTACCGGTGTCAGTTCAACCGATGCGCTTTTAAATGGAAGCATAAACCCCGGAAATGCTTCAACCTCTATAACTTATGAATATGGGACAGATACCAACTATGGACAGACAGTCAATGCTGTTCCGGGTACTTTAAACGGAAGTCAAACAAGCCCGGTAATGGCGCAGTTGTCAGGCCTGGCAACAAACACTACTTATCATTTTCGGGTTGTGGCCACCAATAGCGAAGGTACCAGCCAGGGCGACGACCTTACCTTTACAACCTGGGCCGAAAATGAAATGGCCATCCGGATTTCAAGTGTTACGGCTCCATCAAATATAGGCGATACGGTTACTGTTCCGGTAATCATCGAAGTTGGTTATGATGGCATCCTGGCTATGCAATTTCGCTTTACCTTCGACCCTTCGGTGTTGACTCCTATTGAAATTTCGGCCACTAATTTTGGGATTGTAAACCCTGCATCCGAAACCCTTGCCAATGGTGGCGATTGGATTAGCGGAATGGGCAGTGGGAACGAAGTATCTCCCAATTGGTTCGATCCTACTTTTGCCGGTATCCATTTATTGAGTGGCTCCCAGCTGTTCGAATTGCAATTTATTTATCATGGTGGTAACTCGGCTATTGCAGTCGATGTGGCCAGTTGTTTTGTGTACAACGCCAACAACGACGAGTTAAATGTAACCTACTTGAGCGGTAGTGTGGGTGTTCCAGCACCGGCTGTAATTACCCTTCCGGCAACTGATATTGCCCTGCAATCAGCCACTTTGCAAGGAACTGTAAATTCATTTGGTTCAGATGCGAATGTATGGTTTCAGTATGGGTTAAATACGAATTATGGCGATTCAATCCTGGCAAGTCCATCAATGGTAAACAATAATATAGATGTACCTGTAATCGCAATTTTATCTAATTTGGATGAACTGGTAACTTATCATTTCAGGCTTGTTGCAGAAAGTATGAATGGTATAAACTATGGCCAGGATCAATCCTTTATGACAGTTTCAGTGGATGAAATCCACAATGATAATTTGCCCCAAATTTACAGCTACGATTCAAGGCTATTTGTGAAATTTCCAAAACCGATCTTTGAAAAAGCAATCCTTCAGATATTTGATCTGTCCGGGCGACTTATTACAACAGAAATGTTAATTAACGATACTGATTTTGAATATGGGTTCAATGTCAGCCCAGGCATCTATTTGATTAGCATTATTTCGCAATCAAATAGATACACCAAAAAGATCTCCTTTAGGTAGTTTTGCTCAATTATTTTGGGAGACAAAGGGGATTTTTCGTTCGGAAAATCCCCTTCATTATTTTAATACAAAGTCATTCAATGATTTGAATAGGGCAGTCAAAAATTTGGACAAATCAGTAATATAAATTGCCGATTTTATTGGTAATCAGAAAGAATTTTGTCTGATTGTTTATTGTTTAAAGTGGGGGTTGAAAAATCCCCTTTGTTTTTTACCTTCGCATACAACACATCTTTAAGATGTCGAGGAGATTGGGTCGCAACGATTTTTCTTTTGCGTTAAACTGCATATTATCAGTCATATATTTAACAATTAACACGTAGGACTTATTTCATTAAGCTACCCATCATGTTTGCTTAATATAGGAATAAGGTTAGTTTAAGCCTTTATTTTCTTTGAATTAATACTGCCCTAACAATTAATTCTGAAATATCTGAAATTCAAGTACTAACAATTCACATTTTCAATTCCATCATTGAAATTAAGAAATCCTGTCATTTAGTCTAAGTTTAACTAAACTTTAGATACATGTAACATCCTTCCGCCATTCTCAGGATAGTTTTGCCCCTAAATAATTTTAACATTTTAATACTAACTTAAATAAATTTGCAATGAAAAAATTAGTTTTATCACTTTTAGTTTTAGTAGCTATTTTTAGCGTAGGGGCAAACGCCCAAAACACAATCAACAATTCATTCTTCGATCAGGTAGATTACGTTGGTGCTTTCGGTACTACCGACTGGACTTCGGGCTGGGCTAATTTCGACCCACAAACCACAGTTTATCCTGCAACCACAGTTACTATCCCAAATGGTAATCTTTCTACCCAAACCTGGACTTCGGGCAATGTATATTTATTGAACGGTTGGGTGCGTGTTCCAAACGGAGTAACTTTGACTATTCAGCCCGGCACCATTATCCGTGGCGATTACGCCAACCAGGGTGCTTTGATCGTTGAGCGCGGAGGTACATTGATCGCTGATGGAACAGCTGCCAACCCAATCGTTTTCACATCGAACCAGGCCCCTGGCTCAAGGGCTGCCGGTGATTGGGGTGGTATAATCGTTCTTGGTTATGCAACTATCAATGTTCCTGGCGGGACAGCCATTATCGAAGGTGGCGTAGGATCAACTTTTGGTGGAACAAACGATGCTGACAACTCAGGTATCTTAAAGTACGTACGTATTGAATTCCCCGGTATCGCTTTCTCCCCAAACAACGAAATCAATGGTTTAACCATGGGTGGTGTTGGTAGTGGTACTACCCTTGATTATATCCAGGTTTCATACTCTGGCGATGATTCTTTTGAGTGGTTTGGTGGCACTGTTAATGCCAAGCACCTTATCGCTTTCCGTGGTATGGACGATGATTTTGACTGTGATTTCGGATATAGGGGAATGATACAATATGGTGTTATCTTAAGAGACCCTGCAGCTGCCGATGCAGCCGGTGATTCAAATGGTTTTGAAGTGGACAACGATGGTTCGGGTTCTTCAAATACCCCAATTACACAACCTGTATTTTCAAATGTAAGCGTTTTTGGCCCACAGGCAACTCCATCAACAACTATTTCTACCTACTATGCACGTTCTATGTATCTTAGAAGAAACAATAAAATTGATATCTTCAATTCTATTTTAACTGCATGGAAATTTGGTTTAAGGATTAAGGATTCCTCTACCGAGTTAAATGCAACCAATAACGAATTACGTATTGAAAACTGTATCATGGCCGGTATGAACGATTGGTTCGAGACTCCTTTCTCTGGTTCTTATTTCATGGCTCCTTCGCGCAACAACGATACGTTGACCAACAACAGTGATTTAATGATCACAAATCCATATAACCTGACAGCACCTAACTTTATGCCGCTTAGTGGTTCACCTGTTTTCAATGCTTCGTACTGGGGAACAAACTATTCAATTTCAGGAAATGTTACTTATGACAATGCTTCGCAAACTGTTTTAAATGGTTGTACTGTTGAATTGTTAAGTGGATCAACTGTATTGTTTACAACTACTACCGATGGTTCAGGGAACTTTCTTTTCGATGCAGTTCCGGACGGAACTTATTCAGTAAGGGCTTCTACTACCCGTGCCTGGGGTGGAGTAAATATTATTGACGTAGTTATTGCCCGTAAATATGCTGCTACTCTTCAAACATTAACTCCTTTCAAAGTAATGGCAGGTGATGTAACCGAAGATGGCGTATTGAATATTTTGGATGCTTTGATGATCCAACGTAAAATAGCTACCTTAACTACCCCGGCCTGGACTGCTGACAACTGGGTATTCGAAATGCCTTCAGTAACTGTTGCCGGTGCAAACGTAACTGCCAATATAAAAGGTTCGGTTTCAGGCGACGTTCATGGAAATGCAACCCCTCCAGCTAACTAATTTGCCATATTCTTACCATAATGATGTAAGAAATAGCAACAAATGGATTTAATAAGAGCCGGGGTAGGGCTGCGATATTCATCATGTTGCCTTATTCCGGTCTTTGCATTTTTAAAACGTCCCAAAGTAAAAACTGAACACAAACAGATAAAAAATGAAAAAAATTATAAGCATAATCGGAATAATGATGTCGCTGGTAGCGATATCGTTTGCCCAGATTAATGTTACTTTAGGCACAGTTACGATGCAAGCCACTGATGTGGGAAGTGTTGTAAATGTGCCGGTAATAGTAACTCAGGGCGCATCGGGCATTGGTTCGATGCAATTCAAGGTTTCGTACGACGGAACTGTATTAAGCCCGGTTTCTCAATCGGCAACCAATCAAGGACTGATCAATCCATTACCTGCAACCATCCCCGGTGGTTCATGGTATGCGGGCGTTCAGTCCAACGCAATTTCCCCCAACTGGTTCGACGGAACTTTTACCGGCATCACCATTGCCAATGGGGATACTCTTTTTAAATTGCAATTTACTTACAATGGAGGTTCTTCATCGCTTAATTTTGATGCGACCAATTGTTTTGTGTATGATGTGAATTATTCACCCTTTACCCTGAACCTAAGCAACGGCGCAGTAATGCAACAGGCTCCTGCACAGGACATGACCCTTTCGATGGCTGATTTCAACTTAACTGTTGCCAATATTGGCGATACCATCGATGTGCCCGTTCAGGTGGTTTATGGTGATAGCAATATTGGCTCGATCCAATTGGAAATCTCTTTTAACAATAGTGCTCTTTCACTGGTTCAGCAAAGCCCAACCAATGTAGGTTTGGTGAATGCTGCCGCAATAACCCTGGCCAATGGTGGCGATTGGGTAGCCGGGGCTTCAACCGGATCGAGCATTGTTTGTACCTGGTTCGATCCACTTTTTGCAGGGATCGAACTAATGGACAACACAGTCTTGTTCGAGCTTCGTTTTGTTTACCTGGGAGGTTCATCAGCACTCGATTTCAATGCCAACAATAGTTTTGTTTTCGATGCACTTTATTCACCTATAACTGTGGTTTATGACAACGGAACTATGACAGGCTCTGGTGTTCCTGCCATGCCAATGGCTTACACTTTTGCAGCTACTTCGGCAACCTACAACAGCATTGATTTGAATGGAGCTGCTGTTGCCAACAACGCATTGACAATTGCCTATTTTGAATATGGAAGCGACACAAACTATGGCGATACAGCCTATGCTGTGCAAAGCCCTGTGAGTGATTCCATGGCAGTTTCAGCCCCGGTTTCAGGTTTGATGGCAAACAGTACCTACCATTTCCGTTTGGTTTGCGAAAACAACATAGGTATGGCTTATGGACAGGATATGACTTTCACAACAGCAACAGCACCAGCCAACATGCTTGTAGCTATTGATGATTACGATGCCACGGGAATGGCCTTAGGTTCCATTATTAATGTTCCCGTGATTGCAACAATGGGTTACAATGGTGTAGGTTCGATGCAGTTCAGCATTCTATACGACAGCCTGGTTTTGACACCGGTCGTTCAAAGTGTTACCAATGTAGGTCTTACCAACCTATTGGCAGCTACCACTGCAAATGGTGGAGAATGGCTTTCAGGGATCAGTAACCAGACCATCAATTGTAATTGGTTCGACCCTTCGTTTTCGGGGATAAATATCCTTACAGGCGACACCTTGTTTGAATTGCAATTTACCTACATAGGTGGAAACAGCGACCTGGAATTTGGGATATCAAACTATGTGTACGACAATGCATTTATGGCCCTGAACGTAGATTATACCAATGGTTCGGTTAGCGCTCAACCTGTTGTTACAATTGCCGATTTGGTGATTACCGAGATCATGTACAACCCACCTGAATCGGGAACTGATTCGCTGGAATTTATCGAGGTGTACAACAAAGGTGCAGCCGCCGACCTCAGCGGTTATTATTTCTCAGATGGAGTAGAAGGGAATTTTCCATCCATTGTATTGACTTCGGGTGAATATTTGCTGTTTGCTGTTGATTCAGTAGCTTTTGAAAACAATTTTGGTCTTACTGCCTATCAATGGACATCAGGTGCTTTATCCAACAGTGGCGAAAGCATTGAAATTTCTGCACCCAACGCAACAGTGGTGGATTATGTGAATTTCGATGATAATTCCCCCTGGCCAACTTCGCCCGATGGGAATGGACCTTCGCTCACTTTGTGCGACCCAAGCTCGGACAATGCAGTGGCTGCCAACTGGAGCGCATCTACCGAAGCAACCAGTATTATCGACAATGGGATAGAAATCCTGGCCACCCCCGGCGCAGGTTGCTATGTCGCCCCAAGTTACGATGTGGCTGTCAGCATCAGCGATATGAACCTGGGTGTAAATGATATTGGAACAACCATCAATATTCCTGTTGTAATGGATTTGGGGTACAATGGAATTGGTTCGATGCAATTCGAAGTTTCCTACGACCCGGCAGTTTTAACCCCTGTTATGCAAAGTGCTACGAATGTCGGACTTATTAACCCGGCCTCAGAAACCACTGCTAATAATGGTGATTGGTTTGCCGGAAACGGTTCGGGTTCGTCCATCGTTTGCAACTGGTTCGACCCTACTTTTGCAGGTATCAATATGACCTCGGGTACTACTGTTTTTGAATTGCAGTTTACTTATTTAGGTGGATCATCAGCTTTGGAATTTAACACATCCAACAGTTTTGTATACGATCCTTCATTCAATCTTTTGAGTCTTGATTTAAGCAATGCAACACTAACAGGCGCCCAGGCTCCTGCAATGCCAATGGCTTATACCCAGGCTGCGACTGCTATTACCCACAACGAAGCGATGTTGAATGGTATCGCGGTAGCAAACAATGCGGTAACAACCACTTATTTTGAATACGGAACCAATGTAAACTATGGCGACACGGCTTTTATAGCCCAAAGCCCGGTAAACGATTCTACTATGGTTTCGACAATGGCTATGAACCTGGCTGCAAATACAGAATATCATTTCCGTTTGGTTTGTGAAAACAGTTACGGAACATCCTACGGTCAGGATATGAGTTTTACCACCTCTTCTGCTCCTGCCGAAATGGAAATTTCGATTGCCAATTTCGATGCTACCGGGATTTCTGCCGGGAGTATTATCAATGTTCCGGTTGTTGCCGATATGGGATACAATGGTGTCGGTTCGATGCAGTTCAGCATTACCTACAATAACCAGGTGTTGACCCCGGTTGTACAATCATTGACTTTGGTTGGTTTAACAAATCCATTAGCCGCAACCACTGCAAACGGTGGCGAATGGCTTTCGGG
Source organism: Bacteroidales bacterium (assembly GCA_021740905.1). GTDB lineage: Bacteria > Bacteroidota > Bacteroidia > Bacteroidales > M50B96 > JAIOYV01. The sequence goes on from JAIOYV010000019.1 coordinate 76,771, forward strand.
TATATTCAGCCAGACGATCAATTGCAACTGGTTCGATCCATTGTATACCGGTATCAACATTACCAGTGGCGATACTTTGTTTGAACTGCAATTTACCTATCTCGGTGGAGTTTCCGATTTAAATTTCGGTTCGTCCAATTACGTGTACAATGCTGCATTTGCTGCTATCAATGTGGATTACAACAATGGTTCGGTGTACGAATTTGTGATACCTGATCAGGAATTGTTCTTTTCGGAATATATCGAGGGTTCATCCAATAACAAAGCACTCGAAATTTACAACCCTACTTCTTTGGCTGTAAACCTTAGTGATTATCTTATCCTGCAAACCTCAAACGGAAGCGATTGGATTTACATCCACACTTTCCCGGCAGGTGCGACCCTTGCAGCCTCGTCAACCTGGGTAATGGTATCCGATCAAATTAGTTTGGCTTTATACGATACAACCCTTGCCGATGAGGTCCTTGCTTTTCCCGAATTGGTGTACTTCAACGGCGATGATGCCCGTGCCCTTGCTAAAATTGTAAATGGCGACACTGTGATTATTGATGTGATCGGCGAAGCAGGTTATGACCCGGGAACAGGATGGGCCGTGGCTGGCGTGGCCAATGCAACCCTGAACCATACATTGATCAGGAAATCAACCATTCAACATGGTAATTCAAACTGGGCATCTTCAGCAGGGACCGATGCAAACAACTCGGAATGGATTGTGGAGGCTCAAAATACCATCGACCTGGGCAACTTTATTTCGGTTAACCTTGAGTTTGACATTGCCGATGTGACCTATACTTCGACTATGGTTGGGGATACAGTGAACATTCCGGTGGTTATTACTGCCGGAAATACTGGAATTGCTTCGATGCAGCTTGAGATCAGTTTTGATGCAATGGTATTACAACCGGTAATGCAATCTGTTACAAATACAGGTATTGTGAACCCAGCCGCCGCCACATCGGCCAACAATGGCGAATGGTTTGCCGGTACCGGAACTGGGAGTTCAATCAGTTGCAACTGGTTCGACCCGACCTTTGCCGGAATCGAATTGACATCTGGAAGCACTTTATTTGAATTGCAGTTTGTGTACCTCGGAGGAAGTTCAAGCATCGATTTCAATACGAACAATTGCTATGCTTACGATCCTGCATATAATGCAATTAATACAAATTATTTAAATGGTTCGGTCAGTGGCGATGTGGCTTCAGCTCCTCTTGCTATCACCGAAGGAACAAGCAATATTACCGATATATCGGCATCGCTGACCGGAACCATTTCTGCCAATAATGCACTTACAGTTGCCTATTTTGAATTTGGTCTCAGCAACAGCTATGGCGACACGGCTTATGTGGCTCAGAACCCGGTCAATTCAACCCTTGCTGTAAGCGCTGACATAAATGGTTTGATGCCGAATACCATGTATCATTACCGTTTGGTAGCTGAAAATGCGTATGGTCTTTCGTATGGAGCCGATTCCACATTTACCACTTCGGCAGCACCTGCCGACATGATGATTCAAATCAACGACTTTGACGCTACGATGTATTCACCTGGCGATACAATTGAGATTCCGGTTACAGTTCTGGACGGTTACAACGGTGTTAGTTCGATGCAGTTTTCGATTCAATTCGATCCTGCCATTCTTACCCCTGTCGTAATTTCTATTACCAATTCGGGTATTTACAATCCGGCGGCAGTAACCACTGCCAATGGTGGCGATTGGATTTCGGGTGCCGGTGCAGACAGCATCATTTCCTGCAACTGGTTCGATCCCTTGTTCCTCGGTATTGATTTGCAAGCCGGTACTACTATGTTTGAATTGCAATTTGTGTATCATGGAGGAGAATCAGCCATCGAATTTTTACAGTCCTCAAGCTATGTGTACGATGCAGCTTTCAGTGCACTTCAGGTTGAATATATTGATGGAAACCTGACGGGAGTAAACTTCCAGACTATTAACCTGCCTGTTGGCTGGAGCATTTGGTCAACTTACATGATCCCAGGCAATCCTAATATTGCAACTGTTTTTGCACCTTTAGGAAGCGAGGTAATTCTTGTAAAAAATGGTAATGGACAAGTTTATTGGCCTTTATTTGGATTAAATGCTATTGGTAACTTAGCAATTGGCGAAGGTTATCAGGCAAAAATGAACACTAGTCAAACACTGGATATTTATGGCATACCTGTAGTTCCTGAATTAAGCCCCGTATCCCTTCCTATGGGCTGGAGCATTGTTGGATACCTTAGAGCTAATCCGGCCAATGTGGTTGACATGCTATCGGGTATTGTATCGGAAATAGCTATTGTTAAGGATGGCAACGGAGCTGTATATTGGCCTGCATTTAATGTAAATATGATTGGGAATATGATGACTGGCAAAGGATATCAAATCAAAGTCAACAGTCAGGTTGTTCTTACCTATCCTGCCAATTCTGTTTCAACAGTGAGTAGTTCAAAAATGGAAACGATCACACAATATTACGGGAAAGCCATCAACACCGGAAACAACATGACTGTTTGTTTCCCAGCGAGTTCGTGGCAGAATGTACCAACAATTGGCTCCGAGATTGCGGTTAAGGATGCCAACGGGGCCATTGTTGGATCATCCGTATTTTCCGGGAACAACACAGCAATAACTATATGGGGCGATGATGACCTCAGTGCTGAAACTGATGGTTTGTTCCTTGGTGAAGATTTGCATTTCTATCTTTGGAACCCGGCTACCGGCACAGAACAGCTTGTTCAGGTCGACATCTGGCAAGAAGGACAAGGATATTATGAAACCAACGGGATTGCCGTAATTGGCAAACTTGCCCCGGTTTCCAGCATCAACAATTTTTCATTCAATGTATATCCAAATCCATTTGTTAGCTCAGCTAAAATTGATTTGAGCCTTCAATCCGCAGGGAGAGTAAAAATTGAACTCTATGATGAGGCAGGCCGATTGGTCCAACTCATAGCTGATACTTATTTCGACAAAGGGCAACAAAGCCTCGAAATCGATGCAGCCAATCTTCCGGCAGGTAATTATCAGATTAAAATACAAACCGCACAACAAAATGATTCTAAGTTCATCGTTAGGATTCGATAAGGAGTAGTTAAACTATGGTGAAAGGGTACTCAGGAATGGGTGCCCTTTTTTTGTGGTTAATTGTAAGTGCATCTCATATATTAATTTAGGATATAAGATCAACCCACGATTAAAGCGGGGCAAGCTGATTTTTGATTTATGATCTGGTGATTCGCTCCAAACTTCTTAAATCAAAAATCATTGAATTAAGATTGATTCAACCACAATATCAATCTCTTTCAATCTTTTAAATAGAAAGGAATATCTTGCCAAATAAAACACGAATATTATTGATAAGAGCCTACATTTTTTACAAGACCTTTCCGTCGTTGTAAAAAAAGCCTGATAAATCAGGGAGGACAGTACCACCGAATTTATTACCTTTAGGTCTTGTAAAAAATGTAGTTATAATATTGATTAGAAGGAACTCGACATGAGC
>JAIOYV010000117.1 GCA_021740905.1 Bacteroidales bacterium
TAGCCCAGCTTACACAGTTCGGTCGTGCGCCACGGTCATACCTTTCTTTCGATACTTTTATAACCTTCCTAAAAGGCCACCATCTTGAAAACAACATACACTTCACGTGTCGAAACACGTTCCGTGTTTCTTGGCACACCTAATCCCTAATACGCCCTCAAACCACTTTCGATGGTTTCGTGCATCCAAACCCCGAACATATCATTTCCGTCTGGGATGATTTCAGAAGGAGTAGCAAGAAAGTCTGAAATATGCTGATGTTCCGTTTCGTTCGATATGGGCAACAAGTGGATAAGATCTGTGCAATAGCCGTATTTCTTATTGCTTAGTTCCAATACCTGGGGGTCACCCAAAATCTTTCCTTCATCGGCGATCCGCATGGCATAATACCTGATTTCATTGGCCTCGTATTTCCGTATAAATCCTTTTGGACTGATTACATTTTCTGATGGAGCCAGACTATTGGCAATCTGCCTTCTAAAACCGGCCGCCTGAAACCTGTTTTTAAAGAAGAACGAACAGTAATTTATGCCAATATCAATCTGGTGTTTTTTGGCGTACTCAATTATCTCCAAAGCCGCCAATTCTGATTCAAGCACAATAGGCTTTTCGGCTGGGATATAGGTGTAATTTCGCTTCGACAAATTAGGGATATTAAATTCCGTAAGCCGCAATTGGTGCAAATTAAGATTGGTTACCCCGGCCTTTACCATGTCAGGCAACAAGGCTTTCAAAAGCTCCTTTTCTTCGGGTACTGCGGGTATTTCTATGGTGATATTCTGGATGATCCCTTTTGCCAGCTTGATTTTATCGAGACTATAGGCAGTGGCACCAATATCGAAACGGACTTCATTCAAATCGAGAGCGGCGAGCTTCCTGAATAATTCTTCAGTCGCCAAAATACCATTGGTGTACATCCAGGTATAAATGTCGGGCGAACAGTTTTTGCGGACTTGTCCTAAATAATCGAGCACACGATCAGGAAACAGTAAAGGTTCGCCGCCGCTAAAACTTACCCCCTTAAACTTAAAATGCGACACATATTCAGCATAAGAAGCTGCCGTTGGGAAAGTCAGGCCCTGCGACGAGGGAACTTCGTCGATGGTTTGTTGGGTAGGACAATAAAAACATTTGGCATTGCATTTTCCGGTTATGAACAAGCAACTCCACAAGCCCTCGCCACAAAGTTGGCAACCTTTCGATAGCTGTTTGTGATAGGGCTTAGTGCCATTAAACGAGACAGAATTCCCGATGGTGGCCATGTACCGATCACGGATTTCCTGAAATTCAGAAGCCGAGTAGGGGTTGATCCACTTCAAGCCGGGGTAGCCCGGAAACATGGTTTTGTTTTTATTCACCAAACCATTGAGATAGCTATAATAAGCATCCATAAATTGCAATCGAAATAAAATGAAATGAAAATGATTATACTTTTTGCCCGGGAGAACAGGCAAGCTGGATGGTAGTTTCCTTTATAGCTCCGAAAATATATACAGGAACATCAGGAATTTTTCCTTTCGGAGAATCTCTGCTGACAAGGCTGATATATTAAAATTTGTCTTCATTGTTCGATGGGCAAAAGTATGGAAATAAATGGATTGTAAGTCAAATATTTTGGGGGGTACAACAAAACCCACTTTATTTCCCTAAGGGTATGGAATTCTGGTGATATGGTGAAATGCGACACACCAATCTGTAATTATTTGTCAAGTTTCAGTCGACTCATATAACAGATATATATTTTTAATTGTATGAAGCTTTTTCAAATGCAGGGCAAGCCTATCATCTTTTCAAACAAATAACCCCAGCCAATTCGCAATAACCAGGATTTTCTAATCTTTATAAAGGAAACTCTACTTCTGAACCACTACTTTTTTTACCATTGTTTTCGTATCGCTAATCAATCGAACATAATACACTGCAGGACTTAAGTTGCCCAGGTCGAGTTGGATATTTCTCTTTCCCGATGGCAGGGTTTTATTCATAAGTACTTTCCCTTCCATGCTGATTACTTCTAAGATGGCATCACCCAAAAAAGCATTTCTTACAATTAGTTCGGTTTTATCGTTTGTTGGGTTTGGGATTAGTACTAGATTGTCGGAGTTTTCTAACCCTTCAATTGAAATGGTGCTCACTGCAATGTCTTCGGAATAAGTGCAATTGCCGTCAATTTCGAGGGTTACGGTGTAGGTTCCCGATGTGGCGTAGCTTACCGAAGGGTGCTGGTCGGTACTTGTTTGTCCATCGCCAAAATCCCACAGCCAGGTGGTTGCTCCCACCGAAATATCGAGAAAGTAGATGGTTCCATCAGCAATTGAATAGATATATTCGGGATGAACATATTTTACCGGCACATCCTCCATCTGACTGCGACAGGGTGCTTGTTGAATCTCCAAGTCGTACAAATAAAAATAAAAGACGCCGCTCGGATTGCCAGACGAACCTGTCAGGGTAATCAAGCCGGGGAGGATGAATGGGTAATTGACCCACGAAGTGTTTCTGTACATATCCACATTCGATCCGCCAATGCTGTAAGGGCCGGGTGCTGGTACATGGAAACCCAGATCAATCCTTCCTGTCCCGGCAGGAATATTTACGATTACTTCCTGAATGGCGTTGCCCATTCCATTTACATCATCCCAAAGATAGAAAGTGCGGTCGCCGGCGGTTTGCACCTCAACCCATGCCGATACAATCCACAATTCCTTTTCTGCCACAAAATTGATGGTACTCACAACGCTGGAACTATGAATTCCCCCGCCACCAATAGTATTATCGACTGGCCCCACATAGCTCGATGTTTGATACATGATATTCTCAGACTGATAAACAACATCTGATGTAATGGTTGGTGTAGTGAAGGTATCGCCAACATGGACAAGTATCCCGGCATCGTACCAACGGACTTCATCCAGGCCATTGGCAACAATTAGTTCTACCGGGCCACCATTACAACTTATGGAATCATTCCATACCGGATTATCCAAATAATCAACCGTAATGTAACCAACCACAGTGAGGGTATTGCTTCCAACGGGGTTACTTGTCGTTAAGCTAATGGTGTACACTCCTTCGTTGTTGTAGGTATGGACGGGATTTTGATCGGTTGAAGTGGTATTGTCGCCAAAATCCCAGAGCCAGGTATGCGGTGCAAACTCCGATAGATCGGTAAAATATACCGTGCCATTACAGGTGTTCATCACATCGGCCACAAAATTCGTGTAAGGGGCCTGGCTGATACTTTCAAGCTGGATATTATCAAGATATAAACTATTGCCATTCCCGGTGATGTTTATAAACCTGATTTTGGCCATCCCCCCGCAATAGGCAGTCAAATCAATTGCTTCTTGCCTCCAGTCGTTTGGCGATGAAGGTTCCCACAAAGATACGGAGGAAGGTGCTGTGGCCAGGGAATCCCCCTCTTTAAAATATACCTGTGAGTAGCTTTGTCCACAATCGCCGGAAACCTCCACACGCAATCCATCCATTTTGGAGGTGGAATACATGGAGTGGGCCACCTCAAATTTCAATTCGGTAAAAAGGGTATTGGATAAATCGAAATTGATGACCGATAAAACATCTTCTTGTCCAGCACTGTTGTAATAAAAATTATCAACAAAGGCAGCCAGGGTCGGTAGGCCATTGCTGCCTGTTACGTATGCCTCTTCCCAGGTAAGGCTGTTATCAGGGTTATCGATAGGCATCCAGGCTGGAGGAAAGCTGCCCGATTGAAAATCTTCGTAGTAGGAAAATAACATCACCGGGTCATAAAAACAGATGACCTTCACAAGGGTGTCGTTGCAGTGTGCCCCATCGTTCGACAAACCCGTCCAAATTTTAAGGGTATGAAACCCGATAGACCCAAAGCTAAGAGGTGTGTTAAACGTAAATAATTGCATGGCTCCCCCGGGTAATGCTCCTGAAAAAGTATCACTTACCAAGGCATTATTGTCAAATTTGTAATAGACAGGAAAGTTGGTCTGTACATTCGGTCCCATATTGGTCAGCTTTACAGTAACATCAGTAGTTAACCCCAAACAGCTTTCATTATACAAGGCGGGTGAAACAAGGGCCGCGACCCCGGCATCATCATACGAAATACAATCTAATTGGCATCCCCCTATTGTTATGGCAGTTATAGCATGTGCCCGGCGGCCCACTTCGCCGTTTGGCCCCCTGGCCCTTGCACTTACCCAATGATCCTGGGTGATATTGGATACTGGTATAGTATAGGTAAATGCACTTGTAGTGCCAATAGAATCCATATATTTGGCACCCAGATAGAATATATCGTAGGAGGTGGCATTGGGCACACTGTCCCACACTACAAAAACAGTATTTGTAACTGGACAAACTGCATTGATATGGATCATATAAGGGGTTCCAATGATGCTAAAAAAAGCATCGCTTTCGTCCGAAATGTTATTGCGGCTAATCCTCACCTTTGCAAGTGAAACGGTATTTGGCACCTGAAAATCGATAAACCGGGAAATGCCCGGAATGGTATCCGAAATGGTTACCCAGGTAATTCCACTATCTAGAGTGTACGCTGCCGTGAAATTACCCGATGTCCCATACGCATCCCAATGGATCCTTTCAGTTGATCCGGGAATCAGCCCTTCGCCACCGATTGGGTAAGTGACCATGATTTCATCGTAAATGATCTCGTACACGATAAAATAATCCTGCGGGCCTTGTGGCACAGAAGTTCCAGTAACTTTTATTTGATAGTTTCCTTGCGAAGGATTTGAAATCCGGACCTGTTCCACATTGTTGATGGAGTCGATACCGGGAGTTGCAGGATTGTCCAATGTAGTTGCATTGGGTGTATGGTCGAGGATCAAAGGATAATGAATAATGCCGCTTGAATCGACAACTGTCAAATCCAGGTTGTTCACCAGCGCAAACTGAGCCGACGTAGAAGCTTCCACATCGTGCCAGTAAACCATTATGCGCAACTCCTGAACATTGGCGGGTACATTCAACGCGTGGATTGCAATGATCCCATTGGTGATGGAATCCGCAATATACCTTCCTTCTTCAAGCGTTTTCATGACTTTGTAGGCATTCACTTTTCCCCAGCCAAATTTAAAATCCGGGCCTGTGTTTCCCAAATCGTAAGCGGTGTTCAGGATAGATGCTTTCAGCAAAGCAGAGGGGGCATCAGTTCCATTGTTGAAATCGCGGTAAGCTTGGTTCAACTGGGCGAAAACCCCTGCAATACCGGGTGCTGCGGCAGAAGTCCCTCCACCTGCCGCATAGGCATTAGTAGAAGTAGTTGACCAATGACCGCTCCCATGAGCCGCAATATCAGGCTTGATCCTCCCATCGGAAGCAGGACCTCGACTACTACTGGAGGCTAACACGTCATTATGGTTAAGATTGGCTGTGGTCATCACATTCTTGGCCATTTTATGCCCACCCGTGATATTCCCCCATTGGTTGCCAGCCCCATAGTTACAATATAAACCATTGCCGTTGCCTGCCGAAAACACCTGCATCAACGAAGGGTTGTCGTAGATTTCTTCATCTACCATTTGGGTAATTGAGGTGTAACCTTCATTGCAACCGGCGCTGTATGAGGTAGAGAAAACCATCACATCTTCGTTTTGATGGAGCGTTACAGTATTGGGAAGGTTGGGATAATATTCCCTGACCCATAAAAATGCACCGGGAGCCATACCTCGCATGGTTGGATCGAGGTTTCCTGCTGCACCTACAATACCTACTGTCATATCGCCATGGTCGCCGGTGAAATCATTGGCCACATCAGTTTGATCGGTGCGGCCCTTAAAATCGATGTGCGGGCCTGCATAACCATCATCATTAATGGCAACGCTAACGCCTGTTCCATCATAGCTATATCCTCCATAATAATCCACATCGATGGCATTGGCCCGGTGAAGGTTTCGTCCATCGTCCGATTCGGGTTCGCCGGGCTGGCCTTCAAAATCCAAATACCTGATAAAGGCTTGCGAAGCCAACAATTCAATTTGTGAAGGATCAATTTGCACAATCATCTTATGCGAATGCCCCATAGTTTCGAGCACTTTTATCTTCAAACCATCTAGTTCCTCTGCAACATCAAGAGGGTTAATATCTGAATAATATTGAACCATCAATCGGATTTCATTGCCACGCAAAGACCAATCGGGGAATGGGCGGTCCAACAAGAGGATATTCATTCTGTCAAGAGCCGGGATTTCAATCAACGAACGAACATTCATGCTTTGCAATGCACTAAAATCGAAATCCAAAGGGATAGATGCCACATACACATTTCGGGGGATGTACTCCAAAAGGCTGATTCCTAGTTGTTCTATATTTCCCCTTTGCTCCTGGGAAGGAATTTCGTAAAACTGGATGTAACGATAGAGCTTATCGCCATATTTTTCATGCTCTTTTAGGAATGAATTATCCCGGAAGGATGAAATATTTTCTAAAAAACGAATAGTTCCGTTTTTTAAGTAAACAGAATAATCAATTCCCTGTTTTTGACCAAAAACGCTCGTTGAACCAATAATAGCCGAAACGAAAATAAGAAACAGTATCGAAAACTTTTTCATAAGAAGTTTATTTGGTTTGCTCCTTTCAAAGGTACATTAAGATTGCAACATAGACGATTCAGAATTGTAAACGGTTGTCAGACAAAACTTTTTTTCAGGCAACTGTTTTCGGTTGACATAAATCAATTCTGTGAAATTTGTCACACAACTGATCCCCATTAATCCTTGAAAGTAATTGTTTATTCCCTACTTTTGTGACTTGCTAATTTAATATTGAAATTTACGATTATGGCTACAATACAGATTGATTTATCAGGAATGAAAGGCTTTTTTAAAGCTGAGGATTTTGAAAAGTTCAAAAAGGATTCTCCCGTTCAACAACGAAAGCTTCAGAATAAAACAGGAAAAGGGAATGATTTTCTGGGCTGGTTGGATTTGCCTTCAAAAATAAGTTCTGATGAGATCGACCAGATAAATCAATTAACTGCTTCGGTAAAGAACAAAGTGGATTTTGTTGTTGTGATAGGTATTGGTGGCTCATATCTGGGCGCAAAAGCCATAATAGAAGGGCTTTCCGATTCATTCTCGGCCTTCCGTGAAAAAGGCACACATCCTAAAATCCTATTCGCAGGACAAAATATTGGTGAGGATTACCACTACGAATTGCTCGATTTCCTGAAAGATAAAAACTATGCGGTGGTCGTTATTTCCAAATCTGGGACAACCACCGAGCCCGCCCTTGCTTTTCGTTTGTTGAAAAGTGATCTTGAAAATAGATATTCAGAAAGTGAAGTAAGAAACCGGATTGTTGCAATAACTGATTCCTCGAAAGGAGCACTTCGCACACTGGCCGATCAAAAAGGATATCAGACTTTTATTATCCCCGATGATGTAGGTGGACGCTTTTCGGTGCTGACCCCGGTTGGTCTGTTGCCCATTGCCCTGGCTGGTTTCAATATTGAAAAGTTGATCGAAGGGGCAAAAGATATGGAGCAAACTACTTCAACAGAAACTTTCGAGAATAATGTAGCCGCCCAATATGCCGTGGCCCGGAATGTTCTTTATGCAGAAGGAAAAACAAATGAAATCCTGGTCAACTATAATCCAAAGCTCCATTTTCTTGCGGAGTGGTGGAAACAACTTTACGGCGAAAGCGAGGGTAAAGAACACAAGGGAATTTTCCCGGCCAGTGTCGATTTTTCTACCGACCTACATTCCATGGGGCAATACATCCAGGATGGAAAACGAAATTTGTTTGAGACAGTTATTTCGGTGGATAAAGCCAGGAATGAACTTCGGATTCCTTCCGATCCCGAAGATCTTGATAAGCTCAATTTCATTGCCGGCAAAAGAATCGATGAGGTAAACAAAATGGCCGAACTAGGGACACGTCTTGCCCATATCGATGGAGGAGTGCCAAATATTCGAATTACGATCCCTGAAATATCAGAATATACACTCGGTCAACTCATTTATTTCTTCGAGAAAGCCTGCGCCATTAGCGGGTATATGCTGGATGTAAACCCATTCGATCAACCGGGTGTGGAAGATTACAAACGGAATATGTTTGCCCTGCTTGGGAAGGCAGGCTATGAGGCAGAAACAGAGAAGCTTAGGGATCGGTTACAAGGTGAATAAGTTTAGTAAGAAATTGGGGAATTAAGGAATTTTGATTTTCTATGGATTGGACAACGAACATTTGAAGTTCCAAATTGGAATCTCAAACGAAAGAGGTGGTCGAAGTCTATCAAGACATATTATGTTTTGCGACTATGCCCATAATTATTATTCAAGCTTAAATCCAATCGGTCGACGTGCCTTATTTTTGGGTCCTATCAATTGTCGGATAGCTTCAAAAACCACCTGGAATTGTTGATCGTATTTGCTCTCCATTTCGTCCAGTTTCTTTTTTAATTCCTTGTTTTCATCAATTAGCTCCCGCATTTTTACAAAAGCACGCATAATAGCAATGTTTACATTTACAGCTTTCTTACTTCGCAATATGCCACTGAGCATTGCCACACCCTGTTCGGTAAAGGCGAGTGGTAATTTCCGTCTCCCTCCCCAACCAGGGATTTCCCCAGTATAACTTGATATCACATTTTGTGATATCAAGCATTGGAATTCTTTATCGGTTAATTGAAACATAAAATCGTCTGGAAATCTTATGACATTTCTCTTAACCGCCTGGTTCAATGTCCTTGTTTCCACTTCATACATTGCTGCAAGATGAAAATCGAGAATTACTTTCTTTCCCCTGAAAAAGAAAATTTGGGAAAAAATTTCCTGAGTTTTGATTATTTCATCCATGCCAGTTCATTTATCTTGATGTCACAAATTGTGATATCAAGTTGTCGTGCAATATTCCTAAGCTTGTTCCAAATCCGATTAAGTCTACAAAGGATTCATATAGCTGATCTAACAGTTTCTTTTTTGCATATCAATAAACCCTTCTACTCCGGTGCCACAAAGGTCACTTCAACCACTTCAATTTCTTTCTCCCCTGAAAAAACTCCAATCTTTATAGGGATTTTTCCATGTACCCCCGACTTTTTCATATACACAAAGAAAACACCTTCGGTGGATGAAGCTTCGTTAACGACCATATCGCCGGCAGCCATCGTAATCCTCCCTTTATGGGATAAAAGTTTTAGTTCTATGGGGAACTGCTCGCGGCGTTTGTTGATTACTTTGATGTTATACAAATTGCTGATCTCCTCGTTGGCCTGCTCCTGAAACAAAAGTCCAGGTGTGCGCAGGATGGAGGTTTCTACATCGGAGCGACTGAAAAGCAAATAAACCAGGAAGGTCATCAACAGAACAAGTACGGCAATGTATGCACCCAGGCGAAAGTTCAGTTTTAACTTCTGGCCTGTCTTGATGCTGTTCTCCGAATCGAAGCGGATCAACCCTTTAGGCAATCCAACCCTTTGCATGGTGTGGTTACAAGCGTCGATACAGGCCGTGCAGTTGATGCACTCCAGTTGGGTGCCGTTCCGTATGTCGATGGCTGTGGGGCAAACCTCAACACATTGCTTACAGTCGATGCAATCGCCTTTTTCGGTAGCTGTTCGGTCTTCCGATTTTTTAAAAGGGCCACGTGGTTCCCCTCTGTTGTAATCGTAGGCCACAATGATACTGTTCGAATCCAGCAATACACCCTGCAATCGTCCATAAGGACAAAGAATGGAACATACCTGTTCGCGGAACCAGGAGTAAATAAACATAAAGATGCCGGTTAACATCATCAGGGCAATAAATCCTGATAAGTGCTCCGAAATGGGTTCGCCTGCCAGCTTGAATAGCTCTTCAACACCAATTACCCACGCAAAAAGAGTATTTGTAATAATGAACGAAAGAAGTAAAAACAAAAGGTATTTTATGGTCCGTTTCCAGATTTTTTCAAAATTCCATCCCTGTGCTTTTAGCTTGCGTTGTTTGTTGGCATCGCCATCAATCAGGTATTCCACTTTTCGGAAAAGGATTTCCATGAACAGTGTTTGTGGGCAAGCCCAGCCACACCAAATCCTTCCAAGCGCTACCGTAAAAACTACGATAAATACAAGGATTGTCAACATCATAATGGCAAAAATGAAAGTATCCTGGGGCCAGAAAATATTGCCAAACAGGATGAACCTTCGCTCGATGATATTGATCAGCAATAAAGGCTCTCCGTTCAACTTAATAAAAGGGCTTACGAAAAAGAAGGCCAGGAAAATCCAGCCAACGATCAAACGGTAATTGTGCAATTTGCCCGAAGGCTTTTTTGGGAACACCCATTCACGCTTGCCTTGTTTATCAATGGTTGAAATGCTGTTCCGAAACGATTCGCTGTTGTTTTGCTTTCCCATTCTTGTTCTTGTTATTGGTTGATTTTATTGGGATGGAAAAAAAAAAAGGAAGTAGCTATTTTCCATGAAGGATCATAGTTACCCCCTTTCTAAAAACCATAAAAAACTATTCTACTAAAACCCCTTGAGGTTCTTTTGCATTGGGAGGATTTGTGCCCTGTAATTTATGAAGCACATAACTCGAAACCTGAAGAATTTTTTCATCGGGCAGTTGATCCTTAAATGGGGTCATCCCTTTGGTGGGAACCCCGTTCTTGATTGTGGCAAACACCTGTTCAATAGTGCCGCCGTTTATCCAGTACTTATCGGTCAGGTTTGGGCCAATGGGATTCCCTTCGCCAAGCTGCCCATGACAGGTAGCACAGAGTTTTTCCTTGAATATTGCTTCACCTGCGGTGATGCTCGCGTCATCGGTGAGCAATATAATATCGAGTTGTTTTGTTTCTGCCCTGTGTTTTTCAAGTTTCACCTCTGCGGCAGCCATTTCTTTTTGGTACTCCTGCTCTTGCAAGTCGCCCGTCCAGACATGGTAGTAAAGCCAGTAAAACAATGAAAATGCTACGGTTATGAAAAACAGAACCTGAAGCCAGGGTGGGATAGGGTTGTTCAATTCCTTGATCCCATCAAATTCATGTTCCATTGGTTTACCATCATATTTAACCTTTTTGTCGTCTTTTTCCATGATGCAAAACTTTTATAATTTTTTTGTTTGATTTTCATTTACTTCAAGGTCATCATCCAAAGGCAAATTACCCATATCTTTCACATATCCCTTATCGAGGTAAAACAGATAAAAAAGGAGTACGATAAAAAACAAGACAAAAATCAATATCCCAATAATAGGATAAATGGCTACTCCCTCAATGCTCTCCAAATAATGACTAACTATTTTCATACTGTTTTGATTTTACTCAACGAGTTCGCCTTGCGGTTCCTTAGCATTTGCAGGGTTTGTGCCTTGTAAACTCAAAATATATTGGGTAAGGCCAAACATATCCTTTGGCGAGAACTGTGCTTTCCACGATTGCATTCCCTTTTCAATTTTGCCATTCGCAATAATCATAAAGATTTCTTCAGGGCTGCCCCCATCAATCCAGTATTTATCGGTTAAGTTTGGTCCCACAGGGTTTCCTTCGCCATTTACACCATGACAGGCAATGCAATTCTTCAAATAGTTGTCTTTCGCAACGATCATCAAAGCATCATCTACTTCAATATCGGTAGGATAGGTAAGAGGAGGAGCTTGTTCTTTCATTTCGATTGCGGCTGTATGTTCCGAAATATCCTTGCCCAAACGTTGCAAATAGGCGATCAAGGCAACGATTTGCCTTGTTGGTTCAACATCAATGTTAGATGTTTTTAAACCATCGGCAATCCCTTTGGCTTGTGCCATCAGATCGGCTTGAGCTTGTTGGTCGTAGCCTTCAGGGTATGGCACGCCCAGGCTTTGCATAGCTCTGATCTTGGCAGGAGTTCCCGATACATTGACATCTTTTTCGGCCAGCCATGGATAGGGTGGCATAATACTTTGTGCATTCATTCCCTGCGGATTTAGCATGTGGTTGTAGTGCCACGAGTCAGACTTGTACATTTTCCCTGTCACTACACCCGTACGGGCAAGATCTGGCCCGGTGCGCCGCGATCCCCATAGGAATGGGTGATCGTAAACAAATTCACCAGCTTTTGAGTATTCCCCGTAACGTTCAGTCTCCGATCTAAAGGGGCGTACCATTTGTGAGTGACACTGGACACAACCTTCCGCAATATATACATCACGGCCTTCTAATTCGAGAGGCGTGTAGGGTTTTACACTTTCGATTGTGGGGATGTTGGTTTTTACTAAAATCATCGGGACAATCTCCACAATACCGCCAATAAGGATGGCGACCAGGGCAAGCACGGTAAACATAACCGGTTTGCGTTCCAACCATTGATGGCCTGTTTCTCCAAAAATCTTTCTCTTGGCTGTATTTTCGAGGGCAGGCGCCGAAGCTTCTTCGTTATCAACACATTGACCAGAGGCTGCTGTTTTCAGCAAATTGAAAACCATTATAACAGCTCCTGCCATATACAATACGCCAGCAAAAATGCGGATGTGGTACATGGGCAATATCTGAGTAACTGTTTCGAGGAAATTTGGATAAGCCAAATATCCATCGGCAGTAAACTCTTTCCACATCAAACTTTGGGTAATTGCCGACCAATAGAGAGGAACAGCATAAAATAGAATCCCGAGTGTCCCAAGCCAAAAATGCACATTGGCCAGTTTTTCGGAATATAATTTTGTATTGAACAATTTTGGGAATAGCCAGTACAAAATTCCAAATGTCAAGAAACCATTCCAGCCTAAAACACCAATATGTACGTGGGCAATAGTCCAATCGGTAAAGTGGCTGATGGCATTTACATTCTTTAAGGAAAGCATGGGGCCTTCGAAGGTTGACATACCATACGCGGTAACTGCCACTACCATGAATTTTAAAAGAGCCGAATCGCGAACTTTATCCCAAGCCCCACGAAGGGTGAGCAAACCATTCACCATACCTCCCCACGACGGGGCAATAAGCATAACCGAAAATACGACCCCGAGGGTTTGTGCCCAATCGGGCAGCGATTGATAAAGCAAATGGTGAGGCCCTGCCCAAATATAAAGGAAGATGAGCGCCCAAAAGTGAAGCATCGAAAGCCGGTACGAATAAACAGGACGATTCGCTGCTTTTGGGAGATAATAATACATAAGCCCCAGGTAAGGTGTGGTAAGGAAGAAAGCCACAGCATTGTGACCATACCACCATTGTACAAGGGCATCCTGCACCCCGGCAAACATCGAATAACTTTTAAAGAAGGTAACTGGGATTTCAAAACTGTTCACCACATGCAACACGGCCACTGTAACAAAAGTGGCAATGTAAAACCAGATAGCCACGTACATGTGTTTTACCCGGCGCATGATTATCGTCCCGATCATGTTCCAACCGAAAACCACCCAAACCAAGGTAATCATTATGTCGATGGGCCATTCCAATTCGGCATATTCTTTTGAGGTGGTAATACCGGCTACCAGTGTTGCAGCCGCAGCGACAATAATGATCTGCCAGCCCCAAAAATGGATCCAGCTCAGTTTGTCGCTGAACATACGGGTTTTAAGCAATCGCTGCATCGAGTGGTAAATACCCATAAAGATTGCATTTCCCACAAAAGCAAAAATAGCCGCATTGGTATGCAGGGGCCTTAATCTTCCGAAGGTGGTAAATTCGAAATTGAAATTGAAGATCGGGAATACAAGTTGCACCGCAATCAACAATCCAACCAGGAAAGCCACAACAGCCCACAGGAGAGTAGCGTACGCAAAGTACTTTACAATCTTGTTGTCATACGAAAAGTTTTGATGTTCCATATTCTCAAATTTATGTTAGGATTGATTTTTAATATCTAATCTATTTGAATTGTTGTTAGGGGAATTTGATTTTGTTATGAGTTCATCATCGTGCAACATCCTTACCGATGGGGTGTAATCATCGTCGAACTGACCCGAACGGACAGCCCAAAGAAAAGCTACCAGGAAACCCGAAGCTACTACCAAGCTAATGATTATCAAAACAAATAGGATGTCCATAAACAATTAAGTAATTCATTACCTGAAAGCAAAAGTAAACTATATTTGTTTTGCTGCATAACGGGAAGATAAATTCCTGATAATTTAAACGGATTCTAAATAGCATGAAGTCTATAATGGATTGATTGAATCTTCTTTATCATACATTTGAAGGAGGCTTGATAAGGCTGAATGAAAAATAGAGGGTATAGTTAGGCAACGAAATAACGATGGTTTTTGTTTGGGTAACAAATCTCATAAATACAAAAGGAAATTCGCTATATTTGAAAAATCAAACTAAACAATAAACTATGAAACATTTAAAAAACATTTCGTTGGCGATAGTAATAATGATTTCTATTATTGGATGTAAGAGGGAGACGACCTATATTGACGATTGCGATTGCTGCTTACCTTGTAAGGAATTAGAACATCAGGACGGTCTGGTTAGTGATGTAATTTATCATAGTCCGGAGCAGTATAAGTTTCCATGTTTTAACCCAAATATTGAAAACGAATTCATTTACTATTACACAAACACAACTCAAAATCAAGCCCAGTTAATAAAGTATAATATAGCTACACATGAAAAGAAGGTTTTAATCAATGATTTCCATCTGATTGGACCACCTAAATGGGGTAAAAATAATTGGATACTGCTAAACAATTCATTTCAGGAGATATGGAAAATAAAAAACAATGGAGACAGTCTATCAATCGTAGCAACTGGTGGTTGTAATATTTTTCCAAACTGGGATAGTACATGCAAGAATATTGTTTATGTTTATAGTACTAATTGCGGTATTCCAAGTTATATTATTTCCAAAGATTTAAAAAGTGGAAATTCTGATACCATTTATTGTGGTAATGGAAGATTATTAACGCTTTCTGCTAATGACATGTTGGCCAAAACCGAAGTCTACTATGATTTGTACATATCATCTCTATCAGATCAATTATTATGGTCCCAGATTACGGATGTAGGAAAGGTCGCTGAAAAATTTATTGTTGCCTTATGTTGGCATCCATTCAAAGAAACACTTTTTTATTCACGCGGATATGATGGTGTTTACAAAATAAATTTCAACGATAGTTTAGAAATTAAAATCAAAAATGCTTGTAATTCCCGATTTTATATGGGTATTTCGGTTTCTCCTGATGGGGAAAATTTCTTGGTTGAGCGTGTCAAAGCTTATTATAAAAATGGATACGGGCTTACTGAAGATTCTGAAATCTATATAATGGATATTGATGGCTGCAATGAAAGAAAGATTGTACTTGAATAGCTAAAATATAAAAACCATGAAAAGGCATTTGCTACTGTTATCAGCATGTATTTTTTTCTTAAATCCCCTTACTGCGCAAAACTGGGGTGGAATTGGTGTGTCTTTTGATTCAATACAATTGCCGACCTACTACTGCCTATATGGTGATTCCGTGGGCAACAAATTATATATAGGTGAACGAAACATATATTCCAATGGAGTACACTATTCAGGGATAATTACATGGGATGGTGCCGAAATCAGTGGACTTGGGGATAGTATAACCTCATTGCATCAGGGATCAATATACAGCTATGGTGCTCGCGTATTTGAAATAACAAGATATAAAGACGAAATTTATGCCGGAGGTTTTTTCCTTTTGGCTGGGTATGATACTGTTAATAGTATAGCCCGTTGGGATGGCTTAGACTGGAAATCAGTTGGGAAAGGTGTAGTTCTTAGTACCACAGGGGAACCTGCCGCAGTCAGGTGCTTATATGAAATGGAGGATACACTATACATTGGAGGATCTTTTGATTCAATTGCAGGGTCAAATATCGAATGTGATGGATTAGCTAAATGGGATGGAACAAATTGGTGTAATATTGAAAAGATCCCAACAGATGATAATTTAATTTCAATAAACGAAATGGCTGAATATAAAGGTGAACTTTATGTCGCAGGTAACTTTGGAGGATGGACAGATACCCTGAATGAGATTGCCCGTTGGAATGGGAATCAATGGTTGTCGGTTGGCGGGGGAATAAAAGGTGATGCCTGGGTTGATGGCCTTGCTGTTTACAAAGGGTATCTATATGTCGGAGGCTTTTTTTATGAACAGGATGGAAACGCAGGTAGTTTCATTATGCGGTGGGATGGAGAACAATGGAGCGATGTAGGGGGAGGGGTTTCAGGAAATAATCCGTATGCAAATGGTCAAATACATGAGTTGCATGTATTTAATGGTAAATTATGGGCAGGAGGTGTATTTGACTATGCCGGTGGTGTACCGGCAAAATACCTTGCCAAATGGGATGGCAGTAAATGGTGTGGCATGGAGGATAGATTTAAAGACAGGATTTACAATTTGTCCTCCTGGGGCGATAGTCTTTATGTTCTTGCAACAATTGAGGAAGATAGCGTATATTATGTAGCGCAGTGGCTAGGCGGGGATTATGTTGATACATGTAGTACACCTATAAACGAACTTGTTGAAATTGAAAATACAAATG
>JAIOYV010000020.1 GCA_021740905.1 Bacteroidales bacterium
TGTAAATACATCGCTATACGCGTTTAGCAATGCCTCAATGGATAATTTAAACTCCAGTTCATATTCCCCCCTAAATACTTCGGGGATTTTGTCACCATCCTGCAGACTGCTTTCAACATGAAATTCAATTGCCTCCTTGATATTCATTTTTATATCAGAAAGAGTGGCAGCAGTACTCACACAACCCAATAGTATTGGGGTGTGGGCACAATAATTATTTCCCGAATAATAAATATCAACTACTACTTTTTCCATTGCCTTGTTATTTGAAGTTTTACTATTTCAACCCTGCCTGTTTCAAAATTGAATTTACTAAAAAATGTTCCAACTCATCGTTCTTGCCATGATCCGGTACTGTTACAGTCCCGGTTTTATATGCGTGTTTGTATTGCTTATGGCTTCCTTTTTGTCGGCTTAAAAACCATCCATCTGCTTCTATGATTTGAATTATTTCCTTAATTTTCTTTCTCATGGCATATATTGCCTTATGTGCAAAGATAGTAAAAGTACGAACTATAACAACAATTATTAAGTCAATTAATTTTGAACACAGATGAGACGGATTGAACTGATTTGCACAGATAAAATCAGTGATTATCCGTAAGATCTGTGTTATCAGTGTTCTATTCCTCGCTCCACACAGTGCGTTTGATGTAATCGGTATAAGAGATTATTATCCGCACAACCTTATCCGATACATTGGGCATAGAATAATCATAAACAGGACGAAGCGTACGATCCATTCCTCGCTTTTGCCTTTCGAGGACAAGCAAACCTTGCATAATTCTTTCGGGGTTCAAGCCAACCATCATCACAGATGCCTCTTCCATGGCTTTATGGTGCTTAGGTTGAAGGGTTGAAAAGTTGAGGGGTTGAAAGGTTGAAGGGTTATTTGCTGCGCTGCCTGCCCCGTTTTTCGGGGTCAGACAATGGTCATTTATGGTCAATTGCTGCGCCGTCCTACTAAGTAAAAAAACGACTTCGTAGGATAAATCATTTATAGTTATTAAGTTGTCATTTGCTGCGCGTCATTAAGTTGTCAAGGGTTGAAGAGTTGAAATTGTCATTTATCGTCATTCATTTGCCTGCTCGTATTCCGGGGTCATTTGGCTGCGCCGTCATTTATAGTCATTAAGTTGTCATTCATAGTCATTTCCCTTACTACGAATCTTTAAACTCAAAAGGATTTACTATGATCAAATCATTATGTACATTTTGAAAGTCACTTGTATTCCTTGTAATGAGGGTGGCTTTATTACAGATTGCTGATGCAGCAATAATTGCATCTGGCAATTTGATTTTTTTTGAAAGGTAAATAAGGATATTCGTATCCAATAACTTACATCCATTCATCCCGTATCTCTTTTTGCCATTTTACAGGATTACTTATCTTTGAAAACAAGGAAGGAGAAGCAAATTTGTCAAGCACCTTTGTAAGCTTATTGTATTGATTTTCAACGCGAAGAATTTCCTCCTGTTCTCCCTGAACATTTTCCACAATATTCATTGTCCTTAGCAGCCTCATCAATAATTGAGCATCTGTATTATTCCTCAAAGAAACTCGTATTGTATTCATGATTTTAAGGGTTTAATTATCAAAATATAACCAAAGGTACAAAAGTTTTAAATATTTCGTTTATCCCTTAGTTAAACCGACTACACACAGCTTCGCCTGGTCAGTCACAGGCTGTTTTGTCTATGTAACTGTTTTTCATTGTTTTGTCAAAATCCGGAAAACAGGCTTTTCGGCCAACCGGAAATTGATTTCTATGTCATGCCTCCCATAAGAGGAGGCAGTTTTGTTCGCCGAAAGCTGCTGTTTAAGAACAAGCGAATGAGCAATTTAATGCGTGTGCGTGATGTGATTAATGTATCAATCATTTACCTTTCCTTTTCGGGTAGCAAATGTACTCGAAGTTTTGATATTTGCAAATGAAATGTAGGTTAAATTTCGATGTCAATCGAAGCAAGTTTAAAGGGATGGCACTTAGGGATTGAAGGGTTGATGAGTTGTTTAATAGTTGAAAAGTTGATGAGTTGTTTAATAGTTGAAAAGTTGAAGAGTTGTTTAATAGTTGAAAAGTTGAAAGGTTGAAGGGTTGAAAGGTTGAAGAGTTGAAGGGTTGAAGAGTTGAAATGTTTAATTTGGAACGCGGATTACCCTGGTACGCTTCGTTACAGGGTAAACACGGATTGAACGGGTTTACACAGCTTGTCCCGATACTTCGGGAGATAAAAATCAGTGAGTATCCCGATGGAATAGCAAATGAACTGCTTTTTAATTTATTGCTTTTATACATTCCACCCCGCTACAATGTTACATTTTACGGGGCAGGCGGGGATAAATCCGTAAGATCAGTGTATTCCGTGTTCAACTTTGTGTTCTATTGTTCATTCCATATTAAAATAACAAATCAATCCTCCAGTTTTTTAAGCAATTCTTCTGCATCAAGGTTGATTTTTGAAAATGCAAACCACTTTTTCCCCAAATCTTTTAGGGACGCTCCGATATGATACACTATTGAAGTATCGATAATCAGAAAGCGGTCGTGGGATTTTGTAAAGTGCTTCAGCTCTATTACTGGATATTGCCGGTTGTGTTTTTTGAGATCTGTTTCGAGTTGATTAGATATCTTGCCTGTAAAGATTATTGCACTCACATCTGGATTTCTTTTTGCCAGCAACATCAGAACACTTTCGTCAATATAGTTGTCAATCAATATAATTGAATCATTTGCTTCTTTTATCAAACCGGCAACAAACTGCCAGGCGTCGAAGATTTGTCCATCATAGAAAATCCCTTCTGTGGGTTTAAGGCTTGATTTAATGATCATATCAAATTTTTGATCATGTTCCATAAGCTTATGTTCAATTCTATCGACACGATGATTAAGGACATATCCCTTTAATAGGTATTCCTTTAAAATCTTGTTTGCCCAAATCCGGAATTGTGTACCGCGTTGCGATTTAACCCGGTATCCAACCGAGATAATTACATCAAGATTGTAGAATTTTGTTTTGTACCTTTTCCCATCCAGTGCAGTTAGTAAGGAATCCTTACAAACTGAATCCTGCTCTAATTCTCCCTCTTTAAACACATTCCCAATATGCAGTGTGATATTATTTCGTGTTGACTGAAATAACTCCGCCATCTGAGCTTGAGTCAGCCATACCGTATCATCTTCAACTCTTACTTCGATTTGGAAGTCGGAGTTGTTTATTTCTTCTTTATAAATGATTATTTCAGCTTTTTCCATAATCTTGGAACGCGGATGAGACGGATTGAACGGGTTTACACGGATAAAAAAAGATAAAAAAAATCAGTGGTTATCCCGATGGAATAGCAAATGAACTGCTTTTTAATTTATTGCTTTTATACATTCCACCCCGCTACAATCGTACCTCTTTACCACTGTGAAATAAAAAAGAGATTTCACCCCGGTACACTTCGTTACGGGCCAGGCGTGGCGAGTGGGGCAGGCAGGGGGCATATCCTTGTTCCAATCCATAATTCTAAATTAATAACTTTTGTAATTGCTTGTCGAAAGTGTGTATTTTGTGCTTTTTAATATGATTATATGCAATTAGCAATGTATCGACAAAATCAATCTTCTTCTCTTCGTAAATCTGCAGGGCATGAATAAAAACATCTTTGTCGTTTAAAGATATGTCAGGATTGGCAATAAGGTTTCTCAATGACTGGCTGATTTCATTACGTGGTACCTCATATACTTTCTCAAGAACATACACTACTTCTGCGGCTACTTCAAAAGGAATAAAAATGCTGTTATTCTCAATGATCTGAACCGAATTGGCAAACATCGCTTCATTGTCATTCAAGAAGTATCTTAGAATTACGTTGGCATCAACAATTTGCATATTTCTCCTTGATTACCTCTTCCCAAATACCAGCCTCTTTTTCTATCAATTGCTCATTCCTATATTTTGAAAGACTGGCTGCTGCAGTTTTTTCAGGCTTGACACTCATTTTTCTCCTGGTAGATTTTCCTCGAGTAGTAACAAGAATGTCTACCTCTTCGCCAAGAAAGTCATGCAGTTCTTTAATTGTAATGGTTTCCGAATTAATTATGCGATGTATTCTAATTTCATTCATATCATTTGATTTGAACTGTAAATTTACGACTTTTCAATTTGTTTTCAATATAAAGAAAAGATTTTTCTATGTATGTGGAACCCATATGTACGGGACAGGCCCTGATACAATTCATTACAGTGTAAACGAGGATACTTCGACAAGGTCAGTGCAAATTTTCTTTTTAGTTGAAGGGTTGAAGGGTTGAAAAGTTGTTTAATAGTTGAAAAGTTGAATGGTTGAAATTGTCATTTATAGTCATTAAGTTGTCATTTGGCTGCGCCGTCATTAAGTTGTCAAGGGTTGAGGGGTTGAAGAGTTGTTTAATAGTTGAAAGGTTGAAAGGTTGAAGGGTTGAAAGGTTGAAGGGTTATTTGCTGCGCTGCCTGCCCCGTTTTTCCGGGATCATTTGGCTGCGCCGTCATTTATAGTCATTAAGTTGTCATTGATAGTCAATTGCTGCGCGTCATTAAGTTGTCCTCCTACACTAAAGCTTCGGAGGGTAAACCGACTGATAATGGTCATTGATAGTCCTACTACGCAAAAACAAGCTTCGCAGGATAAATCATTCAGTTGTCATTCTTAGTCAAACATTAAATTGTCAGAGATAGTCAGAAAATTTTCGATCTCATTACTTGATACTAAATACTTGATACTTACCATGACTGCTGTCTGTAATTTGGTTCGTAGCCTGGATAATTAACTATCTGATCCTATTGTTGAGCCAATTTCATTGCATGTTCAAATAATTGATCACTAATCCTATAGCCTTCTGTTTTTAATCTGACAAGATAGCTTGTTGCCTCAAATATCATTTGCTTTCGTTTCGCCAATAATATCAAACCTATAGTGCCAATCACTTCTATGTTCATACTCAAAGCACAGTTCCTAGCTGCTTTATCGTCTAATGCCGCCACAAAACCTTTCTTATTCTCAGCATACGCGATTACTTCAGTTTCACCGCTTCCTAAATCCCATGCCTTGATAAAGTCAGGTATTGTCTTTTCTTACATTTGGAATTGTTCAATGTTGTTTTCGAGCCACTGGGAAGCCTTATCCTTATGTTTTGCTATTTCTTTCGTAACAGCTTTTGGTATAACAAGACAATCAACAATATCCGGAAGGACTTGTATTAAATCAATTTTTGCAAGGAAAATAAGAGGCGAGGCATTTACTACCAGTTTCATAGGCTGGCTTTATAAAATAAATTCTTTGTCAAGTTCTTCAAGAGTATATTGAAATGGGGAAACATTGTGTTTCTTCATCACTTCAATGAACTCATATCTTGAAATATTTGCGATTTCAGCCGCTTTAGATTGTGAGATTCTTCCCAGTTCATACCATTTACACAATGCAGCTTCGAGTAATTCCTTTCCAAATTCGGTGGGATTTTGACTAAGCACCGAAAACGCATTAAAAGGGATGTCTAATGTCAATTTATAGCTCATCTTGTGGCATTTAAAATCATAAGGTAAAGGTAAACAAATTTTGATAAAGTCTTACCTCAACTACACTAAGTTGAAAGAACACTACCAGCCCCGCTTTATGCGTGGGGGTGGCCCTGATACACTTCGTTATAGGGTAACGGATTGAACGAGTCCGCCAAAAGTCGGACAAGTTCAGCACGGATTTTATCTGTTTTTATTCGTAACATCTGTGTAACCCCAGTTGAATATAAATTCCACCCCGCTACAATCGTCCCTCTCTACGGGGCAGGCAGGGGTAAATCTGTGTTCTATTTTGTATTCCATATTAAAAAATAACAAATCAATCCTCTAGTTTTTTAAGCAATTCTTCTGCATCAAGGTTGATCTTTGAAAATGCAAACCATAGTTCGACAGGCTCACTACAGGCTTTTTCCCCAGATCTTTCAGTGAGGCTCCGATATGATACACTATTGAAGTATCGATAATCAGAAAGCGGTCGTGGGATTTTGTAAAGTGCTTCAACTCAATACGTGGGTATTACCTAAAAGGGAAACAAGCTTTAAACTGTCATCAAGAGTGCCATAATTCAAAATAGTCTCCACTAGAAACTCCTCACTGATGTCCTGTTTTTTATCTTCAGGTGTGAGCCAGAAAAGGGCACTGTGTTGCCGTATAAATGATTTTACTTGAGGTGAATGCATAGAATCAAAATGTCAAATTACAGTCAAAATGTGGTCATAAATAGTCAGAAAAATGTCAAATGTAGTGTCCTCCTCAAGACTGTTTACTGCCCTCCTACGCTAAAGCTTCGGTGGGTAAACTGACTGTGAACTGCCGACTTTAATAATGGTCATTCATCTTTGCTGTCATTAAATAGCCTGCATCGTTCTTCGGAGTCATTAATGGATATTGATCCGCAAGTGGATTACTCAACCGGCCAAATTTTCTTACCACTCAAATAATCCAACACTTTTTCACCATCTGTTTCTGTGGGTTTGAGGGAAAGGGCAATGTTTGTTGGTATGTCGTAATTTAAATCTACACCCGGAATATCATGCAATTTTCCTTCTTCAGCTTTGGCATAGAGGTCGTCTTTCCCTTGCTGTTTGCAGTATTCGACATCGGCATCCATGTATATGAGATGAAAAAGGCCGGGGCCAACAATCTCGGCTATTTGCTGACGAATATATTCGTTGGGTGAAATAAATGAACAAACAGTGATGATACCCTGATCGTTCAACAATTTACAAATATGGGCAACACGACGTAGGTGCTCGGCCCGGTCGGCTTGGGAAAAGTCCAATTCGCGACTTAAACCCGATCGGACTGATGTACCATCCAATAAAACGGCTACAGCACCCATGTCGAATAGTTTCCTTTCAAGGGTAAAGGCCAATTGGTTTTTGCCTGACCCGTGCAAACCAGTTATCCAAATAGTAGCTCCCTTCTGGTTGTTTCGTTTTTCACGTTCTTTCAACGAGACCAGACTTTGTCCCTTTTGGATTTTCTGGACTTCCATATCAGTGATACGAGAAGGCAAATCTTTGCTGGCCATGCGGTCGATTATCATACCTACCGCACAGGTATTATTGGTAATGGGATCAATCAAGATAAAAGACCCGGTAGCCCGATTTTTTGTGTAAGGGTCAAAATAAAGTGGCTTGTTGGTTGTGATCACGACCCGCCCGATCTCATTCAGTTGGAAATTTTCGATATTGGATTTATGCAAGGTATTAACATCAATCTTATAGCGGATGGTGTCGATTCTGCCCTTGGTTGTGTTGGTGGTATGTTTTACAAAGAATTGCGAGTTGGCATCCATGGGCTTTTCGTCCATCCACACCAACATGGCCTCGAAATGACGCTCAATGCGTGGCATGTTATTGGGGTGAACGAGCATATCGCCGCGCGAAATGTCAATTTCATCTTCCAGGGTAACCGTCACAGACTGGGGCGGGAATGCTTCGACAAGCTCAGCATCCTGTGTAATGATTGATTTTACTTTGGTTATTTTCCTTGAAGGAAGCACCATTACGCTATCCCCTTTGCGAATAATACCCGAAGCCACCGAGGTTGAAAATCCCCGGAATTCATTGTCGGGTTTCAACACATATTGAACAGGATAGCGCATATCAACAAAATTTCGGTCGCTGCTCACGTGGATGGTTTCCAATAAATCGAGGATACACTTCCCGGAATACCAAGGCATATTGGTTGACCGGTCTACCACATTGTCGCCTTTTAAAGCTGAAAGAGGAACAAAGTGAACGTCAGGAATATCCAACCGAGTGATGAAGTTCTTATATTCTGAAACGATTTCGTCGAAACGTTCCTGGGAATAGTTCACTAAATCCATTTTGTTTACCGCGAGGACAACATGTTTGATTCCCAGTAATGAAACCAAAAAGGTATGCCGACGGGTTTGGGTGATGACACCGTTTACAGCATCTACCAAAATAATGGCCAGGTTTGCTGTGGAACCGCCGGTCACCATATTTCGGGTATATTGCTCATGACCGGGTGTGTCGGCTATAATAAACTTTCGTTTGTTAGTCGAAAAATAGCGGTAGGCCACATCGATGGTGATACCCTGTTCGCGTTCGGCTTTCAGACCATCAAGCAAAAGTGCGTAATCAATCTCTTCCCCGGCATGGCCCACGCGTTTGCTGTCGCGTTCTAAAGCCACCAATTGGTCCTCATACAATTTCTTGCTATCGAAAAGTAAGCGCCCGATCAGGGTTGATTTTCCATCGTCAACGGATCCAGCCGTAAGCAAACGGAGAAGATCCTTTTTTTCGTCCTGGTTTAGGAAAGAGTTTATGTCTAAATTTGATGTGTGTGTCATTATTGTATTCTTAATATTTGTTGCTGGTTGCTGGTTGCTGGTTACTGGTTACTGGTTGCTGGTTGCTGGTTACTGGTTACTGGTTACTGGTTGCTGGTTGCTGGTTACTGGTTACTGGTTGCTGGTTACTGGTTACTGGTTGCTGGTTGCTGGTTGCTGGTTGCTGGTTACTGGTTGCTGGTTGCTGGTTGCTGGTTGCTGGTTTGGCTATCTCCAACTTGATTCAACATATTGGATAAACTTATTAATTTTTCTTCCCAACTCATTATATTTTCCCAATAAATCCTTCCATCCATTTTGATCCTTATACAATTCAATAATCATTTCTATTTGACCTGTACATTCATCACACGATGCTTGTGAATAAACCAAAAATTTAATAAAATCAGCTTTATACCTTTTTCTTCCGTATCCTTCAGAAATTGCATCTTTAATACCTTTCGATGATCGACGTACTTGACTACCTTGTTCATAGAGTTCGAAAGAGGGCAGCTTTAAAGATTCTTTATGAACCTGAATAGCAAGAACGAAAGCCATTTTATATATTTCTAAATCATGATAACCAGCCATATAATCATTCCTTGACAATCTTCATTTACTCCATATCGTTACATTTCAATCAGTAACCAGTAACCAGCAACCAGCAACTAAAAATACCCTTCCCGTTTTTTCTGTTCCATGCTGCCGTCCTGGTCGAAGTCGATAACCCGGGTGGTACGTTCGGATTTGGTGGTGGTCATCATTTCTTCAACGATCTTTTCGATTGTATCGGCATCGGATTCAACAGCCCCAGTGAGCGGATAGCATCCGAGTGTGCGGAAACGGACCATCCGCATTTTTGCCTTTTCGGCCAATTCCTTTGGCATTCTTTCATCATCAACCAAAACCAAAGCACCATTGTATTCTATGATGGGCCGCTCTTTTGCATAATACAAGGGCACAATTGGGATATTTTCGAGGCGGATATATTGCCAGATATCTAGCTCTGTCCAGTTTGAGATAGGGAAAACACGGATCGATTCGCCTTTGTGTACTTTTGCATTGTAGATGCTCCACAGTTCGGGACGTTGATTTTTTGGATCCCATTGATGGAATTTATCCCTGAAAGAGAAAATGCGCTCTTTGGCCCTTGATTTTTCTTCATCACGACGGGCACCGCCAAAGGCTGCATCGAAACCGTATTTATCGAGTCCCTGGAGAAGTGCTTGTGTTTTCATCACATCGGTGTGTACTTTGCTTCCGTGGCTAAAGGGTCCTATGCCCGATTCAAAGCCTTCCTTGTTGTAATGGACAATCAGGTTCCAGCCTTTCTCTTTGGCATAGTTATCCCTAAATTCAACCATTTCCTTAAATTTCCATTTCGAGTCGATGTGCATAAGGGGAAATGGCACCTTGCCCGGATAAAAAGCTTTCTCGGCCAGGCGCACCATCACAGATGAATCTTTCCCTATGGAATACAACATAACCGGGTTTTCAAATTCGGCTGCTACCTCGCGGATAATGTGAATGGCTTCGGCTTCGAGCTCGCGTAGGTTGGTAAGGCTGTAATTGTTTTCTGACATATTATTTATTGTAAAATGCTTTTTGTGATAGTATAGTAATTTACTTTCTTTTTATCGTGTGCTTAAACTTCATTACAGCAAAATTAATCTCAAATGAAGTTTCTGTATCTGTTGTTTGTAGGTTATCGCCCAGAAGGTCTGCCATTATTTCGCCGCTGTGTTGCATCAATGATTTCTGTTTGTCTGCTTCAGGGTTTTCTGAAAGTTTTTGTATTGATTGAGTTAGCTCACGTACTTTGGCGAATGTTTCGATAATAGCGATGGTGGTTTATACTGCTGTTTGACTTTTTAGGATATTTGCCAACATATACATTCCTCTTTCTGTAAAAGCCTTTGGATGTACACTTGAATGTTTAAGTATTTCGAACCGGTCGAAATTTTCGACCAGCTTATCCTTCTCATTATCATCAAGTTATATGATATACCCATCAGGAAAACGCTCTGGATTGTTCTTAACAGCTTCATTTATTCGTTTGGTTTCAACACCATAAATTTCAGCGACATCCCTATCCAAAAGGACTTTTTGTCCCCTTAAATCTACTATTTTAGATTCAATTTGCTCAAATTTAATAAGGTTTTCCATAAGCTTGAACAGGCCTAAACACTCGGAAGGGTTTTATGAAAAAGGTGTCAAAATTTTACAATCGAGCGTCAACAAGGTCCTTCGGCAAAATCCCTTTTGCATCAAAAATGATAGTGCCCGATTCCTTGTAGGCTTTGATGTCTATTTCTTTGAATTCGTCGTGAGCAACAGCAAGGATTATCGCACCATAACCATTTCCTTCGGGGAAGTCATTCAAAATACCTATCCCATATTCATGTTGAACTTCTTCGGCACTGGCCCATGGATCGTAAATATCTACTTCCATCCCGTAGCTTTTTAACTCATGATAAATGTCAATAGCTCGGGTGTTGCGGATGTCCGGGCAATTTTCCTTGAAAGTAATCCCCAGCATCAGAGCTTTGTTTGCTTTCACGTGTAATCCTGATTTCAGCATCAGTTTAACAACTGTATCAGCTACATAGCCACCCATCGAGTCATTCAGGCGGCGACCGGCCAGGATAATTTCGGGATGATAACCCACTTCCTGGGCTTTTTGTGCAAGGTAAAAAGGATCGACCCCGATGCAATGTCCCCCGACCAAACCTGGACGGAAAGGTAGAAAATTCCATTTTGTACCGGCAGCTTCTAAAACTTCAAGGGTATCGATGCCCATTAGGTTGAAGATTTTGGATAGCTCATTCACAAAAGCAATGTTGATATCGCGCTGTGAGTTTTCGATTACCTTGGCAGCTTCGGCAACTTTTATGCTTGTAGCCAGATGAGTTCCGGCAGTGATGATCTCCTTGTATAAAGCATCGACTTCTTTCCCAATTTCGGGTGTAGAACCGGATGTTACTTTTTTAATAGTGGTAAGTGTGTGGACTTTGTCGCCAGGGTTGATGCGTTCGGGTGAATAGCCAACGTAGAAATGATTGTTCATGATTTTGCCTGATACATTCTCCAAAACAGGAACGCAATCTTCTTCAGTGGCGCCAGGGTAAACGGTTGATTCGTATATTACAATGTCCCCATCGCTTAGTACTTTCCCCACCGTTTCCGAAGCCTTTATCAGTGGGGTCAGGTCGGGCCGGTTGTTTTTGTCGGTCGGGGTTGGAACGGCCACAATATAGATTTCGGCATCCTTTATTTCCTGGATCTTTGTGGTCAGGTACAAGCCTTTTCCCGAATCCAAAGCCGACAACTTATTTACCAATACAGCTTTTAAGTCTTCGTCTTCCACTTCAAGTGTAGGGTCATGTCCAAGGTTCAGTTCATCCACTCGCGACTGACGGATTTCAAAACCTATAACTTTTCTTTTTTTTCCAAACTCCACAGCCAGTGGAAGCCCCACATAGCCAAGTCCTATTACAGCGATTGTTTTCATAAATGGTGTTATTCTTTTAATTTTTAGTTGAACCCATTTAGGGTTCGCTTATCATTTTGATTTGATAACCTGCGCTTCGCACAGGGTTATTCACATTCAATCCTTTCAGGATTGTTTTTGAAATCACGGATCAAGCTTTGAAGCCGTAATCAGCAACCAATATCTAGTAACCAGCAACCAGTCAAACACAGCTTCGCCTCGTAAGTCACAGTGCACAAACCGTAACTAGCTGAAAATAAATATGTAGGTCTAAACTGCCGTTTGCAAGTGTTTGACCTTGTTTTTGTGCACTTCTGCTACCAGGGACATCCCTAATTGCCCGATGCGGATCCTTATTTTATTCTTCCCGATGTTCTCTACCGTTCCAGTTCTTCCTTCCAGTGGCCCTTCCGCTATCCGAACCATCTCATCCCGCACAAAAGTAATGGAATGATCGGTTACCTGTTCCAAAAAAATCTTTATATTTTCAATTTCATGATCCCTGACAATAGCAGGTTTTCCAAGATAATATACAAAGCGAACAAAGCCCTGTACACGATAAATATTCTCATAATCCCGAAAGTTGCACTTTACAAACACATACGAAGTAAACAGTACCTTTTCGACTTTCTTCTTTCGGTCGCTCCACTGGCGAACAACGGTTTGGGTAGGGCAAAAGGTTTCCAACCCGAGTTCCTGAAACTCCTGGTCGACCTTCATCTCTGCCTTTGGGGCGGAGTACACTACATGCCATCGTTTATCGAATGTGGGCTTCTCCATTGTGCCTTGTGAAATATGTTTCAGACTTACAGCTCCTTTGTCCAGAGCAACAAAGGCTGTATCCCGCTTGCATCTTTTTTATAGTTATCAAATTCCTGTAAACTCAACACCAGGTAGCGGATCTTCCGCTTAATCATCGTTTCTGCTTTTTCGATCAAATCAAACAAATAGGTGCGGTTTATGTTTTCGCCCAGGAATATCAAATCGATGATTTGTGTATCAATACCCTTGGCAAAATCGCCTACGATAAATACCGATTGAACCTTGCCGAGTTTCTGGATCACTTTTTCAATGATATGATCGAAACCTATTTGCTTAAGAAGGATGTTATGAATGTCCTGAAAAAGGGGATGCTGTGTGTTGGCCTGGAACATTTTCTTGTTCCCTTCGGAAAAGGAATTTAACAGGCCGGCTTTCTCGAATTTATTCAACTCCTGCCGGATAGCATTGGTCGATTCGCCAAACTCCGTTTCAAGGTTTCGTAAATACGAACTCGAATTGCTGTTCAGGAAAAACTTCATGAGAAGCTTAACCCTGGTTTTACTTGTTATTAATGTATCAAGCATACTCTCTTCGTTTTGCATTGAGTAAATAACAATTCCATTGATTCTTCTCTGAAAAATTTTCCTTTGCTTCCTTATATTGCTCCTTTCCTGCTTTCAATAAACTACTCCCTTTGATCGAAAACGAGTAGCAAAAGTACTCATTCTTTTTAAACGTCCAAATCCTTTTCAAGGATATTTTAGGCCTATATACCATTTTTTCGATTGACAAGGAAAATATCTTTGCTCCACAATGTCCTTGTTGTAAAGTACCCAAATCTAATTTTCCTATTTTTGGCAAAACTTTACAAATGACTTTACAAGAAGCACAGGAAAAAGTTGATGGTTGGATAAAGACCGTAGGGGTGCGCTACTTTAGCGAACTTACGAACATGGCTATACTTACCGAGGAAGTAGGCGAAGTGGCCCGGATTATGTCCAGGCAATATGGCGAGCAGTCATTCAGGGATAAGGATGAATCGAAGGAACTGGCCGATGAACTGGCCGATGTGCTTTGGGTACTCATCTGTATAGCAAACCAAACAGGCGTTGACCTGACATCCGCATTTATTAAAAATATAGAAAAGAAAAACACACGGGACAAAGACCGGCATATAAACAATAGCAAACTGAAATAAATGATTATGGATTATTTACTATTGATTAATTTGTAGTTTGATAATTGAATTCAGAAAAAACCGTTTTGAGAAAAAATATTGCATGAAACGTAAAAAACAAATATCCAACACATTATTTAGAATAGGAGGCATCGTTTTTCTTTTTTCCCTCCTGTCATCCTGCGCCAACATGGGAATGCCCGAAGGGGGTCCGAAAGATGAGACACCTCCCAAAGTGGTTGAAAGCGAGCCGGCAAATTTCTCCACACACTTCAAATCGCAAAAAATAATCATCACTTTCGATGAATATATCGTGCTGAAAAACCTGACCCAGAAACTGATAATCTCTCCTCCCCTTCCCGAAAAACCCGAAATAAAACTAAAAGGGAAAAAACTGTACATCGAATTGAACAACGAATTGGCCGACAGCACCACGTACACTTTAAACTTTGGTGATGCCATTGTCGACAACAACGAGGGCAATGTGATGCAGAATTTCCAGTTTGTTTTTGCTACCGGCGACAAGCTTGACTCCCTTTCCATTAGCGGAAAAATAAACAATGCCTTCACCAAGCTTGCCGAATCGGAAGTGCTGGTTATGGTTTATTCTGAATTAGCCGACACTATGCCCATGAAGGTGATCCCTGAATATGTTGCACGCAGTTTACCGAATGGAAGTTTTTCGATCAATAATATGCGATCGGCCACTTACAAACTGTTTGCCCTACGCGATGCCAACAACAATTACCTGTTCGACCAGCCCAACGAAGCCATTGCTTATTTGGATACGTTCCTGACCCCTTTTGCCATACTAAAGGAGCATATCGACACCATTCCCCGCAACACCCTTCCGTCCGACACTATTTCAGCAGATACCCTGATTAATACCATCCTTCCTCCTGATACTTTGCTAAAAGACAGTATCGTAATAAGTACGATTGTAGAAAAATACCCAAGCGATATTCAGCTATGGTTATTCGAGGAAAAATTCAACAAGCAATACCTGAAAAGCTCCGACCGTAAAAATAAGGCTCTGATAAAACTGGCTTTCAATCAGGCTGTGGAGGACTCCATCAAGATCAATTTTCTTTCGCCCGATACCGCTGCATTTATCCCGGAATACCACGAAAACCTCGATAGTCTTTTCCTCTGGCTTACCGATTCGACAGATTTTAACACAGATACCATACGCATGGAGATATCCTATATCCGCAAAGATTCACTCGACGAGGACTACCTCCACTGCGATACGTTAAAACTTGGCTTCAGGGAAAAAGAAAAGAAAAAGAAAGAAAAAGACACGGAGGATGAAAAGCCCAAAGGATTGCAGTTTTCAACTTTGCCACGAATAAATTCAAACCTTCAAAAAGAAAAAAACTTTGAAATGATTTTTGCAGAACCCATTTCAGTTTTCGATACCTCGCTGATCCAAATTTATACAACCCAGGATACCAACCAGGTCAGGATGCCTTATTCAATCTCTAAGGATTCAGCTATAGTGAGGGGTTTTCATGTTTCGGCCCAATGGGAGGATGACAAACGCTATGAGTTTGTTGCTGACGATTCGGCCTTTGTAAGTATTTGGGGCAACTACACCGACAGCACAGCCATTATTTTTAAAACCCGACCTATCGAAGACTATGGAAATATCATCCTGAAACTGGAAAGTTTTGACGGGCCAGGCATTGTTCAGTTAATTGGTGAAAAAGAAAGTATTCTTGATGAGCGAAAAGTAAAATCGGAGGAAACTGTAAATTTCAACTACCTCATGCCGGGAAATTTTAAATTGAAATTTATCTTCGACCGGAATGGAAATGGCAAATGGGATACCGGTAAATATTTAGACAAACTTCAACCTGAAAAAACCAATTATTTTTCCGGCGAAGTTAAGGTGCGTGCCAATTGGGATTTAGAATTGGATTGGGATCCTAACCAAGAAGGACTTCCGTTTAAAGAACCAGAAAAAGAAAGGCAGCCATCGGTGGGTACAAAACGTAAATAACATCAGGGATTATTCTTATTTGGAAGGTTGTTTAAGTAGCTTGATCCGATCTTCCATAGGGTATATGGTGATCAAATTAATCAATAGTCAATAAACAATAATCATTGTTTCAGCCTTGCTATCTCTTCCTCCAATTCGGCAATATCAATTCTTTTACGCCGCCTCACCGAGCGATAGGCAAAGAAAAATATCAGGCAAAGTATTGAAAGTACAGTAATTACAGCCGCAAGTGTTACGATCTTTTGATCCTTAAGCCGGATAATTTCGATCTTCTCGTTTTTGTCCTTTTTCAGGCGGGTGACTTCTTTTATAAGATCCTCGTTCTGGGTAGTTATCTCGTCAAGTGTAAGCTGTTGCGAACCGATTTGTTCTTCCAAAACTTCAATCTCCGACAGTGCCGATAATTGTAGTCCTGTGCTTTGAAGTGCAAAAATTAGTAGTACGATGAAGTATATCTTTTTCATATTATTGGGTTTCTTCATATCAATAATCATCAGACAAAAATAAATCAAATTAGTTCTTTATTCTGATATAAATTGATGAAGTGTATTGTTTTCATGGAAATGTAGGGTTTGGAATCTAATTATATTTGTCAAATATCCTGTGCAGGATTCTTGACTTTTGAATTTATTGTTTTCATCATGACAAATGGATTAAAGTTTAAACTATCAGGTTATTGCAACATTTCAATAGTTGTATCAACCACCTTGTAAAGCTTGTCGGAAGGGCGGATTTTTACAGGGATGGGAATGGAAACTTTCACCCCTTTTTTAGCGTGCTCGGTTGCTTTCAAATCAACCCTCATCTCCTCTACCTTTTGCTCGATTACCCCGGTGGTTGGGCCGGTAATCAGGATATTGTCGCCCACATTCAGTTCGCCTGCTTCGAGCTGGAATTCGGCCACCTTCAGTTTGGCAAAATAGTTCATGCCTTTACCAATATACATTTTTCGCTTGGTGGCCTGCGAGCCGTACTGCTTGCTCCATTTACCAATCTTACGGCCCAGGTAATAGCCATCCCAAAACCCACGGTTGAAAACAGTTGACAGTTCGTCTTCCCAAGCCTTTATTTTCTCTGTTGAATATTGACCATCAATGTACGCATCAACAGCCTCTCGATACACTTTGGTGACCGTTTTTACATATTCGGGTGCGCGGGCACGTCCTTCAATTTTCAGGACGGTGATCCCTGCATTTAAAAGTTTATCGACAAAACCCACCGTGCACAGGTCTTGGGGCGACATTATGTATTCGTTTTCGATGTCGAGTTGGTAGCCCGATTCCTTTTCGGTTACGGTATAAGCTTTCCGGCAGGTCTGTCGACATGCACCCCGGTTGGCCGAAGAGTTTTGCTCGTGAAGGCTCAGGTAGCATTTCCCCGAAACAGCCATGCACAAGGCACCGTGGGCAAATACCTCAATCTTCACAAGATTCCCCGATGGTCCGCAGATATTTTCTTCTTTTATCGCTTCTGAAATGGCTTTCACCTGTCTCAGGCTCAGTTCGCGTGCAGTCACTATCACATCACAAAAACGGGAGTAAAATTTCAATGCCTCAATGTTGCTGATATTAAGTTGGGTCGAAGCGTGTATTTCAACCCCCTTTTCAAAAGCATAATTAATTACTGCAATGTCGGAGGCGATGATGGCCGAAATGCCACTCGCTTTCGCCACATCCACAATTTGCTTCATCACCTTGATGTCGCGGTCGTAAATAATGGTGTTTACGGTAAGGTAGCTCTTTACATTGTTTTCGTTGCAGATGCTCACAATCTTTTTTAAATCTTCGGTGGTAAAATTATTCGACGATTTGCTCCGCATGTTCAACTGCCCAATTCCAAAATACACCGAGTTGGCCCCTCCCTGTATGGCCGCCATCAGCGATTCGAACGAACCCACTGGTGCCATTATTTCAATATCTTCTTTTTTGATGTTCATTCTAAAGATTTTTTCAAGTGCAAAAATAGTGATTGGATCCATTTAAAAACTAATTAGAGGCTATTAGAAAACTTACTTATTTTTGAAATGTCAAATTGCAAAACTATGAAATTCAATTAAGAGAAAAGGCTCTTCTCCCAATCAGGCATCTTAGTTGGAGGTTTTTTGCTTGTCCTGTCTTTGATTGGGCTTATTTCTGTGACATTTGACAAACCACAATCGACCCTGGAATTTTTGTCGACAGGTTGGGTATTCCTTTTATTGTTGTTGATTGGGGTGGCAATTGTCCGTGCAAAAGATAAGTTTGAATTTGATTTCGACGGAAAAGTATTTTCGAATTATGTGCAGGTTTTTGGGATTCGCTTGTTCACCGATACCAAAAAACTACCCGATAAAATCTTGTTTGTTAACACTGTAAAAAGAAAGTTGACCTGGAAAAGATATATTGCGTTGGCTATACCCTTTACCAGTGAGATTATTACTTACGAAGTCTACCTGGTTTCGTTGAAAGGAAAAGCAGGCCGTCTTGTAAGTCTCGAAGAAAACGAAGCCAAAGAATTATCAGCTAAAATTGCTGAATTGTATGGGGTTGAATGGCGGTTTAAAGAGCAGATATAAACAATGGTTAATTCGAATCGTAAGCCCACTTCAGGTAAATACTTCCCCAGGTAAAGCCACCACCAAAGGCAGCCAGCACAATATTGTCGCCTTTTTTCAACTTCTTTTCCCATTCCCATAAGCAGAGTGGGATGGTTCCATTGGTGGTGTTGCCATAGCGGTATATATTTATCATTACCTGATCTTTGTCGATACCCATGCGCCGTGCAGTGGCTTCGATAATACGCAGGTTGGCCTGGTGGGGCACCAACCAGGCAATATCGTTGGAAGTAAGGCCATTCTTTTCCATTATTTCAACGGATATA
Source organism: Bacteroidales bacterium (assembly GCA_021740905.1). Classification (GTDB taxonomy): domain Bacteria; phylum Bacteroidota; class Bacteroidia; order Bacteroidales; family M50B96; genus JAIOYV01. Next base: position 18,635 of record JAIOYV010000020.1, read on the forward strand.
TCGGCCATATTTTTGACGGCAAATTTAAAAACAGCTTGCCCTTCTTGATAGATGTAGTGTTCGCGAGCGTCCACTGTTTCGTGCGAAGCAGGCTTTACCGAGCCTCCGGCTTTCTGGTGCAAATGAATCCGTCCTGATCCATCCGAGCGAAGTATTGAGTCTTGTATCCCATAACCATTTGAGTTAGGCTCAATCAATACAGCACCTGCTGCATCGCCAAAAATAATACAGGTTGTGCGATCGGTATAATCGGCTATCGAAGACATCTTATCGGCTCCAACAACGATTACTTTTTTGTACATCCCACTTAAAATATATTTTTCTGCAGTAGCTAATCCATATAGAAATCCCGAGCAAGCAGCATTCATGTCGAAACTGAAAGCATTCTTGATCCCCACTTTATCGCAAATAATGTTGGCCGTGGCGGGAAATTGCATATCGGGGGTAACAGTGGCACAAATAAGCAGGTCAACTTCTTCGGGAGCTGTACCTGTTTTTTTCAGCAATTTCTGAACAGCATCAGCAGCCATATCAGAGGTTCCAAGCCCCTCCCCTTTCTGTATCCTACGTTCTTTGATGCCTGTGCGTGTAGTAATCCACTCGTCGGTTGTGTCAACCATTTTTTCTAATTCCTGGTTGGTAAGGATATAATCAGGGACGGAACATTCGATGCCACTTATTACTGCTGAAATATTTGCCATTACTGAAATGCTTCTTTAATTTTCATGTTTATTTGAGCCTCAGCAACTTCTGAGGTATGAATAATCATATTTTTGATAGCCGTATCGTTTGATACGCCGTGACCTATAACTACAGTGGAATTGATGCCCAGAATTGGGGTGCCTCCATATATTTCAAAATTAAAGCGATTGAAATATTCGTCTTCAATTTTTCTTTTCTTGATGAGAGAATAAAAAGCTTCGGCCTCTTTTAATACTACATTGCCGGTAAAGCCATCAGTCACAATCACATCGGCTCTATCGCCAAAGAGTTCGTTCCCTTCAATATTACCGATAAAATTGAAATCGTTGGAATTCTTCATCAGCTCGTACGTCGACCTGGATAGCAGATTCCCTTTTTCTTCTTCTGATCCAATGTTGAGCAATCCTATTTTGGGGTTTTTGACACCATGCACAAATTCAGCATAAATAGAACCCAAAACAGCATATTGATAAAGTACATCGGGGCGGCAATCGGCATTGATACCAACATCGAGAAGGATAGAGTCACCTCCCAAAAGCCGAGGCATAACGCTACTGATGCATGGCCTTATTATTCCAGGGATAACTTTGACGGTGTACATCGAACCAACCAACATTGCCCCGGTGTTGCCCGCACTGGCAAAACCATCGAGCTTACCAGTACTCAACATTTGAAAGCCAATGGCAATACTCGAATTTTGTTTTTTCGCAAATGCCTTGGCTGGATGCTCGCCCATTTCGATAATTTCGTCGGAATGGACGATCTCGAACAATGCTGGGTCGATATTTCCCTGCTCCAGGAGAGGAAGTATTTTTGTTTGGTCGCCAATAAGTACGATAGTGCATGTTTCGGGCAGCTCTTTGCGTGCAAGTATAGCACCCAAAACAGTAGCACTGGGGGCATAATCGCCACCCATTATATCAATACCAATCCTCATGTAATATTAAGTGGATTAAGCCTCTACGCCTTTCTCCATAACAACCTGCCCTTTGTAATAGAGCTTGTCTTCATGCCAATGTGCCCGATGGTAAAGATGAGCTTCACCAGTAGTCGGATCAATAGCAACAGTAGGTGCTACAGCTTTATAATGAGTCCTACGCTTATTTCGGCGTTGTTTCGAAATTCGATGTTTGGGATGTGCCATTTTATCTAATTTTTGTTTATTTTTTTAATAAGCCTTTAAGCTTGTCCCATCGTGGGTCAGGCTCGTGTTCTTTTTGTATAATATATTTTCCAAGCGATTTAAGAATCTCCTTACTGCATGTTGGGTTGCCGTGTTCGTCATCGGGGTGCACCCTTTTGTATGGCAAATGCAGATGGATAAATTCATAAATATTTTGTGCTACATTTAGTTCGGATTGTTGATGGGTGACTTCCTGTATTTCTTCTCCAATATATCTTGAGTCGAAGATTTCTTCACCAAATTTGATGATTATGCGGTCTTCGCTTTCAACGTTCAAGTCAAATTTTTCGAGGCACCGGTCACATTCCAATTCAATAGTGCCTTTCGTAATAAAGTCGAGCGCCATGAAAGTAGCGTTTTTCTCAAGCTTTACGACGACCGAAAATTTTCCATTTTCAATTTCCGAATGTTCAAATTGCTCAAAGAACTTTTTGTCGACTTCAAAGTCGAAAACATGGGTTCCGTCCCGTAATCCCTTAAATGGGATACTATAATTTTTCAGATAGTTCACAGCCCTAAAAAATGTCGTGCAAAAGTATAATTTTTATTTTAATCAGAAAAAATATTTTAATCATGCTAAAAAATTAGAAATCAGCAATATTCCTGACTCCAAATTTTCCCTTCCTATTTGCGCAAGGCAATCCTGAAAGTAGTTCCCGTTTCATGATCGGAACTTTTGACAAATATTTTTCCTGCATGATAAGTCTCGATTATCCGTTCTGAAAGGGATAGCCCAAGTCCCCAACCTCTTTGTTTAGTGGTATATCCAGGCTGAAAAACAGTTTTAAACTTGGTCTTAGGGATTCCTTTTCCCGTATCTTTAATATCCACATACACAATTTGAGTATTGTCCTGGATTGAAATTTCAATCTCACCGGCACCTTCCATGGCATCAATGGCATTCTTACAAAGGTTTTCAATCACCCACTCGAACAAAGCCTGGTTGATAGGAACAAGGATTTCATCTATATGATCATAGTTTACCTGATAGTTTACCTTTTTCGAAGTACGGGTTTTCAAATAGGCAATGGATGAATTTATTACTTCAACAATATTGGTGCGAACAAGAACCGGTGCTGACCCAATTTTAGAAAAACGTTCTGTTATGGTCTCCAATCGCTGGACATCTTTCTCAACTTCCAGCAACATTTCCTGGTTTGTGTTTTCTTCCTTCATGTACTCGACCCAGGCCAGCAGCGAGGAAATGGGTGTGCCCAGCTGGTGGGCAGTTTCTTTCGACATACCTACCCAAACCTGATTCTGCTCGGCCCTGCGCGACGAACTAAAAGCCAGATAGGCCACGAGGATAAACAGAAAGATGACCCCCAACTGGAAAAAAGGATAATAAAACAGCTGGGTCAACAATATGGAATCTTTGTAATAAATAATGTTTTTGTGTCCATTCATCAGCACTATTTCAATAGGCTCATGCTCCGACTTCATTATTTCCAGTTGCTTATAAAGGTACGCCAGATTCCGCTCAAGAACTTCGGGACCGAGAGCTTTTTTATCGATAATTGATTTCAACGAATCCAAGTTTCGGGCAGCAAGGATGGTCATTTCCTCATCAACCATAATAACCGGAATGGTTTTGTTTTTCCGTATTACTTCGAAAATGAAGCTTATGTCCTGGTCATTCCCAGGTTTCGACAATTGGCGATTAGCTTCCGCCCAAAGCTCTACACTTTTTCTTTCTTCTTTTGATAACTTAGTTACCAGGCGGTTGGTAAACACAAGGGAGGACATACCAATTAACACAGCCATCATCAGCAATGCAAATTTCCACTTCTGTTTTTTAGAATAAATATTCACCTTTCACATCATTTTAAAATTGCGCAAAGAAAGTAAAACTTACATTTAGTTGGTTTATTGCTTCCTGCCTTTCAGTCGGCAGTCGGCAAAGGGCGATTCTTAGTCCTTAGTGGGGGAAGGTGTCGGTGTGACTCAAAGACGCGCCGACACTTTTAAGTAGGCAGGGGGCTGTTCGCTACACTGGGTGTTGGGGGTACTGGGGATTAAAAGTAGAGATCCAATTTATTGCGTCTCAATAACAAATTAGAATCACTAAAAGACGCAATAAATTGCGTCTCTACATTGCCATCTGCTGCCTTCCGACAAAATGTGAACTGTAGACTGAAAACTGTAGACTGCATACTGTAGACTGCCGACTGTTACTCCTCATCCCAGACCACCTTCACCTTCTTCTTTTTTTCTTTCGGTTTTTTCGACAGGGTGCTGTCCTTTTTAAACAAACCAAGTTCTTCACGAAGAATGGTTTTCATCTCTTGCTTTTCATTTTGGATGTCGTCCTTTAAAGCTGACTTTGCCCGTTTGAAATCATATTTTATTTGAATGTCATCCACATTCCCTTCAAGGATCAAAAAGAGGGTAATCATGCCATCAGGATCGTCCTCTATTTGCCATTCCTCCTGTTTTTTTTGGCTTATTTTTTTGGTCAATAAATCGGAAAGCAACACTTTCACATCGTACGAAACCTGTTGGTCGAAACCGTGAATACCCGATATTTCGACGTTGATGGCGGACGAATGGATGTCCATGCGTGGGATATATACTTTTTCGCCCTGGATGACAATGTCGTTTTTCAGAGTCGAAAATTTAATGTGTCTTAAATCATCCACCATAATATAATCGGAAAGTGCAAGCATTGGCTCAAAATCGAAAAGTTCACCGTTTTTAACTTCCACAGAACTTTCAATGAGCAGGCTTTTGTCGATCAGGTCGAATTTTTGTGACCATTCGGTATCGTACATTACTTTTCCCGAAATGTCTCCAATTACATGATCCATTGTGAAGAAATCCTGTCCAAAATTTCGGAAGGTAAAAAGCAGCTCGTGCAAATCGATTTCCGACAAATCGGCATCGCCGAAAATGTGTAGGTTCTTTTGTGGACTTTCTTCGAGATTCATGTTACCTGAAAGGCTTCCATTCAGGGTTTTCATACTCATATCTTTAAACTGAACTTTTCCATCTTTCATTTTAAAAGTAGAAGAAAGGTTGCGGGCCGTAAATCGGTCATACAAAAAACTATCGCATGTCAGTTTGAAATTGAGGTCATAGTTCGCTGGAAAGTTAAACGTATCATCTGATGAACTTTTAGCAGAGAGTAAATTATCAAGATTAATTTTTGGCGAATGAATGATTCCTCCAACATTTATTTTTTTCTCCTTTGCAAAAAGCTGTTCGAGAGGAAAAGGAAAACTTGCTGAAATGTTAAGCTGGGTTTTTCCGTAAATTAGGCTCGCTTCCTTGATTTCAGCTTTGCTGTTGCTAAGGATTAATTGCCCTGTAAAATCTTCAACCCCATTGGGATTGTCTTTCATTTTCAGCATTAGCTTACTAATTTTTGCAGCACCAGAAATGTTCATCCCCTTAAGTTTTGCAGGGGAATCCCGAAATCCTTCCGGTAAATCCCCATTAAGAGAGATGTCCCCGACTAGCTGTCCACTAATATTTTCGATGCTTTCAAAAGTGAAAAAATCGGCCAAGCCAGATAGATCCGCGTTAATATCAGCAGTTAATTTTATCTTTGGATGAATAAAGTTGGTGATACTTCCCTTTCCCGAAAAACTTCCTTTGTCGCCCAATTTAAAACTGAGCTGATCAATATTTAGCAAAGAACTTTTGGAACTTTTTTGCTTGCCATTGCTAAAATTTCCCTTCGCCAGGATATGTGTGATCTTTAAACCCGATTTCCGGTTTTTGAGCTGGCCCTTTTCAATGCCAAAGGATGTTTCGATCAATGGAGCCATCCGGTTGGTAAACTCGCCCGAAATGTGGGTGTCGAAAGAGAATATTCCCTCGCTTTCAATATCTTTAGTAAATTTCGAAAAATCTTCTGGCATTAGCGATACAAATGATTGCACATCCAGCTTTTTACCTTTTATTTTCAGGTCGATGGAATTTGGCTCCGACAGGATTACCTGTCCCGATAAAATGAAAGCAAGCTGGTTTAAACTGATATTACCTGCGCGGATGCTGTACACATCGTCTTTCACGTCCATTTTGACATCCAGGTTTGTACTGCGACGTGACAGGTATGAATTGCTGCCTACCATAAATTTCCCTATCCACATAGCAGAGCTTATCTCCAGCCCATAATCGGAATTTGAAAATTCGCCTGACATATCTAGTTCATGCAGATGACTATGAAGCACCATGTCTTGCCCCCCATGCACCAACAAGAATTCCATATTGTTGAGCAACACTTCTTTTAAGTTGATGCTGAAATTCGATCCTTCAGCAACATTGTCCTCTTTCCAAAATCGATAATTCACCTTTCCTTGCGAATCGACAAGTAAGTTCAGCTTCCCCTTTTCAATATCGATCTTTCGCAGGTTAAGCTTGTTTCGTAGAAGTTCTTTTAGGTTGAAGCTAAGCGATACCCTTTCAGCTTTTAATAAGGTGTCGCTGTCGTATTGTGCAAATTCCTTTTTATTGAAAGAAGTACCTGTTAATATGGTGACATTTTGAAAATCGAGCTGGGCAAAAGGAAAACTTTCGAGAAGGGAAAATTGAAGATCTCCAACCTCTATTTTGGTTTCGATTTGTTTATTGATTTCATTAATCGCCAGTTTTTTAATTTCTTCGCCATAGATAAATGCCAGAAAGATTGAAGCCAATAAGAACAAGCCAATTAACCCACCCAGCACAAACAATGATATTTTTAATCCTTTCATGTTTCTTGATTACGCTAAATAAAACGTGGGGCAAAGTTAGCTATTGTAAGGAAGTCGTAAAAGTTTTGATAATATTCTGATTGACTGTGTTCAAGGTAATAATGGAAGCAAATTCGGAGGATTTCCCCCAGTCTATCCCGATGCAGTCGGGACTGGCTGGGATTAGGGGTGGATTTAATGTATGAACTCCCCCCTCTTATTCTCCCCGAGGGGAGACAGTGCTCTGTAGCAGTCTATTGCCTAAATTGAATAGTTCTGGCAATGAAGTCGTAGCAATCCGCACGGATATACGACAAAATCCACTTTATTTTTAGACCGATGTCTCACACATTCCTGCCAGCAAATACAGGGCACGAAGCACCAGCGTTAGTGGACAATCTAAATTTTAATTTCCGCTCAGTTCTGCAAGTTCTGCATTTGGTGCCATCTTGTCAAGCAAATCGCGTTGTGGCCTCAATGGGTTCGCGTTTAATTCCTCATACTCCTCCCTGTTCTTATAAATGTCGATGGCAAGGTAAAGGGATTGTCTAAACGAATTGATCGAGGCCATATCCCTTCCGGCCAACTCGTAAGCTGTACCATGAGCAGGCGATGTTCGTATAACTGGCAGACCGGCTGTAAAATTCACCCCATTATCGAACGAAAGTGCTTTGAAGGGCACCAAGCCCTGGTCGTGATACATAGCGAGGATAGCATCGAACTTCCTTACATTGTCCGAACCAAAAAAGCCATCGGCAGGAAAAGGTCCCATCACCACAATGCCCGATTTTTTAGTTTCGGCAATGGCTGGACTAATAATTTCCATTTCTTCGGTTCCGATTATGCCGTTGTCGCCGGCATGTGGATTCAACCCAAACACAGCAATACGAGGCTTCCGGATTCCAAAATCGACGATCAAGCTATTGTTGAGCAACTGGATCTTATTAATAATATCTTCTTTGGTGATAAGGCTTGCGATTTTTGAAACAGGCTGATGCCCCACCACAACTCCAACCTTCATTACATCGCTCACCATAAGCATAAGCGATGAATTGCCCGAAAATTTATTTTCCAGATATTCGGTATGTCCCGGGAAATTAAACTTCTCAGAATGAATATTGTGTTTGTTGATAGGGGCAGTTACCAGGGCCTGGATATCGCCCCGACGTAAATCTTCGGTAGCCCTTTCCAAAGCGGAATAGGCAGCTTCGCCGGCCATAGTGGTCGATTTCCCCAACTCCACCCGTATGTTTTCGTCGGTGCAATTAATGATGTTGGCCCGCTTGTGATTAGCCTCCGATGGATGTTTGATAATATTCAAGCTGAAATTATCAATATTTAAGGCTTTGCGGTGATACGCAGCAATTTTTGGCGACCCGTACACAATGGGTGTGCACATTTCGTAAATCCGGTTATCCAACAGTGTCTTAATGATTATCTCGTAGCCTATGCCGTTTACATCGCCTTGCGTGATGCCTATAATTATTTTTTCTTTCTTCATTCTTAGTACAATATTTTATGCTGTATGAAAGCTCATTCCATGAGTTTCAAAATCACACAAAAGTAAGAAGAATTTTAAGAGCCTAATAAATGATTATTGACTATCGTTTATTTTATAATTTATTCTACCCAGGAAATTTCTTTTTAGCAATCATAGAACTCAAATTATTGATAATTGTCATTTGATTAATTCAATCCCCTATACAAAAGCAGAAGATTTGTATGGAACGAGATCAATTTCGCTCTGGAATGAAGTAAAGATTTGATTTAATGCAACAGGGATTTTACATTCACGCAAAATAAATGATTGGTTAATTCTTAGATTTATATACTTTTATTGCCAAATTTATTGGTTCTAAAATTTAGCGAAAATCATTAAATATCAAGATAGTCATGGAAGAAGAAGTCAAGATGCAATTAGAGTTTACCAACGAAAGCATGAACAATGCCATCAGCCACCTTGTCGCAGAACTGGCGCGGATACGGGCAGGCAAAGCAAATGTGAGCATGTTGGATGGTATCTTTATTGATTATTACGGGGCCAACACACCACTCAGCCAAGTGGCCAATATCAACACCCCCGATCCTAAAATGATCGTAATCCAGCCCTGGGAAAAATCAATAATCGGAACTATCGAAAAGGCCATCCAAAAAGCCAACATTGGGATCAACCCGCAAAACGACGGCGAAATCATCAGGCTGGCCGTCCCTCCTCTGACCGAAGAACGTAGGCGCGACTTGGTAAAACAAGTAAAAAACGAAGGCGAACACACCAAAGTGAGTATTCGCAATAGCCGTCGCGAAGCCAACGATGAATTTAAAACCATGAAAAAAGAGGGGCTTTCGGAAGACATGGAAAAAGATGCCGAAGCTCAGGTGCAGGCCCTCACCGACAAATATATTACGAAAGTTGATGAGCTGGTGGCCATAAAGGAAAAGGATATCATGACCATATAGCGCTTGCAAGAAAGCTTCATTTGCTGCACCTGCGGATGCGGAGCTGCTTTCATACTATGCTAAAGCTTCGTTTGTCATGGACTTTATCAATTGACAACATTAATAAATAATCAATATTAAATAATAATTTAAAAATGAGACTACTATTAATTAGCAATTCGACCATGGCGGGCGAGCCATACTTAGATTATCCCAAGTTCAACATACAAGAATTTCTTGGCCCAAACATTAAAAAAGTTCTGTTTGTGCCTTACGCAGGCATCACCTTTTCGTATGACACATACACTGCCAAAGTCCAGCAACGTTTCGATGAAATTGGCTACACAGTCGATCCCATCCACAAACATGCCGACCCGGTGGAGGCAGTAAGAAATGCAGAGGCAATAGTTGTTGGAGGGGGCAATACCTTTCACCTGGTGCATCAGCTTCATGCCAATAAGTTGATCGATGCCATCCGCGAAAAAGTTTTAAGCGGGACACCCTTTGTGGGATGGAGTGCCGGATCGAATGTGGCTTGCCCCACACTGCGCACGACCAACGACATGCCCATTATCGAGCCTGCCAGTTTCGACACATTCAACCTGGTTCCGTTCCAGATCAACCCACATTATCTCGATGCAAACCCCGATGGCCATGCCGGCGAAACCCGCGAAGCCCGTATCGAAGAATTTATTGAAATCAATCCCGGAATGTATGTGGCCGGTTTGCGTGAGGGCTGTATGTTTAAGGTGGAAAATGGCAAGATGGAGCACATTGGGACACGCACATGCCGCATCTTTAAAAAAGGCCAGGCTCCTTATGAATTGAAATCAGGCGACAATTTTGATTTTTTGTTGAAGTAAATTGTTTTCAAATACATTTAACGATGAAAACAACAGGCCTTCTTGCATTCCTTATTATTTTGGCTTCCTCGCTTTTTGCCCAGGAAACCCAAACCTACCAAACATTCAAAAACCACAAACAGACCATCGAAATAAAAGGAATGGGTGCCCCGATGATCGATTTTTCGGGCACAGTGGATGCCTTCACTTTTTTATGGGGGGGCGGGGCTGCTGCTATCATTAACAAAAACCTGTACATAGGGGGATTTGGCTATTCGGCCTACAATGGCCTAAACCCCGATGGCTTGACTGCCGAGGAAGACTACGAAAATTATTTCGATTATGGCGGTATCTGGGCCGGATACATTTTCAAACCCAACGAGCTTATCCATCCTATTTTTGATATAAAAGCCGGCTGGGGAAACCTGGCCATCGATAACTTGGAAACTGGGATACTGGTGAATTTTTCAACCTACGTGATCAAGCCCTCGTTCGAGCTGGAAATGAACATAAACCGCTACCTGAAAATTGGCCTCGATGTCCATTATCGGCATGTCGGCAAAGTGGAAATCCTAACCAGTACCTACGACCTATCGGGAACCGGTGTGGGACTTTCGTTTAAATTTGGGTGGTTTGAGTAATTTCAATTCCCGGCTATATCGTAATCGAAAGCTAAATCTTGGGCAATAGCTGGAAGGGTAATTGCCAAAATGGGTATTGTTTGATCTGAGGAAAAATAGTATTTTTAATGAAAATTAAAATAGCCTACTAATTGGGAGGAAACCATTATGAAGAAAATTATTTTTATTTTAGTGTTATTACCGTTTTTTGCTTCTGCACAGCAAGCCTATCCATTGGTTAAGGACGGCGGTATATGGCGTATTGTCGAGGCTACGCAAAATGGGCCAAATGATCCTGTTCAGTACGAGAAGTTTCAATATTATGTTAGCGGGGACACATCCATTGAGAATAACAGCTATAAAAAAGTATATTTAACCAATTATGATAGCATTATCAATATTCAATCGTATGTGGCGGCTATTCGTGAGGACAGTACAAAAAAGGTATATGTCCGTGTAAATGGGTATATTGGCAATAGTATGCCTTTAAGTGACTCTACAGACTATTTGTTATATGATTTTAATTTAACTGAAGGGGACACATTTACTTCGCAAGGAAATGCAATTTTAAACGAGTGGATTGTTGATGCTGTTGATAGTATCGATATAAATGGAGAATGGAGAAAACGTATTAATTTATATAGTTATGTGTACACTTCATGGATTGAAGGTATAGGAGATCTAAACAGTTTGTTTTTTCCTTTATTATATACTTTTGAACATAGTTTTATTCTTTCTTGCTATGAGGATGATAATATATTTTGGACAAATCCTTATTTAATTCAGATTAATACAGATTGCTATACTTATGTAATTGAGGAAAGTATAAATAGTGAAAAATCAGAAATGCAAGTTTTCCCAAACCCATCGGGAGATTATATTACATTTAAGAGTGAAAAAGCGTTTGAACACGAAGCAGTAATTTACATCTTCAATTCTTTAGGACAAATAAAGGATATGGTTAAGCTTGAAAATGGGCTTTATAATATCAACGTACATTTGGATAATTACCCTTCTGGTATTTACTTTTATAAAATTGAAAACAAACTGGAAATTTTAGAAAATGGGAAATTCGTTAAAGAATGAAAATACCTCTAAGCCTTGCTGGTTTCTAAACCATAATATACAATCGTAAGGTAGCGGAGGGCGAGCAGCTAAGACAATTTTATATGCCATCTCCGAAGGCATTCAATATTACTGCAACCTTCGTCCTATCGCAATGTCACTTCTACCGGGGTGTTTTTGGGCTGTTGGCTTTGATCACCACCTCCACTTACTTATACTTCAAACGGAATAAATTTCCGCATTTTGTTAAATCCATCTAACAATACTGTCGCCTCTACGAGGCTTGGTAAACTTTCTCCTGTTTATTGCTACCATACTGCCGTTCCTGACGGAACTCTACTCAAATACTAAATATTAGATAAGCCTCGTTGAGGCGATAGTATGGTAGAAACAATCAAGAGAAAGCTGCGTAGCCTCGTAGAGGCGACAGTATGGTAGAAAGTTAGCAAGAATTTTCATACACCTAAAATTCCCTGCCGTTTGCTATTTTTTCACCTTTTTATCAACCGATTGAATTTTGCCCTAATGCAGAAATTTATCCCGTTTTCAGTATAGCATCTCCAAGATGCTTAGTAAGTTGCAGGCATGACAACTATAACCTACATTGCCTCCTTCAAAATCGAATCATACTGCTCTTTATCCTTCAGAACCTCGATGGCTTTGATTACCATTTCGTCTTTTTTGAGGTCGTATTCCAGGCTGCCTTGTTTGAAATAGTAGCGTTGTAGGATGTCGCCGGCAATCAGGTCGGAGATTTCATCCTTGAAAATCTGAAGATCTTTTTTCAGGTCGTGGGCCAGGATTTTTTCGAGGGCCTCGAATTCAGCCTGGGCTTTCTTGTAATATTTTTCATCTTCGGCCACTTTCTTCAACTCGTTGAAAAACTCCTCGCTGTTGGTTTCATAATCGAAATCGCGTTGTAGGGTGAAGTCAACAAAGCTCTTATAATCTTCATCCGAAAAAACAAAGCTGTTGGCAGGTGGCACCGAGTCGTGCACCAGGCAATATTGGGTCACGAAATCGAAGATCACATCTTTCACATACAGGATGGAGGCCAGCTTGCTTAATTCCCCGTTGTCGACCACCACATCGGGCACAACACCCCCACCGTCGTATACTTTCCTGCCATTTTTGGTCGAAAATTCAGAGATCAGCGAATCAGGGATATGGCCCACGCTCCCGTCGGGGTTACGGTGGGTGTAGTCGAGTGCCTGGATGCATCGGCCACTGGGGATATAATATTTAGCCGTGGTCACCTTTAGTTTGGTGTTGTAGCTAAGGTCGCGGGTTGCCTGCACGAGGCCTTTCCCGAATGTCCGTTTGCCCACAATCACCCCCCTATCGAGATCCTGCATGGCCCCCGAAACAATTTCGGATGCCGATGCCGACATGCTGTTTACCAGCACTGCAATGGGCATTAGGGTATCATAAGCTGCCTTGGGAGTAAGATAGGTATGGTCGAAGCTTTTCACTTTTCCGCGTGTACTGCAAATTTCCTGTCCCTGTTTCACAAATAGGTTCATGATTTTTACAGCTTCCATCAACAACCCACCCGGGTTGCCACGCAGATCGAATACCAGCGATTTAAGGTTCTTGTTTTTCTTTAAATCGACGAGGGCATCGTTTACCTCCGCATAAGCCTTGTCGGTAAAAGATGTAAGGCGGATGTACCCAATTTCATCATCGAGCATTTGGTAATGGGGCACCGATTTTATATCGATCTTTTCGCGGGTGAGATTAAGCTTTTGGGTACCCTCAGTACCGGGTCGCTCAATCAATAATTCAACCTCGGTGTTAGGCTGGCCTTTCAGCACTTCACTTAAATCTTCGATGCTTTTGTCGGCTATGCTTTGTCCGTCAATTTCGATAATCAGGTCACCGGCTTTCAGTCCAGCTTTGGATGCGGGTGAATTCTCGTAAGGCTCGGTGACAAGTGCTTTGGGACCGCTTTTCTTCATCAAGGCACCAATCCCGCCATATTGACCGGTGGTGATAAAACGGTAGGTTTCGATCTTCGATTCAGGGATGTAATTAGTATAGGGGTCAAGCTTGATTAACATTCCTTCAATCCCGTTTTTGATCATAGTACCCGGGTCGGTTTCATCGACATAATAGAGGTTTACCTCACGAAAAAGGGTATAGAAAATATCGAGGTTTTTAGCAATCTCGAAATCCTTTTCGTAAAAGCTTAAAAAGCCTACCGACGAAATTACTATCGCCGAAATGATTATCCAGGTTTTTCCTGCTCGTATATGTTTAAATTCCATTTTTATAGTTTAAAAGTTCTGAGTTAAAGAGTTCTGAGTTTGTCAGTTCAAAGTTACAAAAGTCCTGATCTCAAAGTTTATTAGTTAAAAAGTTCAATTTCAATTTACAATGCCATACTGCCAATTTACCCAACGAAGTTTTTGCCTACTGAGGACTGTCGACTACGGAACAGGGTCGTAACCCTCCCCACCCCAGGGGTTGCACGACAAAAACCGCTTTAACGACAAATACCCTCCCTTGTATGGCCCGTGTTTTTTCAATGCCTCGATGCTGTAAGCCGAACAAGTGGGCGTGTACCTGCACGATGCCGGGGTAATGGGCGAAATAGTGTACTGGTAAAATCTCACAAACCCAATAAATATCTTATTTAACAGCTTTTTCATCAATCCTACTTAAACGCCGCAAAATTAAGATTATTTTATCTTCTATTTGTCGAAAGGTAAGGATGTCGCGGGCAATATAAATAAACATGAAAGCCCTGATCTTTCCTGGCTCGGTGAGGCTCGAATACAAGATGTGTTTGTTTAGCCGGTATGCCTCGCGGCTAAGTCGCTTGATTTGGTTACGTTGCACGGCCCGTTTAAAATTTTTCTTCGACACGGTAATCCCAAACTGGGCAGGGTATTTCGACTCCATATCAAAATCCATCCAAATTACCTTATAGGGGTAAATCAAAAACGAAGTTCCATCCTCAAAAAGCGTGTCGATGAGTTTGCGCCTGCAAAGCCTTTCATTTTTACATAGTGTGAACCCTTCCATTCAAAATCCTTTTTTGGCAAGCCTGTAAAAAGCCAGGCGGGCAAGCTTATTTGCTGCCATTTTGTTTGTTGAATTTTCGGATGTAATTATCTAAGGCCATCGTCATAGAAGGGGCTTGTGGGGTAGGTGCCTGGATATCGAGGCGAAGGCCCATGTCTTTCACAGCCTGTGAGGTGGACGGGCCAAAAGCCGCTATCCGGGTTGTGTTTTGCTTGAAATCTGGAAAGTTCTTAAACAGTGACTGGATGCCTGATGGGCTGAAAAAAACAAGTATGTCGTAATATACATTTTCCAGATCGGACAAGTTGCTCATTACGGTTTTGTACAAAATGGCCTTGGAAAACTGAAATTCCCTGGCTTCGAGCAATTCGGGTATTTCTTGTTTATGCTTATCCGAAAGGGGCACCAAAAAATTCTCGCTTTGGTGTTTCTTCAATAAGTCCAATAAATCTTCGAATTTACGCTCTCCATAAATCACTTTCCGTTTTCGGTAGGTAATGTATTTTTGAAGATAGTAAGCCGTCGATTCCGAAATACAGAAGTATTTCATACTTTCCTCGATAGGGATCCTCATCTCATCGCAAATCCTAAAATAATGATCGATGGCAGTGCGGCTCGTAAAAATTACCGACGAATGCTTACGGATGTCTATCTTACTTTTCCGAAATTCTTTGGCCGAAATCTCCTCGACATGGATGAACGGGCGGAAATCAATTTTGAGATTCAGCTTTCGGGCCAAATCAAAGTAAGGCGATTTTTCCGATTCTGGCCGTGGTTGAGAAACTAATACCGTCCTTATCTTCAAAGCTTCTGAGATTTGGTTTTTACTACTTCCTGAATTGATTAAAAAAATGAATTGAAAAACTTTATCAATACAATTACAGGTACAATTTCCAGCGCGCAAAGGTACAAAAACGAATACAAAAGTGAAGGACTATTCATCAAAAATAAATACATGTTTCGAATAAGCTGCAAGAAATACAGGATTCCGAAAAGTCCGATGCCTATGTATATTAGCCATACTGCATAATTATCGGCAACAAAAGGGATGGCTGCAATAAAGGGAAACAAAACAAACGCTGTAATCCGGTTTATTACATATCCATTGTGGATTATCTCTTTGCTTTGATCGGTAAACTGAAACAGATAGCCAAGAAATCGGTAAACCAGCACCCGTGAAGAATAAATCAGGATGAGTACAAGAAGCAAGATGAAAAATGAAACGATCCCACCATACCCAGCCGGGATGCCATTATAAGCCGACAACACCTGGTAGGCGAAAAGGGCAAGGTTCACAAAAAAGATCATGTTAAGGACAAAGGAAACACGCTGCACCAATGAGTTTTGATCGTGAAACAGCCTGGACGAATCGCGTAAGCTAAAAACTGCTTTCCGGTTGTCGATCAGCAATTTTCTGAAACTCATCCTAATCCAGGCCAGGGTAATGAGAGACACCAGCAAAACCCCGATCATCCAGTCGTTCGATGGCCAAGGCCTGTAGTTGGCTCCGGTGTCACGGCTTTCGGCAAGCTCTGAAACAGGACTTACTTCGATGGTTGATAGCAACGTATCGCTTTCGTTTTTCATTGATTGATGCGTGTCGCTCTCTTTTACTATTGACTGAAGGGTATTGCTTTCAATTGCTAAGGATTGAAATGTGTCGCCTTCGTACTTCACAAAAAGTATCGCAGAATCGGTATTAATTTCTTTTTGCTGAACAATGGTTTCGGCTACTGTCGGAAGGCTCTTGGAGATCAAATTCTGCTTGCTGAGTTCTTTTTTATAGTTGAGGACTTTTAGGTACGAAGCATCAAACGTTTTGATTTTCTTTTTGGTTGGAGAAGCAGAAGCTGGCTTTTTCTTTTCTTTCGGAAGCGTATCAATCTCTGGCAATCCGCTTGAATCCTTTGGAAGTGGAGTAAACTGATACAGGGGATTTGTATCAGTCCTTAACAAGGTACTTACAATGGTGTCCTGATACTGTGGATGTAAGATTTCAAGCTTCATTAACAAATTTCCAATTAGGATTGCAAAATTAGTTGAAAGAACCAAACCTCCAAGTTTTCAAAAACCTTGGAAGTTTTTCGGGGAAAATTACCAGGAAAATTTGTGCTTAAAATTTCTATTTTTGCGCTTTAATCAGTAATAATGGTCTTTAGTAGCAACCTTTTCCTATTGTATTTTTTGCCGGTCTTCCTATTGGTTTACCACGTTCTGCCACGCAGCTGGAAAAACTACTGGGTATTGTTGGCAAGCATCGCGTTTTATAGCTGGGGGGCACCAAAATTCATATTCGCCGCCTTGGGAGCCATGATCCTGAACTTTTACATCGTACGGTTTATGAGCAATGCAAGCCTGCCAGGGAAAAGAAAATGCCTGATGCAATTGTCGCTTTTGCTGAATGTGGGACTGCTATTGTTTTTTAAGTACGCCAATTTTTTTGTTGATAATGTAAACTCACTCCTTGCCAGTTTTGGTGTCGAAACCCTTGCCTGGACAAGCATTGCGCTTCCTATCGGGATCAGTTTTTTCATCTTTCAGTCGATCACCTACACCATGGATGTGTACCGAAAGGTTTCGCCACCGCTGGCCAAACCCACCGATTACATCCTGTATATCCTCCTGTTCCCGCAACTGATTGCAGGCCCAATTGTACGTTTTAATACCATTGCAGCGCAAATAACCAACCGGGTTCAATACGAAACCCTCGACAATGTGCTTTCGGGGTTCATCCGCTTTTCGATAGGCTTGGGCAAGAAAGTGCTGCTTGCCAATGTGATGGGCAAATATGCCGATCAGATTTTTGCACTGGATCACTCAACCCTTGATGCAGGGCTTGCATGGGTTGGGGTTATATGCTATGGCTTCCAGATATACTGGGATTTCTCGGGCTATTCCGACATGGCCATTGGGATAGGCCGGATGATCGGATTTACTTTTCCCGAAAACTTCAACGTACCTTATATCTCAAAAAACATCACCGAATTTTGGCGGCGTTGGCACATCACTCTGGGCTCCTGGATGCGCGATTATCTGTATATCCCTTTGGGTGGAAATAAAGTAAACACAAAGTTCCGCCTGTTTTTCAATCTTTGGGTGGTATTTCTGATCTCGGGTTTATGGCACGGGGCGGCCTGGTCGTTTGTTATTTGGGGCGCATTTCACGGGCTGTTCCTTATCTTCGACAGGTTGTTCCTAATCCGGTTTACGATGTACATTGGGTCGTTCCCAAGTATGGTGCTCACTTACCTAATTGTCCTGTTTAGTTGGGTTATTTTCAGAAGCGAAAACTTTTCAATGGCCCTTAGTTATATGGACAAAATGTGGACAGGTGGCTGGGCTTATCATCAGATTTTTCAGAACCGTGAAATGTGGGCAATTCTTGCAGTCTCTTTCCTATTTTCCTTTTCGCCGGCATTTAAGCCTGGTCGAAAAATAATGGAGCATCTCTTTCGCGAAGAATACGCTCTACCTTCATCCATTTTGTATTCTGGTTTTGCCATAGTCGTCCTTTTGCTTTCGGTGGGAGCCATCACATCATCGGGTTTTAATCCTTTTATTTACTTTAGGTTTTAGGTTGAATTATGAATTTCCACAAGGCCATAAAGATTTTTCTGATTTCAATTCTGACTGCAATATTGCTGTTTCCGCTTATCGACAAAGAATTTGGAATAATTCCTGAATTAAAACTGAATGGTGTTTTCGACCTTGAAAAGAAGCCGGTGTTAAGTGAAGAGGGTTGGTTTGAGGGAAATTATCAGTCCGAATTTGAAAAATGGCTTGAGCAAAATATTGGGTTGAGGCCATTGTTTATCAATATTTACAATCAGTTCAGGTTTTCTCTTTTTAAACAAGCCAGTACAGCAACAGCCTTAATTGGGAAAGACAATGTGCTGTTTCAACAAACGTACGTGAATGCCTATATGGGAAGGAATTTTGTCGGGTCACCCGCCATTAAGGAAAACGTACGAAGGATGAAGCACATCCAGGAGACGCTGAAAGAAAACGGAAAGTTTTTTGTTTATGTGATTGCTCCCGGCAAGGTATCCTATTTCCCTGAATACTTGCCCGATTCTGTCGATCTTGATTCAAAAGATACCACCAATTACGAGGTGTATGCACGGGAATTCATAGAACAAGGGGTGAACCATATCGATTTTCGTAAATATTTCCTACAGGCTAAAGACACATCCCGATATCCATTATATCCAAAAACCGGAACCCATTGGAGTGGTTATGGAGCCGCTATTGTGGCCGATTCGCTTTTGCGATATATCGAAGAAAAATATTCGATTGATATGGTGGACTACACATTTAAAAAGGGAGAGGTTACACACATCAATCTAAGGCAAACCGATGATGATATTGAGGAGGGTTTGAATCTGGCATTCAACATTCCCGATTGGGACATGTACTATCCCGAAATTGAGTTTGGCGATACTTTAGGAAAAGACAGGCCTGCAATCCTGAATATCGGCGATAGTTACAACCATAGTTTTTGGGGCTTCTATCCTTTTTATCAAACCGTGTTCAAGCCCACATCGAGGTTTTGGTATTACTACAAGATAGAAAACTGGCCCGAGTCAAACGATCTCTCTTCCATACACATGACCGAAAGAGACCTTCGGCAGGAGTTGGAGAAGTTCAATATTGTGATGATTTTATCGACCGAGGCAAATTTATATCAGAAGGGATATGGTTTTGTAGATGATGCTTACCGTCGGTATACAAAAGATGGGGAGGAACTGAACAGACAGCGCGAAGAAAGGATTGCATCCATTATTCGGAATATAAAAGGCCATGAAGGCTGGTTAAATTCGGTGAAAGAAAAAGCAGTTTTAAGTAATGTAGACCTCGAAACAGCACTTCGCCGCGATGCCGTTTGGATGATCGAACACACGAAATAAAAAAATTGACTATCTTAGTTCGCTGATTGTTCAAAAACTAAATTGCTTTAAAAGACAAGGATGCCATCATATAAAAAGAAAATTTTATTTATTACGAACAGGAATCTATTCCCCCAAAATTCGGGCGATAAAATTGTATCCTACTCCATCATCAAAAAACTTTGTGTAAACCACGACCTGATTTTGTACAACATTATAAACGAAAGGCCATATACACAGGATGAAACGGATGATCTTACATCGTGCACAAAACTTTTTTATGCGGAACAGAGAAAATTCAGGAGCGAGTTTTCTGGTGCGGTGAAAGGCATCCTGCAATCGAAGCACCTGACCATGGCCAAGCGTGAATCGAAACCTGATCAGGAAAAAATACGGCAGATTATTGCTGAACACAAACCCGATGTGGTGATTTGGGACCACCTCAGGGCAACCAGTATTTTTGTTGAAAACCCTTCGGTAAACGTATTGTTCGAGCATAACAACGAATACCAGATAGCCGTGAACCACGCCCGCCGTATGCGTAAAAACCCCATTCTGTTTACTTATCTCGATTATCAACGGCGTATGTTGAAGAAGCACATTATTGCGATGTACAAAAAGCTGGAACATGTGATCTATATGAGCGAATACGACCTGAAGGATATGCTTGTACAACCCAAATCGTATTCGCTGCTCAACTACCTGCCCTTAATTTTCAACTACTCGCAACATCAACCAAAGGAAAAAGAAGACCTACGCCTGCTGTTTGTCGGGAGCCTCGATTATTTCCCCAATACCTTTGGGGTTACCTGGTTTGTCGAGAATGTTTTCAGCAAACTGGACAACGATCGGATTAAACTGAGCATAGTTGGCCGCGACGCCCCACCGGCTTTCGTTAAAAAAGTGGAGAGTTGGAAAAATGTAGAGTTGTTTATGGATGTGCCGGAGGTTGAAAAGTATTACCTCGAATCGGACATTTTCGTGAACTCCATTTTTGATGGAGCCGGAAAAAACATAAAAATCCTGGAGGCACTTGCTTATGGCATCCCGATAATTTCGAGCAAATTTGGCAGCCGTGGTTATAGCGGTTTTCCAGTCCCCGTTTTTAACTCTGCCGACGAATGTGCCGAGCTGGTCAACAAGCTGGCCAATTCGATGGAAGCAAGAGAGGAATTTATCCAGAAAGAAAAAGAATACTACCAAAACTACTCGAATGAATCGATCCTTGAGCTGGATACGTTGATAGCCAATATTCCAAAATAGGTGTTGAGTTGAAAACTGCCTACTGAGAACTGCCTACTGAGGTCTGAAAACTGCCCTGCGGGTTAAACAAGCTTGTTTGTGGCAGTATCGGGGAAAACTAGATTTGGCTTGAATTTTTTGGCTTCTTCAAAATCCATCGAGGCATACGAAATAATAATGATTACGTCGCCCAATTCGGCTTTTCGGGCTGCAGGGCCATTCAGGCAAATCATCCCGCTGCCGCGTTCGCCTTTAATCACATACGTTTCGAGTCTTTCGCCATTGTTGATGTTTACCACCTGGACTTTCTCGTTTTCAATAAGGTTGGCCGCATCCATCAAGTCCTCGTCGATAGTTATACTACCTACATACTGGAGGTTGGCGTCGGTTACGCTTACCTTATGAATTTTCGATTTTACTACTTCTATTATCATGACGCTGCAAAGTTAAGTATTTTGAGATTCTAAAAACAAACTATTATGTGAGGTGTTCGACAAAATCTTTTTTGGTGATTTACACTCCATTTCTATTTCAAGGAAATGGAGGGTTGGATAGGGGCACGCATAACCTGTCGTACCTACGGCACTTTGCACCCTATCGGATACGAACTTCTACCATACTCTCATCCCTAACGGGATTTCAAATAGCACCGGTTGGAGCGGAATTATGGTAGGAAATAACCACCTCAAAGTTTTAGCTCCGAGGCGGCCACACAAATTTCAAAAAACTGATATGCTCTTATCAATTCCATGCTATCAGGAAAAACTCACGTCAATGATTTCAATAAAAATCCGTGCTGTCCGCGAAAATCCATGTCAACAAATCAACCCAAATCCGCGCTATCCGCGAAAATCTGTGTCAAAAAAAACCAAAAAAAAGCCTGCACCACAAGGGCACAGGCTTTTATTTTTATCATACAGGATAATCCTGTGGATTTTTATCTGTCAATGTTCATCGACTTCGTTGCTGTGTAGTTGTCCGAAATCAACTTATAGAAATAAGTGCCTGATGGAAGATTGGCCGTTTCGAATGTTACAGTGTACTTGCCAGCATCGAAATGGGCCGATACAAGTTCTTCGACCAACTCGCCCAGTGTATTGTACACAAGCAGTTTCACGTGGTTTGCTTCGGGGATGTAGAACGAAATTTCGGTTGCATCCCTGAAAGGGTTAGGTGTGTTCTGGAACAGCGTAAACCCATCGAAATCTACGTTGACTACCCGCAACTTTTCGATCACGGAAATGGCATCCTTACCATATTGGTCGTTGCCTTGCAACCAGCTTTCAACCACAAGTTCTTGCTCGGTGTCGCTTGCATAGCTCCATAGTTTCAACGTGAACACATCGCCATCGGCAATGCCTTCGGTCACATCTTTGGTATGGCTGTCGTCGCCCCAGATCGTAATCGCATTGAATCCTTTCCGATATACAGCACTTCCAATCAAATCGCCCTGGGCATTGAATACGCCTATCTCATCGCCTTCTTTAGGGGCAATGTTCCAGGCATCCTCTAAAATTCCAAGGCTCATGTTGTGCCCGGTGTTGTTCACCTTATAATACTTCTCAGGATGGACATCGATCACATTTATTTTCGTTGGAGCCGAAGTATTGCCCGGGAAAGTAAGTACTTGTTGGGTGGTCATCTTGACTTGATAACCTTGTCCTGGTACCATATTGCCAATGGTATTCAAATTATAGAGTGGCCAATAAATTTGGCCCCCTCCACTCTTCACAATAACCACTTGCGAAACAATAGGTGACATAATGATAGAGGCGTTCATTGGTGTTGTACGCAGATAACCCATAATGCTCCATCCGCCGGGGATAGTGATCGGGCTGATAAGTGGATCGATGAGAAGACCCTGTACGTGCAACATTTTCGTAACAGCCATTTTAATTTGATATCCCTGACCCATCACTAGGTTGCCAATGGTGTTCAAATTATACAGTGGCCAATAGATTGCACCGGACCCACTCTTAACGATAGTAACATCACTGGCTATTGAATCAAAAATAGCTGTCATGTTCGGAGCAATGGGATCGACATACGTTGACCAAATACTCCAACCTGCCGGCAACTGGATGGGCTGGAAGATGATCGATTGTGCATTTAAGCAGTTGATACCACTAAAGCCACCCGTAATGTAAGTACCCTGGTTCGGGTATGTCGGAATGTAACAGGCTGGCCCGCCATATTCCACATTGAGTGCAGCTTCGTACAATCTCCAAGTGAAGTTCTCACCAGGCATATATCCATTGTCCATGGGTGGTGTAGCTCCATAAGCCGTGACCGAGGTTGCCATGCCCGACCAATAAGCCCAGCCACCGCAAACCATAGTACCATTCTGGTTGTAGAATACACCTATCAAACTACCATAAGCAGCATTGACATTGTCGAGAGTGATGCTCGAGTATTTATCGACAATGATTAGGTGCGAATTGGCTGTTGGCGTAACAGGTCCCCATGGAACTGGCGAATTTATGGTAACCGATTCTTCAATCGTGCATCCATTAGCATCCCACACTGTAAGGGTGTAAATACCTGCATAAGCAGTTGCAAGGCTTTGTGTGACAGAATCATTTGACCACATAAACGTATAAGGCGTTGTACCACCGCTTATGGTTGTAACAATAGAGCCATCGTTCCCACCAAAAGTAGTGGCATCGGTTCCTGTAAGTGAAAGAGCCAGTGCAGGAGGTTCGGTAATAGTAACCGATTCAATCTGTGGGATACCCGCTGCATCGGTAAGGGTAAGCGTGTATGTTCCCGGAGCCAAATTGTACAAGTTCAAACCGGTATCACCATTCGACCACAAATAGGTAATTGGCAATGTGGCAGGAGGTATAACCGGAGTCACAGTGGTTACAATTGAACCGTTTGCGGCTCCGTTACAAAGGATTTGCCCTACCGTGAAGTTCACTATTGCAATATCGCCCAGGTCTCCGGTAATTTCCAGTACATAATCGCCATAATTGGCCTGGTATCCATATACTTTTGCCCAGTAAACCCCTGCCGACAACATGTTGAAATGGACATTAGATTGCTGTCCGCATGAATTGTCGTTGTAGCCTAAGTACGATGCGGTAGCAAATTGGGTTTGAGGACATTCACTATGCACTTCGAGTTTGGTATCGAAAGTCGATCCACATAAACTTACATCCACATTGGTGGCATCGACCGGCACTTCAAACCTCCACCACTGACGATCGTATGGGTGAACCGTAGTTTGGTAAACCGGCGGATCGTTGATCATCAGGTAGGGGAAGGCTGTTGCACAACTTTCTCCGTTTCCATCCCAGTTGGCAAAGCTTGTACAGAATTCGTCGTTGGCCGTGTAGCCATCGTTAGTAAGCAGGGTTGTGGCACAGATGTCGTAGTTTCCAAATACCGAGGCATTGAGACTGTCCTCAAATTCAAAGCTGATCATCTGCCCAGGCAGGATTGTATCTGTCACGTAATCAAAAACAGGCAAAAATCCAAGTACTGTATATTTTACTAAGAAACTATCGACTAGTGGCAGCAGGCCATTGTTATAAATATCAACAGAAACAGCCACATTGTTTAGGTTACTGGCCGATACAGGCGAAGTAATATTCACAAGGGCAGCATCGTAGTTTGCATATTGAACAAATGCATTAACCGGGGTAAGCGTACTCGGGCAACCCGGGGCGCCTGCAGTGTAGTGAATTGTTCCATTCCATACACGGGGAGTAAACGTTAAGCTGAAATAGGATCCACCATAACCCGTCTCAATCTTCATGTCGTTGTTTTCATATATCTGATTGGTTCCGTTCCCGTTCGTATAGGCAACCGATCCAGAAACAAATGTTACGTAGAGACCGTATGTTTGACCGGCTGGAATTACAAGTCCTCCAACCGCGAGTAAATCAGGTACGTTTGTCCCTGAATTAACAACGTTGGCACTTCCTAACAGGTTCCATCCTGCCTGTGATCCGGTAAAGCCAACATAGCTTCCTACCCGCCACCAAACTTCCATAATGCCGGTTGAAGATACATTCACATAGAAACTATCTATAGTTATGTCAGTGTAAGCAGTAACATCGAACATATTACCTGTTTGACCATTACCACCAGCAAATAGGGTGCTTAGGTCACCCGGAGCAAGACTACCTGTTGCAGCCTGCAAATAAACCGTAGTCGTATCGAACAATACAGGTGTGTCATAGAAAGTATCAGTAGATAAGGAATTATTGCCTGCATCGAACCATTCGTATAGGAGGTTTGGATCCGGGTTGGTTACGTATAAGGTTCCCGAGGTACCGGCCCAAACTGTAATGTCATAAGCAGTTGGTGCAGGCGGGCTGACATCCGAAGTAACTTCTATCGTCATGCTATTGTTTGTAAGGATAGGATCACCAGTATAGCTAACCGTGGCTGTGATATTAAATGTATCAGCGCTTGTCACAGTAAGGTCGATCGGGGTAGCAAAGGTATAAGTCACCGTCTCACCTGGCAATACAGTACCGGTATAGGTTTCGGTTACCAATGTTGGAATACTGAGTTCTTCGTAGGATAGCGAGATATTTCCAAATACTGTATCCCCAAGGTTTTTGAATGTTATGACCACATCTTCCAGACCCTGACCACATCCTCCAAGCGGCTCATCAATGGACAGGATTGCCAGGTCGTACTGAGGATCAGCAAACAATGACATACAAGTAGTATCGTTCATGTGGCTACTATCATCTAAGAGGATTGTATAGGCACAGAGATCAAAATAACCACCCGGAATCACCATAGTGCCCAGGGAAACAGTATCCTGTGTAAATGCAGGCAATGCACCAACATAAGGCGTAAGTATAGGGTTCATACCATCAACAGTGTACACTACGTCCATATTGAAGATGGTGTCGGTACCAAAGTTATATACGATCACCCTTACCGGTTGAACAGTGTTTTCCAACAATGCCCCTGAGGGCGAAAGGATAGCAGTTGCCCCTGCATCGGTGGCATAAGGTGGCTGTATGATAACCTGGTAATCTTCGGTTTCACCATACGAATAAGTTCCACATGGAAGTACTCCTGCAGCAGAAGTGGTTTGTTCCAGTACCACCCGCATACTGTGTAAACCGAGAGTTGCAGTTGGTGGTACAGTCAACATCCCGTTAATAGTTTGTGAGGACGTGATTGCAGAACTGAATGCAATTTCTTGTGGCTCAGTAAAAGCACCATCGTTATCCCAGTCGATATATACTTCGACCCAGCAACTATAGTTGGTTGAATAACCTGGGGCATAATCTGAAGTGATTGCAACGGGATGAGAATTTCCAAGTGTTAATACTGCCGGAGAAACCGTATTGTTATAATTGGTATACATAGAACCTGATGGGAATGAGTAGTTGCTCATATTGCTCAGGTCGACCTGAACGATTTCTTCATAAGCACTTGATGTGGCCCCTGAAGAACAGAATACAGGAGCCGAGTTCACGACAGTAAAACAGAGGGTGTCGTTGCTTGGGAAGCCATCGCCCATTAATTGTGTATACACACATACATTGTACAAGCCATAAGCGGAGAAATCGACCGTGGTATAAAAGTCAAATGTGGCCGTTGCACCACTCGGGATGGATACTGTCATAGGCTCTGTGACCGAACTCGAAATAGTGCCGGTAATGTCGTAAGTTACATTGAATATCGAAGTAGCTGTACTTCCCCAGTTATGGATTTCAACAGAAACAACTTCTGTGCTGGAAAGGTTTGTACCTGAATTGGGGGAGTTCGCTGAAACGACCCCAATATCATACGGAGGAATATTTACAACATAGGCATACACAGGTACAAAAGCGCTCATGCAGGAGGATGTAGATGTGATTATTGAAATATTTGGATTTGGTAATCCCATAGTATTCGAAGTAGAGTTGATCCAGTCTCCTAGATTGTCATTGTCATAAATAATCCTCTGAATATAATCTGAAGAAAACTGCTGTATCCCGTCACCCAGCCAGGCATCCCCAATGGTAACTGTGAAGCCATTGATTACAGTATTGAAATTCTGTAATTGAGCGGCTGTCCACGACCAGGTTACCATGTCAACAATCTCTCCCTGGTCATCAAGAATTATAATCCATCCGGGGCTTGAGTTGTTCCAGAAAAGATTATTGCCCCAATAATATGGACTTCCGGAAACGTCATCCTTATACAAAACTTCGCCGGCTTGTATTACTCCAAGGTTCCAGACAATAGTATTGACTAAATTCACATCAGTATAGCTGTCACTAACAGCTACAACCCATCCAGTTGCATCCAGGCTTGAACTGCCGAGATTCTGGATCTCAAGGAAATCAGAATTGAGGCTTGCTTCTGTAATAGCAAGGGATGTCCCAGCGCCACCAGAAACCGCATAATAAACAGCGGTATCGTATAATGGACCTATGGTGAGCGTGTTTCCGGTAGCAACTGGAGCAGCCGCCATTGGATCGTCGTACCACAAAATTGAATCATTCGAAGTAGCCCCTATTGTAGCCATGCTTCCGTACAATACAGTAGTGTTAACCGCAATTGGAGCAGGTGGTTGATAGAGCGACTGAACCGTACCGAGAGTAGTATCATTATTTTGGTTCAGGTCGCCGGTAAGGCTTACCCAGGCCGTTAAGTCAAAAGTCGAGTCGGCAACCACAGAAAAATCGGCAGTAGTTGCAAAATCGAATTGCAGGATATTGCCTGAATTTATTGAGGCAGTAACCGATTCGGAAACCGGGGTATTGTTGTTTATCTGATAGTAGGCAGTAAGACCACCGGAGATATTGTTTGCCCCGATGTTTAAAATTTTAATGCTTACTGTTTCGGCATTGGTCAGACCACAACCTCCAACAGGCTCCGTAATTTCGATACAAGCTGCATCGTAAGGAGCAGGCTCACCTACCACTGCACCAATTGTAAATCGACCAAAACTGGTTTCTTCGGTAAGAGCACCACCACCTATACCGGCTGTATAAAATGCATTTGCACGTGTAGGTATTTCTTCCTGTATACCACAAGGATAATATCCAGCCGAGCCATAGGTTTGTGCAAAACCTACCAATACTTCGCCATTGGCGGTAGTAGTTGCAGAAGGATCTAATATCGGGAATAAAACAATCGTATTGATCGTGTCGATAATTACAGGGTTCGATTGTGATAAGATATTGCCCAAAGTGTCGAGAACAACACCATACAAACTATTTCCCAGTGTTGTATTTCCAACTATGTAAGCACCTACAGCATTGATCACTTTTGTGCCATTGATGTGATACTTACACAGGAACAGGCCCTGACCTGTATTATAACCTAAATTGGTAACAATATCGGAAGTGTCGGCATAGGTAATCTGGTTGGTGGTCACTTCCTGCAGGTAGCTGGCCGAGTTGTTCGTCATTATCGAGTCAGCAGGTACTGAAACTGTAACATCATCAAGGCCCAAAGTAGTCGCTGTAAACGGAGCAAAAGTAATGGTATCTGTTTCAGCCGACATGATGGAGTCGATGGTAAGTACATTGGTAAACGTATTCGCTCCCGAAATTGTAAGTGTAACCGGCACATTGTAT
The DNA here is from genome assembly GCA_021740905.1 of Bacteroidales bacterium. Taxonomy (GTDB): domain Bacteria; phylum Bacteroidota; class Bacteroidia; order Bacteroidales; family M50B96; genus JAIOYV01. Next base: position 46,858 of record JAIOYV010000020.1, read on the forward strand.
TGTGTATCGGCACCCACATTTTTAACAATGGCCGATACTTCGTGGTTGTCGCCTGCCCCTAATGGAAGCTGACCCAAAGTATAAACTATCTGAACTTCGAGATCGTTGGGAGGTAATAACAGATCAAATTCATCGGCACCTATATCAGGGAAGTTCGGATTCCGTGGGTCACCATCGAAGTCGGTTGTTACTTCCGGCACCGGCATCGCGGCAGCATTCAAATCAATCGAGAAAGTATGCAGGTCGGTTGCAGAAAGATATCCTGGATCGACACTGATGTCATTTCCTCCGGTAGCTGAGTTCCATGCTGCAATATCAGAGTAGGCAGTGCTGTAAGAACATAAAGTTGCTGAGTTAGTAAAAAGATTGTTATTCTTAAAGTCAATTAATGGTAGGGCAGTTGAGGTTCCATATAATGCATACCCGGATGTTCCTAAGTTTACAATACTGTTATTATAGAAATTATAGGGACCATAACTTGTAGAGGAAATATAAATATATCCTGTGTATGAAGTCCCGCTACCTTCACTGCGGATCGAATTGTTGTATATGTTTTGATACATACTGTTATAGACATACAAACAATAGCGCGTACCTGATCCATCATAACTAATCATATTATTAGCAACAAGGCCGGGCGCCGCAGATGTGGCATCACAATAATAGATCCGAATACCATAGAAGGTACTGGAATTATCGTAGACATAATTATTGGTTACTTGTATAGCTCCATCGCTGTAATAAACATAAATTGCATAATTGGTGGAATATCCATTGGAATTCTGTAAAACAGTATTCCCATCAACTACAGATTCATACTGGTAATAACAATATAGCCCCATATAGTAGTAGCCATCAATATAATTGTTGATATACTTGTTTCCATAAGCTCCGCCTGAACCATAGTTGTACATCGCATAACTTCCATTTAAAATCTGGTTACCAATGTACGTATTGTAATTGTTCAGGCCACTGCTGTAATAATCATAAACAACATAATAATTACTACTGGTCGAAGTCACTACCGCTCCCTCTAAAATACAATTGCTTATGGTGTTATAATCTGAAGCACCTATAACTTGCAGGACTCTTGTATAGGATGATCCGGTAGTTTTAATGTGGATGTTGTTAATAGTACAATAATCAACCCCACTCAGGCTCAAAACCCAGTTGTCTGCAGTCCCGGTGGCAGCATACTGTACCACCACATCGGTATTGACCCCTGTTGCCGCCTGGAAAGTAATGGTATTGGTAGCTGATGTACCCATAATATCAGGAATGGTAACCTGTTCGGTATAGACTCCTGTTTCAACATTAAATATTATAGGCCCACAAATACCGGCTGTTGAAATAAAACTGACGGCATCGGCAAAAGTGGTAAAATCGCCAGTGGCACCGATCGTATAAGTACCAAAAACAGAAGTAGTAACCCCTGTTACAGTAAGGCTGTCGTTGGAAGTATTCGGATCGTTGTTGCCGTTCGGTAAGGTTGTCCATACAGTAAAATCATAGATAACCGAACTTGACATATTATAGGTTCCTATCACCACATCGGTTGAAGTTCCTACCGGGATAGTAGTGGTGTATGCTAAAGGAGTCTGAAGTACGCCATTTACTTCCCAATTAATCACTACCGAGTTTAAATCGACCAATCCATAATTTGCCACAGTGGCCACAATATCACTTACCCCTGGACACAAAGCATTGATTCCCGGCAAAGCCGTAATACCGGCATCGTCGTTGGCTAAAACAAATTCATCGCAACCTACATCAGGAGTAACAAGGTCACGGACTTCACCATCAAAATCTGTTGTTACTTCAGGAACAGGTGTGGCTCCCCCATCAAGGGCTAAGGAGTTTGAATGTAAGTTATTAGGTGCAAGATAGCCACCATCCGTATTCAATACATCTCCAGGATATAGTGCTTGCCAATCGGCTATGGTATTATAATATCCAGAAAAATAGCAAAGATATGTTCCTGTTGTATACAAATTGTTATGGTCGCTTGTTAAACCGCCAAGTACACTTGAAGTTCCATACAAAGCATATCCGCCATCCATATTTACTATACTATTGTTTTTAAAATCGTAAACACCTGAGGATGTTGAACCATAAATATACGCTCCATATACAGTCCCTCCGGTTGTCATATAAACCGAATTATGGTAAACTTTTATATTGTTGCTGTAATAAAGGTATAAGCCATATTGAGTACTCGTATTATTTTCGGTGCTAACCATATTATTGGCAACTAAGCCTGGAGCTGCCGTGGTAGCATCGCAGTAATAAATTCTTAAACCATAGAAAGTAGAACCTGCATCGTCGTATAATTGATTGTTGGTAACTACTATAGGACCGTCGCAATAGGCTACATAAAAAGGATAATTGGTAACACTACCACTTGGATTTTGATATACATAATTACCACTTACCGTATTTGATAATTGATAATAATTATAAAAACCATAATAGTAATATGTTTCGATATTATTGTTGAGGAATTTATTTCCTTCCTCCAGGTTTGAGGAGCTACCATACCAGTAAATTCCATAATACCCTCCAATAACAGTATTCCCACTGATGGTATTAAATTCATCTTTGGAATCGGAATAACTACGGATGACCGCCGAATTCGAACTTGTGGTAATGATGCTTTCGATAATGTTTCCATTAACCGTATTATAATTTGAAGAGTTTTGGAAAATCACCACTCGTCCATAAGTCGAAGTAGTAGTCGATTTAATGGTAATGTTCTGTACCGTATTATAGTCGGCTCCATCAAATGCCCATACCCAGTTGTCCCCGGTTCCTGTAGCTGCATATTGCACAGTCACGTCAGTGTTTATTCCTGTTGACGATTGCCAGGTTACTGTATTGGTAGCATCAACACCCGATACTTCATCAAGGGTTACTTGTTCGTTGTACGTGCCCGGTTGTATATTGAACACTACCGGCCCGCATACACCATAGTTTGTGATAAATGTCTGGGCATCTGAAATAGTTGCAAAATCACCCGTTGCGCCAATTGTAAATGTACCGGCAGCGGCAGTCTGTAATCCGAGGTTCATGGTAGAGTCGTTGGAATTGCTCGGATCGATTACGCCATTGGGCATCGAAGTCCAGCCATATACATCGTATATTGTACCAGAAAGGAAAGTATAACTGCCAAGGAAAATTGTCAGATTCCCTCCTACCGGGATGGTGTCGTACACCATTACCGGGGTTTGTGCCACTCCATTCACAGTCCAGTTCACAGCAACTTCTGTAAGTTGTAACAATCCATAATTATTGATCAAGGCTGAAACATTGGTTGGTCCGGGGCAAACTGCATCGATACCCACAAAGGCAGACATACCGGCATCATTAGGATACAAAGTATATTCGTCAGCACCAATATTTGGAGTTAAAGGATCGCGTGCATCCATATCAATATCAAAAGGCACTGAAGGTAGTGGTTTTCCGGCATCGACCAGCAAAGCCGAATAACTATGAAGATCACTTATACTGGCATATCCCGGATCCACCATTTTCGAATGTGGTTCGATCAGGTTCAGATCGGCGAGGGTTGTTACGTTCCAAACACCAAATAGAACTGGAGTTGATCCCGTTGCATAGTAGTTATTGTAATCCTGGTAAGTTACCATACCCGGGCTCATAGCATAATCGTGGATATACATGGCATATCCTCCACCTGTGTTCACAAATGAGTTATTGGCAAAACGAATATTGCCATATCCCGCTGCCGAAGCTTCGTAAACATAACAGGCTGCTGAGGTAGCAGTTCCGTTTGTCACATTTATTGAATTATGGTAAATATTGATATTGCTTGAATAGTAAACGTACATACCGTATTGCGTACTTGTACCAACCGAAGTGCTTACAAAGTTATTGGCAACAAGTGCCGTACCTGGATATCCATCGCAATAATATAACCTCAAGCCATAATTTGTACCGCTTGCCCAGGTATGTATCTTGTTTCCTACAAATTGGAAAGGGCCTCGTACATAATAAGTGTACAAGGGATAATGGGTTGAATACTGTCCACTTTCAATGGTATTATATTCCAAAATAGGTGCATATTGATAGTAGAGGTACACACCATAATAATAGAAGTTCAAAATATTATTATGAGATATCACATTGTTTTCCTCGAAGCTGGAAGTAGAACCGCCATACATATATAAACCATACGAACCGTTCAATATATCGTTGTAGCTAAATACGTTGGAACTGTCGCCCACACCCGATTCGTTCACCACAACAGCCATGTAGTTCGATGTGCTCGCAGCCGAAGGTGCCTGAAGAATATTTCCAATGAAACTATTATGGTGGGCACCATTTACCAGCCTTACAACCCGGCCATAAGTACCGTCCAGGGACTTGATGGTCATGTCTTCGAAGGAGAAATAATCGCCGCCATCCATGTTAACTACCCAGTTGTCGCTTGTACTGGCAGCATCATATTGAAGTACAACATCGGTATTAACACCTGTTGCCGATTTAAAGGTAACTGTATTGGTGGCATCCACCCCTGCAATTTCCCCAATGGACAACTGTTCGTTATACGTGCCCGATTCTACTTCAAATACGATCGGACCACAAATACCATAGGTAGTAATCGCGGCAAGTGCTTCGGCGAAATTTAAGAAGGTCCCTGTTGCACCAACTGTATAAGTGCCAGACAGTGATGTTAAGATGCCTGTCTCTGTATATGAATCATTTCCAGGATTCAGATCAGCTGTGCCATTTGGCATGGAAGTCCAAACTGTAAAATCGTACGACACACCATTGAGCAAATTATAGGTACCAATCACAACATCGGCTGATGTACCTGCCGGTATTATGGTCGAAAGGGTAAATGGAGTTTGAAGCACACCGTTTACTTCCCAGTTAATGATAGCTGAGGTTAGAGGAAGCAGGCCAAAATTAGTTACCTTGGCAGTAACATCCGTAATTCCCGCGCACGAACCCGAAACTCCCGGAATACCTGTTATACCCGCATCGTTATTGATTGGTGTAAATTCGTCGGCGCCAATGTCGGGTGTAGTGGTGTTCCTTAATTCACCATCAATATCGGTTGTCACATCTGTTATCGCCAAAGCAGTACCGTTTAAGGCGGGCATAGTAGTGTGCAAGTTTGTAGTTGAAGCATAAAAAGGATCTACCGAAATCGAATTTGAGTCAAACCCTGTTGTGGAGGCCTGTGCAGCTACTAAATCTGCAAGGCTTGTGAAATTGACATAGCCACCGGGATAGTAACCATAGAGGCTGGTAGTTGAAAAGAAGTTGTTATAATCGGAGGCAACCACAGTACTTCCTTCATAAAAACTTGGGTACATATTGGAAACCACATTGTTGTTGTACACTTCAATAAAAGTACTTGTGCCGGCAGGATTAATACCCCTGGTGCCGGTTGTGCTGGTACCATTTACATAGATCGAATTGTGAATGATCCTCTGGTATGAAGTAAGTGGATAAAGCCTCATTCCATAAACGGCTCCTATGCCATTCAATATACTGATAAAATTGTTGGCAGCTATCCCTTTATTGGTTGGGGTAGATGTACAGTTTTCCCACAGCATTCCGTAGGTTGTAGTCGAAGAATTTGAAAGGACTATCTTGTTTCCCATCAACTGAATGGCATCGGTGGCATAACTTAAAAAGATTCCTGTCTTAAGCCCTGTTCCGGCTGATGTGGATGAAATTTCGTTCGATTCAATAATAGGAGAATCGGCATACTCCAGCTTGATGCCGTCCAATGCGTTGGATCCGGTCATCTCAATCGTATTGCCCGATACAAAAGCACCTGCATGCCATCTTGTTCTGATACCATATCGTTCGCAATTTACGATTTCATTATTGGTAATAATAGTCCCGGTTTCAGGATTGACAGTGCTTACCCCTTTCAGATAAATACCTGTCCGGGTATTGTAGATGATATTGTTATGGTAGGTGTTATTATTATCGTTATCGGTTCCCGAACCGCAGTAAAAACCTGCAAATTCCTCGTCAGTGGCACCTGTAACCCCATATAATATGTTATTCTTAAAAACATTATTAGAGGCTCCGTTCCCAATCTGAATGATTCGGTTCCAGGATGAACTGGTTGCCTTAAAGGTAAGACCGTCGAAAATATAATGCGATCCGCCATCCACAAACATGGTTGCATTATTACCTGTGTTGTCAGATTCAATAACTACAGAAGTACTGTCGCCATTGGCCGCTTGAAAGGTAATGGTATTGCTTGCAGAGGCACCACCTATGTGAACTGCCGTGATATTCTCTATAAATGTATCGGCTAATACATTGAAAATAACCGGACCACAAAGCCCTGCAGAATCAATATAGTCGATTGCATCAGCAAAAGATGTAAAATCGCCGGTTGCACCAATAGTAAAGCTTCCACTCGTACCGATAGGAACTTGTAACATAGCCAAGGTGTCGTTCGCAGGATTATCGTCGGGTCCACTGGGCATGCTAGTCCAGGCTATCACATCGTATAAGTTTCCCGAAACAAATGAATATCCGCCCAATGAAACCGTATCCCCTTCGAAAGATGGAATTGTTGTGGTGTAATTAACGGGGGTTTGCAACACACTATCGACCGACCAGTTTAAAATTACTGTATCAATGTCGTTGTTTCCGTTGTTCGCAACAAATACCGAAATATCGGTCAGGCCTTCGCACACAGCATCCGATACAAAGTAATCAATAAGGGCATCATTGGCATACTGAGGGGCAAATGTAAATTTTATCTGTGGCTTTGTCGATGCGTTAGTACTTGTTGCAACACCACACTGTGAAGAACCATCAGATCTTACATACCGAAACCCATTGGTTTCTGTAAAGACATACACCTGTCCGGTAGAAGTCCAGGCAGGCACCTGGTCGAAACAAACATCAACCAGGATGTTGCTTACACCATCCCACAAAAAGGGTGTAGGAAAAGTCAGCATGTCCCAGCTATTTACTACCGGGGCATACGATGTACTGAAATAGACCTGGGTCAAACCCACAGCATCATAAGTTGTTGGGAGGGTTGCTGTGGTATGCTTCATCTTTACCGAGAAGTTGGGTAAAGCATACGATGGTGCGCTATAAACGTAATATCCCATTGCCAGGATATTGCCCGGGTTGGCACCTGCTGCGGTCAATTCCGCAGCTGTATAAACAGTCTGGCAATGCAAGCTCCGGTAATAAATATTTAATGGGGCCGCACCAGTAGTTGTATTAACCGCAGTACCCGATCCAATTTGGATGGTGTATTGCGCCTCAACCGTCCCGAAGGAAATCAGCAGCAAGCCAATAAGCACAAAGATGCCCATCAGCCATCGAAGGTTTAAATTTCTCATTTCTACAAAGTTTAGTTAGTAAAGTATACATTAAAAATATATATTGCTTAAAACCAATATTCGGAATGATTGGGAACAACCACGGATGCTTAACCCTGGCTTGCAGGCTATATTCGGACAGTATATTTTTAAATTCCCCCATTATTGCTCCCACTTAGCGTTCAAAAATGAACCGCAAATTACAAATTATTGCCTAAACCACAAAATTTTGAAATGTTAAGATTTTAAATATATAGGATAAATGTCATTTTTTTCAATTTATATTTGACAACTGACCATTAAATTTCCAACAATATTTTACTCAGATCTTATTCGAAAATTTTAGGATAGTGTAATTTCAAGCTTGCTCCCCCTGAATTAATCAGCACCATTATAATGTTGAATATATGGGTGTTATAACTATTTTTATGATAGGGAGGTGGGCTAATTTTGATTTTCTAAAGAGTAGAAACAGAAGGATATTTTTAGTCTGTTGATTTTGTCTATTATAAATAGTGTATAAATAATATAATTTTAATCCAATGGTCAAAAAAAGGTGTATTTTGGATTTGTTGGCTGTCAACTCAACTTCAAAATTTTTAACCTGATCAAGAATGATAACTGAACAGCATTAATTCTTACTGGGCTTTTTCGTTCTTCAAAGCTTGGTTGGGTAAACTTCCAATCAAAAAAAAAGAAATATACGAATGAAGTACGACGACCTTATGGTATGAGTAAACAATGGGTTGCTATTTTTGCAGAATAAACTATTTTTCCGACAAGAAGATTCACCAAGTTCTTGCCGAAACATTAATATTGAATAGGATGAAGCGAATTATCTACCTGAGCCTAATTTCCCTTTTCGCTGTGAATACAAACTGGGCACAGAACGATTATATCCTCGATTTTTCGTCCCGTTTCCGAGATCAATGGCCTATCGCAACTTACAATAGAAGCAGAAGTAAGGGTTTGGAATATCGCCCTAAGCATGTATAGGATCAACAACTGGATGGACACCACCATCAATTCATCTCACCCGGAATATGGGAACCTGAAACTGTACTGGAATTTTGATGATTTTGCCTGCCCCGACACGGCCCATGCTTCGGAGGGCACTGCACATAAAGGTCTTATTACTGGTGCAGTTTACTTGCCCGACACTCCGGGATACCAGGCTCCGATTGATACCCTGATGCCACCCGACACCATCGTTGGAGGCTATTAGCCCTATTACAAAATTGCTGATGTGGCACCCGGTATATTCGACTACCTGACCCATTTCATTATTTCTGGTTGGGGCCAAGCTCCACAGGAGAACTGGGCCGGGTCGACAATGTTGGGGTATTTACACATGTCACCAGCATTGCATCCCTTCATGACGATATGGATACACTGTTGACCTGGAGAGGATCGAAGGCGGTCATAAGAATATTGCGGTCTGGGAAAACAATTCATCTTAATCGATTCAAATCCCTATCGATATGGCTTTTATACCCTACATGCCGAGAATAAGCCAAAAACATATCGATGCAAAGTCGATAAGCTATAAGTCCGATCTGAAAATCGATATTGTCCAATTTCAGTGGTCAGTCGTAAAATAGTTTGCTGTAGGGCTTTCCAAACTTGATGGTCAAATGCGTGATCCAAGCCTAATTCACTCAAGTGTAGCCTTTCCAACCTTTCTAAAAAATACCATAGTGTTGTGAATATTAGGCGTTTTTGAGCATCAAAAGGACATCGTACGATTATATATTCAATTTTATTGATCTTGAGCACAGGGTCTGAATCCCTTGCTGTCAGGGCATTTCATTAAGTTTCTACATCAATTATAACCATTAAAATTATTATTTGCATACAACATCAATTTTTCTTAATTTTAGTGAGGCATTTTTATAACTTTTAAAAGTTAGTGCCGTATGAGGGAGTTAATAACAAGGTAATTAAAAATTTAGGAACTATGAAAAGCAGCAATTCAAAGTCGATTGATCAGCAAATTATAAACTTATTGGCAAAGGACAATAGTTTGTATGTTGGGGATATTGTAAAGGAATTATCGAGAAATGCCTTACAAGTCACAAACCAGATTATTAAATTGAAGAAATCAGGTGTTATTACAAACATGCAGGGTTCGGCAAGATTGACATTGGCAGGTAATATCTAAAAGAACTACTTTTTTTCCGACCATCGGATCACTTCATTTTGTCCAGATATCAAATTTGGAATACTTCCTATTGCAATTTTTTTTACAATACAGACAGGGCATTAATTGCCTGGAGATTACTTCTTTTGTTGATCTTGGACGATATCCCTTTCCATAAAAAGATTGAATAGAAGATTGATTTCGGAATCTAATCATACCTTTTCAATCTCTACTTTATGGAATTAGCCAATAATTCCATTAATTTTACCTGTCAATCTTTGCTTTTAAAGCAATGGTAAAGCAAATAATGAAAATGTGTATAACAAAACGGTTTAAATTCATGCACCACAGTCTTCTATTGGTGGTCATTTCCGTAATGATATGTCTTTCGCCAACCAGGCTTTTTGCAAATGAACCCGACAGTTTGAAAGCTCTTTTGACAGTTCCAGGTCATTCGTCCCAACAAAAATTCGATATCCATTCTAAAATATCAAAATTTTATATTGATGAAGATCTCGATTCAGCAAGGTCTTACATTCAAAAAGCAATTGAGCTGGCGAAAGAATTAGACGATGATAAAAAACTCGCCGATGCATGGCAATCAAAGGGCGATGTTGAGCTTTTTGGAAATAATTTAGATTCGGCCCAAAAATGTTTTTTTAATTGTATCGCCATTTTTCAGGGGAAAAGCTTTGAAAATGATTTTGCAAAGACATACAACCGGATGGGCAATATTTCCTTTAGCCAGGGCAAATACAGCGATGCCCTGAAATATTTTCAAAGTGGGTTGAAAATTGCTGAGCGAACCGGAGATAGCCTAAAAATAGCTATTTTCTACTCAAACCTGGGTGTAATTCATTCCAATTTGCTAGATGAGGAGAAGGCCCTTGAATATTTGCTGAATTCGTTGAAGATTCATGAATCCTTAAATAATTATTGTTCTGAAATTACCCTTTTATCGACCATAAGCTTGATCTATTTGGATAATGGTGACAATGAAAATGCCCAAAGATATTTGATGAAAGGGATCGATCAGATTGAAAAGTGCGACAGGCTTACCATTAAAATCCAATTTTATGTTGATTTGGGCAGGTTTGAGATAACATTGAAAAACTATCGCAAGGCTATTGAATACTTACTTCATTCGCTCGATTTAGCAACCGCAACAAAAAATAAAGAAATAGTTCCGGAATCGACTTATTTATCATATATATATCAGGAACTTGGGGACTCTTATTTGCAGTTAAATGAATTCGAAAAAGCGAAGAACTTTTTTAAGAAAGGGTTAAGCTTTACAAATAAAGACCTCAATCCAGAAGCATTTTCGGGTATCATGGATGGGTTGGCAATGATCTACGAAAAGTTTGGGCAAACCGATAGTGCCTTGCTTTATTATAAAATTTACAAGGCCACTTCGGATAGTTTGTTGAATGAACAAAATGTGAGGGAGATTGCACAGCTCGAACTAAAATACGAATACGAAAAGGACATTGAAGAAAGGAATTACCTCGAAGAAATTCAAAAGAAAAAAACGATCGTATTTCAGGTAACCACCTTTGCAATAAGTTCGCTGCTAATCATCCTATTCCTGATATTCCTATTATTTTACCGATCGAAAAAAAACCAGTTGAAACAATCCGCACTTGTCCAGCGCAATCTCCAGATCGACCTTAATTATAAAAACAAAGAGCTTATTACCAAAGCCATTTATTTTCACCATAAGGAGGATTTTATGCTTCGGCTGATCCAAAAACTAGAAACAATTAAATCGAATGCTAAAATTGAGAATGTAAAAGAACTTGAAAAGATACTTAAGGAATTGGAACACGATGTCTCGAATAAAGAATGGAAAGAATTTGAATTGCGGTTTAATGAAGTACATGATGATTTTTATACTAAGCTAAAAGACAAATACCCCGAGCTAACCCAAAACGATTTAAAGTTATGCGCCCTCCTGAAATTAGGGATGTCGACCAAGGATATTGCCGCCATTACATTTCAATCTTTAAATAGCATTAATGTAGCCAGGTATCGACTGCGGAAAAAACTAAAACTGGATACAGAAATAAATTTGAATTCTTTCTTTTCCAATTTTTAGAAACCAAATAAATGAATATCAATTATTGACAATTGACTAATTTAAACAATCCCAATACTTCGGGAGTATATGGTTTTCTAAGGTAAGCGCTGGGGTTATTATATTGGACAAAAAAGTCTATACTGCCAGTTCAATAGAAAAATGCTGCCAGTTTTGATGGCCTTTTTTACTTGACTTTTGATTTCGCCCCTTGGGCAGATTAACAAGAGATATATTAGTCTCGAATACTTAATTTTCTCGAAATCAGCTCACCACCTGTATTTATCCGTAATACAAAAATCCCGGGGTAAAGCTCAGGTAGTTCCAACTGAACTTTTCTATTCCCATTTCCGGTAGTTGTAAAAATTTCCTTTCCTGTAATGTCGAACAATTGAATTGTTTCGATTGGATGGTCAGAACGAATAGTAGTGAACTCTTTAGCCGGATTTGGGAATATGGTAATGGATGGGTTTACACCATTCTCTTCAATAGAATTCGTGCCATATTTTAATTGTGCATAAGCTGAATTATCAACTTCAATTTCTGCAAGAGTTCCTGAAATTGCAACATCCGAAATGATCAAACTATCACTCACATCGTACACCAACATCCGACTTTGATTCGCATAGTCCAGATAGAAAAATGCAAAACGTTGGGAAGCCTGATGAAAAACCGACCCACCCTGAATAAAGGCGAATGCATTGGCCAAGGGTTGAAGAACCTCAACTTGTCCAGAGCCTATATCGACCCGTGCAATGGCCATCAGGTTTTGGGAATTGTCGCGATAAATGCCATAAAGCTTGTCATCTTCATTATTAAATTCAAGCTCATTCAAATATTCTCCATTTCCCAGGTTCAGGAAGGTTTGGCTTTGAATTGTACCAGTTGCCGCATCAATTACAAATATTTTCTCATTGAATGAAGAATCGTAACCACCAACGATATACCTTCCCGAATTTGCATCAAACGATGAATTTCCAGCTGCGAAAGCCCTGATATTCGGTAATAAACTCAATTCCGTAGCCACACTATTGGAAACATCAATCTGAAGAAACCTGGAAGCATATTCGTACTGATAGGTGTTGTTAAATGGATCGACCAGCACACTGTCCACTATGTAATTCCCCAGGGCATAAAGATTCTGAGTGTTCATATCGTACTGAAAGTCGTTGATTGTATAATCGTTGACAGATGAATACACGGTTGAATCGTTTACTACATCACGCGCCAACAATTTCATCACATTACTATTATCCATACCTTTAAAAATATACTGTTGATTGGTTTGGTCGAATGTGGAAGAGCTTAATGCGTATGCATATACCTCTGAAATAGTATCCAACTCGGTAATTGATCCAGTTATAGCATCCATCTCAGCCAAAAGCAAATAATTATTCGGAGTCCCCGAAGCATCATTATACATACCATATATGGTCATTGGTTGAGAAAACACAGCTCCAATAGAGCATAAAATTATCGTAAGTAAAAGTACATTCTTTTTCATATCAAATATTTTTACTGTAAACAAGCAAAGAAGCATTTTGTTTATTCATTTGCATTATAACATAAACAACTCAATGATTCAATAGGAAGAATTTAAACTACACCTATTAATAATGACTTTGTGAAGGTTGCTCCTTTGGTAAAACGAACCTAAATCCTAGTTCTTCATGACTTTATGCACATAAGCTCTTTCATCAACCTCATAAGAAATAAAGTACATTCCTTGTGATAAAAAGCCAAGGTCATCCAACGAGATTATGTTATTCTGTACGTAGCTATAGTGGGTTCTGACGAGTATTCCATCAACATTATAAACTCTTACAATAACATCTTGATCAGCTACTTTACCAAGGATGATATTTAATTCATTGTCCACAGGGTTGGGACAATAAGACGGCTTCGGGTTTTCATCAGCATGCGCTACTGACACCGGAAAACTTTGATAAACCCGTACATAATCTATTTCCATATTGCTAGCGGAGAAATTGGGATCAATACCGGGAAGGATCGCGACATTGAGCAAAATATATTGCTCGGCATCAAAAGGCCAGGTGTTGGCATCTTTAATGGGAGGATTGTAGGTATAGTGCACCATGTTGTCAACACTGAACACCAATTTTTCTGCCGACCATTCCAAGGTGTAGACATGAAAATCGGTGGATGCAGTTGCTATCATTTGACCCCCTAAATTTACAGTCCCACCATAGCTCGATGGTGTGTGTGTTGCACTTTGAACATAATTCTGATTCGTACCCCAGTGTTCCATTATATCAATTTCGCCACATGCGGGCCACGAAGCTGTTCCAAATCCTTCATTATCCCAGTATCCCCCATTTTCATTCACATTTTTACCCAGTGTCCATAAGGCAGGCCAGGTGCCAACCCCTGTAGGCAGTTTGGCCCGAAACTCTACTTTCCCGTATTGAAACGCAAATTTCGAATTTAATCTGGCCGAAGTGTATTGCTTGGTTTGTCCTTGATCGGTATATGTTTCTTTTTTCGCAACAATCTTTAGAATACCGTTCTCAACATAAGAATTATCCAGCCGATCGGTATAATGTTGTATTTCTCCATTATACCAACTCCCTCCATTGGGCAGCTGGGTTTGATGAAACCAATTAGTGGAGTTTATAGCTCCATCTACATCAAACTCATCGGACCAAACCAAATTGTCAAAAACCGGATCGGAAGGAACGGTCCCATCGTAATCAACATCGTCGATATAGGCCAGAACATGGTCGTTGTTGTCTTCGCCATTCAACTGGATGACAACTCTGTTGAAATCTGTCCGTTGAGTTGGGGGAGGTGAAGCACCATCTAAATTAATATAGGTATCGTTTAAAAAATCAAATGTAATGGTCTGCCATTGGTCCAATGAAAGAGCTTTGATAATTTCACTTTGTGTAGACCAGGGAGCTCCTATGGTTCCATCCTGTAGTTTTAAGGAAACCTGATTAGGCTGACTTCCTGTTAATCCACTCGCTGGTATAAAAACTTTTAAGGAAAAGGTGTAATGAGAAGATAAGTCAAGATTACTACTCACATCAAATCGTACATTGGCATACTGTCCGCCTATATCATGATATTCCAATACGGTTGCTGAAGTATTATTTCCTTGCTGAACTGGATTGGAAAGATTTGTATTTATTCCACAATCATCGCCAAACCAGGTTGTAATGGTTCCATTCCCTTCGAAATCATCGTAAATTATTGAAGTTTGTGCTATGGATGTATTTGCACCGCAAAGGGTTGCTGCCAGAAGTAAAATATAAAAATGTAAGGTATTCTTCATAAGAAATTTAATTAGGACTAAATCGATTGCAAAGATATTGGTTTTGTATGAACCGAAACTTATTTAAACCTTCACATTCTTACTTCCCATCTCATATTTGATACATCACGAATACATCATGTTTGGAATTAGTTGTTTTCCTGCACCAAGTAGCGATTAAATTCTTCGAGTTTATCTATAATGTGAATATTTTCGGGAACAACACTCAAACAAAACTCTTCGTGCAGCCCACCAACAAATATTGTTTTGTCATTGAAAATGGATGCAAGTCGTCTAATTTCTTCTTCGAGCTCCTGGTTCGATTTCCCAAAACTTGTGGTTGTTACTAGGGTGCTAAACGAAACTATTTTTTCAAGCTTCATTACACTTGCAATGGGCAAGGAGCTTCCCAGATAAATTGAGTGATGACCATTTTTTCGGATAAGATAATTGCACATTAGAAGGCCTAGCTCGTGCCATTGGCTTTCGGGAAGGAATAAGAGGAAGTTTTCTGCATTTCCATTGCGATAATCGGGTAAGCCATCGATTGCAGCAATTATTTTTTGCCGAACTATATTGGAAATAAAATGCTCGTGGGCCGGATCGATATTCTCGGTGAGCCACAGAATGCCAGTGCGTTTGAAAAAGGGATAAATTAATTTTAAGAGGGTTTCCTGGAATCCCCTGTTCATAACTGATTTGGCAAATATCTTTTCGAACAGGAATTGATCAAAATCAATCATGGCCCGGATTAAATTTCCAATTTGACTCTCCAGATCCTGCGATTCGTTGGTGAGCCGTAATATCTCATCATTCAGCCTAGCGTTGGTTAGCCTAGCGATTTTCGAAATTTTGTACCCGCTTCTATTTAATATGGAGATATTCAAGATCCGCTTCAGATCGCTGTCATCGTAATAGCGACGATTGGTTGTGGTTCTTTTGGGTTCAATAATACTATATCGTTTTTCCCAAATCCGAATGGTGTGTGCTTTAATTCCAGATAAATGCTCAATGTCCCTTATTTGATACTGACTCATGTCTAATCTATTTTTATTTATTTTGAACAACCAGAAAACGCATGAAATATATTTATGTTCACATATAGCACTGAAAAAGTAATGGCGTCAATCAAATTGTTCACAGACATAATCAGCAATATTATGCTTTTTTGCAAATATTGTTAATGATAAGTGCTAGCAAAATGAAACAAATTTTAGAATAGAATAAACTTTTTGAATCCGTGTTTGTTTAGAATATGCAATTGAAATATAAACAAAATGAAAGACACTAAATATAAAACATCAATTTTTCGGTTGGAGCACTTTAATGCAGCCCACCAACTGAATGTTCCAGACTGGGATGAGAAAAAGAACCGGGCGGTTTTTGGAAAATGCAACAATGCCAATTTCCATGGGCACAATTATGAGTTGGAAGTAAAATTGACAGGTTTTGTCGATCCTCAAACAGGTTTTGTAATGGACACAAAAGAATTATCCGATATTATCAATAAGGAAATCATTGAACGCTTCGACCATAAAAACTTAAACCTGGATGTAGAGGAGTTCAAAAACCTAAACCCCACGGCTGAAAATATTGCGATTGTAATTTACAATCTACTTAGAAAGAATATTGACACGAAAAATGAATTAAAAATAAAATTATATGAAACTCCAAGAAACTATGTTGAATACCCCGCCTAAAAATGGCAATGGATTGAACGGATATACACATGACGAAATAGGCGACAATCATTTGTTTGCCAATCTGGATACTCCGATGAAGGCAGATGCTTTCGAAATGTCGGATGAAGAAAAGAAATTTAGGATTGCAGAGCACTTTACCGAAATCATGGATATTTTGGGCTTAGACCTGACGGATGATTCCCTAAGAGGAACCCCCGACAGGGTTGCAAAAATGTATGTGGAAGAAATTTTCTCAGGGCTCAATCCCGAAAACAAACCCAAAATAGCCCTATTCGATAACAAATACCAGTACAACCAAATGTTGGTTGAAAAGAACATTTCGCTGTATTCGAATTGCGAACACCACTTCTTGCCCATTATGGGAGTTGCCCATGTGGCCTATATTTCGTCCGGCAAAGTCATTGGCTTATCCAAGTTAAATCGGATTGTTCAGTATTACAGCAAACGACCTCAGGTGCAGGAGCGATTGACCAATCAAATTGCAAACGAATTGATGGAGGTACTCGAGACCAAAGATGTTGCAGTTATTATTGATGCCAAGCATCTTTGTGTTTCATCGCGTGGCGTTGAAGATAATTCGTCAAGTACTGTAACTACATATTATGGTGGCAAATTTCAGGATCCTTTAAAAATCAGAGAACTACAAGGTTACGTATACAATGGAAGTCACTAAGAAGTAAATTTTAAAATTGAAGCTATGTTTAAGTTATTTAGAAAAAAATCGGACTTTGAAATATTAGATAAACAATACCGAAAATTACTCAAGGAAGCACACAATCTATCGAAAATAAACCGCAGGGCAAGCGATGAAAAACTGGCCGAAGCGGATTTGATTGTCAAGCAAATGGAAAAATTGGAGAGCGCATAAAATGGGATTCTATCAGTTCAAACAAGAAATGAAAATCAATGCTTCCGTGGATGAAGTCTGGGATTTTATTTCGTCGCCCAAAAATTTGAAGGAGATTACTCCTGAATATATGGGCTTTGACATTACATCGAAAGATTTGCCCGAGAAAATGTATCCGGGAATGATTATTAGCTATATTGTGAAGCCCTTGCTGGGAATAAAAACCACGTGGGTAACCGAAATAACACAAGTGAAGGACAAAGCATATTTTGTCGATGAACAGCGCGTGGGCCCATACAACATCTGGCACCACCAGCATTTTATCGAGGCCATTGAAGGGGGCGTTTTAATGAAAGACATTGTGAGTTACAAACCGCCTTACGGATTTTTAGGTTACATTGCCAATAGTTTGATGATAAAAAAGAAGCTAACAGAAATATTTGAGTACCGGACAATAGCCATTGAAACCAAATATGGAAAATACAATTCTAATTAATATCTTTATAAAAATGCCAAAAGTCAAATCAGCTTATGGCAGACAGGTAAATTCGAAACTAAAAATCTCTATTCTTAAACAGTATGGCACTTAAGCTTGTTGTTAAAATATTGTTTATTGAAATGTATAAAATATGACACAAAATACAATATTAAGCCCGGTTCAGAAATTTATTAAGACAGAAAGTTTAAGTGGATTACTCTTGTTTTTGGCCACAGTGCTTGCACTCATCCTGGCAAATTCATCGGCAGGTAGCTTTTACGAGTCGATATGGCAATATAGAATTGGCATCAGCTCAGAAAATTTCAGCCTTGTAAAACCAATAATCTTGTGGATTAACGATGGTCTGATGGCTATCTTCTTTTTCCTCATCGGACTAGAAATAAAACGGGAGGTTTTGATAGGAGAACTCAACACTATGAAAAAAGCAAGTCTCCCTATTTTTGCTGCCATTGGAGGAATGGTCCTTCCCTTGCTGATGTTCTTAATGCTAAACAGCAACCCGGATACAACCAAAGCCTGGGGTATTTCTATGGCCACCGACATTGCCTTTACCTTGGCCATACTGCAAGTACTTGGCAAACGTGTTCCGCTTGGCTTAAAAATTTTCCTTACAGCCTTTGCCATTATCGACGACATTGGTGCCGTGTTAGTAATCGCACTTTTTTATACCGGCAATATCGAATGGAATTTATTGCTCTATGCAGGCATATTATTAGCGATCCTGTACGGCCTGTCCTATTTTAAAATTCATCTAAAATTTATATTGTTGATTTTTGGGTTTGTTGTCTGGCTTCTCTTTTTGAAGGCGGGAATACATCCAACAATAGCTGGGATAATGCTGGCATTTGCCGTACCCATCCACCAGCGGATCAATGAATTTACATATTCCGAAAAACTGCAGGATATCGTAACACGGATCACCGCATCCATCAACACGAACAAGCTCCCCATACTCTCGAAGAACCAAATAGAGGAAATTGACAACCTTGAGGACTGGACCAATAAAGTACAATCGCCCTTGCAACAACTTGAGCACCGATTGCATTACTGGGTGGCCTATTTCATCATTCCGGTTTTTGCCTTTTCAAATGCGGGAGTTAGTTTCAATCAGCAAATGGGAATCGATTATAATTTGGCTATAAACATTGCACTTTCCTTATTTTTGGGTAAGATGATCGGGGTAACCATATTTTCATTTTTGAGTGTAAAACTTAAATTAGCCAGCCTTCCCGAAAAAGTAAACTTCACCCAGATTATTGGTGTGGCCATATTATCGGGGCTGGGTTTTACCATGTCTCTGTTCATTGCCAACCTTGCCTTTATCGACAGCAGTGTCTATTTGAATTCAGCAAAAACAGGGATCATTATCGGATCAGTTGTCTCAGGAATATTGGGATATCTTGTGTTGCGGATTGGAATAAAATCAACATCTAAAAAAACAATGAAATGATAAAATTAAAGACAGCCGACAGATCGGCAAATATAAGTGACATCACAGTAAAAGATATAAACGGTAACGAGGTAAGGCTTTCAGATTACAAAGGAAAGGTTTTGCTGATTGTAAATGTAGCCAGCAAATGTGGCTTTACACCCCAATATACCGGCTTGCAGAAAGTTTATGAAACGTATAAAGATCAGGGCTTTGAAGTATTGGGATTTCCCTGCAACGATTTTGGAAAGCAGGAACCTGGCACCAACGAGGAGATCAAGTCGTTTTGCTCGTTGAAATTTGCAGTTAAATTCCCTATGTTCGATAAGGTTCATGTGAAAGGGGACGATCAGTCTCCTCTATTTGATGTGCTCACCAACAACCGATTAACCGGAAAATCGTCGATTAAATGGAACTTCGAAAAATTTATTATCGACAAAGAAGGCAATGTGGTGGAGCGATTCAGAAGTATCACAAAGCCTGAAAGCAAAAAAATTATTTCAGCCATTGAAAAAGAGCTAAAAAAATGATTATTGATTAATGATTATTGATTAATACCTTTCGACATGCTTTTACGAACAATTATATTTTTGGTCATTAATTTTGCTGCCCTTGGAATAGGTGGCCTTTTCACCGGAGCTGGCGTTCCATCCGAATGGTATCAAACCCTCAACAAAGCACCCTGGACTCCACCCGGTTGGGTGTTTGGTGCCGCCTGGACATTGATCATGATTTGTTTTTCCTTTTACATGGCGCAGGGCTGGGATAAGACAAGCAACCGGTCCTTGTTTATCAGCCTATTTGTTATTCAATGGATTTTGAATGTGGCCTGGAACCCGATTTTCTTTAAGTTTCATGCCGTGTTGTTTGGCCTTATTGTCATCAGCTTATTGACCATTTTAGTGGCCTGGTTTCTTTTTGAGTATGCCAAACAATTTAAGGCTTGGTCGTTTTTTATCCTACCCTATTTTATTTGGTTGTTGATTGCAACTTCATTGAATGGGTATATTCTTCTGAAAAACCCATAGACTTAGATCAAAATAGAATGATCACTATTCTTTCAAAATCTTGAAAGTACAAACCTGACTATTACTTTCAATCTTTACAAGAAATATCCCTTTTTTATTATCGTTCAATCTTACAGTAAATGGGTGATTGGAGACAATTTCAAAGCCCTGTTTTTTTCCAAGTATATCGTACACAACTATATTATCTTGAATATTTGCTCCATCAATAATAAACTCGTCCTGAAATGGATTAGGATACACCGCATAGTTAAAGCCTTTAATTTTATCAACAGAATTATAAACTCCAATTGTTTGGGTAACAGTTAAAGTGTCGTGCGAATAGGCCTCGAATTTTGAAAGGCCGGTAGCTGTGCCAACCCAAAGCTCGTTTTGAGGGGAAAACATCATGGCTGTGACACCGCCCATAATATTTGAGTTTTCTTTGTTGTAGTACAACCAATCATTACCATCATATTTTATTATTCCACTACCAGCTTTTATCCACATTATATTGTTTTGGTCATAAATTATTTGATGAAATATTGTGACAGTAGGAAAACTAAAATGATAGGTTGTCCAGATTGTGTCATCCATCATTTTAGTAAGACCAAAACTTGTTGCTACCCATAAGTTGCCATTTGCATCCGATTCAATATCTTTGACAAAATCACCAATCGGCAAGCCTGAATTTGTGTAATTATATTCAATTAAGTCAGACCCTTCTTGTTTGAAGATGCGAAAATTATTTCCAAACCAGTAGGTGCCATTTACATACGCAAAATTGCTCATCCAACCACTTATAGGAAATGTAGGCTGAGAGAATGATGACCCATTAAATTTTATTATTTGATTTGTTCCGGGCACTAACCATTTATCATTATTTGCACCCTCTTTTATGAATTTAAAATCATGAGGTGTAATGCCAAATATTGAACTGTTGGAGAATTTATGCCATAATGTATCCTGATATCGGTAAAGCCCTCTTTGACTAAGAGCCCATGTTTTTCCCTGACTATCAAATAGCATTGCATCGGCGTAATCAGGTATGTTTGAAGTATAGTCATCGTAATAACTCCAATTTAGTGTTAAATTATGACTTTAGCAAAAGATCGTTCAGAACTTGAAACAATATGGTAGAATATAGTCATCAAGGACATGTAAACCAAAAAGCCCCTCCGAAAAATCCAGAGAGGCCATTAAATCAAAACCTGTTACGAAGAACTTATATCTTATTGATCAAAACGGCATCGCTCGTTTTGTCTGAGATAATTTGGAGGATGTATGAACCCACAGAAAGGCTCGAAACATCTATATGATTGTTTACAGTTAGAAGCTTTTCGAACATCAACTTACCCGAAACAGAATATACTTTTACTTGCACTTCTCCAATATATCCTTCCACCTGAATTAAATCAGTACTTGGGTTAGGATAAATACTAAAAGACTCAGCTGATGTTTCTGAAATTTCAGGCGAACTTAAAGTAACCTCGGGAAGCTGAAGCATTTCACCCCCGGCGGCAGTGGCAACCCACAACCCGAAATCAGCACCGTTGTTGTTCATGGCGGGATCGAGGAATCCGGATGCTACAATGGTTATTGCATTTCCTTGCAAGCCACTAATGTTGGCATCGTATTTTTTAACCGCATTGCCATTCGAAGCAACAGCTATCTCAAGTTCGTAAGCACCCGGGTTGAGTTCTAAATATCCTTGCGATTCACCATACGATAGATCGTTCACCAATTCAATAACAGGAACAGTAGTTTCATTTACATCAACCATTGGGGCATCTGTTGCTCCGTGGAAAACCAAGACGTCCACTTTTCCCATGTCCATCGAAGCTTCTCGGGCATCCATAATGGGGATCAGATCGAAATCCTGCATCGGCGTATAAGTTTCATTGCCTAACACAATAACACCCGAAGCAACTACAATGTAAGAACGGTTACTCTTCAACACAAAGTTTTCTGAATAAAGTGGATTCGAATTATCCATGCTGGACTTCACATCCACATCAACGGTGAACTCGGTTGCACCTGGAACTTCCAAAAAGGCACTTGCATTTCTGAAAGCAAAATTGTCGGCAATCTTCATGTCATCGAGGTATATATCGACACTATCGGCGGCGGAGATGGCGCAGTTGTGGATGATCTGAATGCGTGCAGGTGTTACCGAAGCTTTTGGGTTAAGCTCAACAACGTTCCCTGTTGAAGTCACTGCCAACAATTTGAAAGGATGATTTGGGGTCATTCCCATGGTATCGAGATATCCGGTTGCAACTACCATAAGGGCCTCGTCGGGAAATAAACTTAGTGGCACTTGAAATTCTGCGGCGGCAATACCAGTCTGAGTTAACACTTGAATGTCATAATCCATCGCACTTAAATCGAGGTAACCCTGGGCCTCACCAAAAGAAAGGTCGTTTACCAGGTTTCCGGCAGGAATGCTAACTTCGTCAATGTCGACCATTGGAGCTCCTACCGAACCATGAAATACTTGAATGGAGGTATTGCCGGCTGTCATGGCTTCTTCCATTCCCATCATTGCGAATAAATCGAAGTTAGTACCGGGATCGCCAGCTGCTACTGCCACATACGATTCTTTTGAATTCAGCAAGAAGGATTTATGAAGGACTGCATTCGTGGTGTCCATACTACCGGCGGCTGTAATCGACACAACAAACTCTGTGGCACCCGGTGCATCGATATAACCAGCTGCATCTTTGTACATGAAATTTGGCAAGAGTTTCACTGAACCATTGGCATCGGTTAACCAAACATCGACCGAAGCGGCAGCCGAAGCAGCTGAATTGTGGATAACCTGCAAACGAGCTGCAGTTAAGCCTGCATTGGGTTCCAACTCAACAACAGCACCACTGGCTGTAACAGCTAATAATTTGAATGGGTTGTTAGGGGTCATTCCCATTGTGTCGAGGTATCCTGTGGCAGCAACAAATAAAGCTGAATCGGGGAACAAGCTAAGAGGAACATCAAATTCGACCACTCCTATTCCGCTCTCAGTTTGTATCTGAAGGGTATAATCAATAGATCCTAAATCGAGATAACCCTGAGCATCACCAAAAGCAAGTCCGTTTACTAAAATACCCGCAGGGATGGATACTTCAGCAATATTTACTGACGGAGCTCCTACCGAACCATGAAATACTTTCACGCTTGTATTACCCAGAGTGGTGGCCATCTCCATTCCTGTAGTGGCAAACAAGTCGAAGTTGTTTCCAGGATCGCCAGCGGCTACAACAGAATAAGTTTCGTTGGCCATTAAGGTAAACGATTTGTGAAACACGGCATTGGTTGTGTCCATACTACCTGGTGCCGTAATTGAAACAACAAATGGAATTCCTGCAGGGGCATCTATATAAGGGGTGGCTTGCTTATACTGAAAATCAGGTAGCAATTTAGTCGATCCTGCCGGGGTGGTCAACCAAACATCAACTGTAGCCGCCGCTTGAGCTGCCGAGTTGTGTAATACTTGTAAGCGTGCGTTTTGTGCCTGAAGGGTTGAAACTATTCCAACTACAAAAATCAAGGCGTAAGATAAAATTACATTTTTCATAACTATAAATTTTAATTGTTTAATGATCATACAACATCGCTAAACATTTTTTGTTTATTATTTGTCTTATTATTTGAAACAATGTACTGATTTGAAATCAGCAAATAAAATAGATTCGTAAAACTTATTATATTGATTTATAGATTTTTTGCAACACAATAACAATCCTAAAGATTTGTTTTTGTTTAATATATTTTAGTAATATTTTAACATTTTGTAAATAAAGAGAAATGACCCAATGAATCTATTCATAATAACTCGTACGTTTTTCGTTTTAGATTTTACGACGAGTTATTCATCTACTCCGACCTGAACCTTGACTTTGCATTGTTTCTGAATCAAGCACTTTATAACTTTATTCTTTTGTCATCATTTAATCTGAAATGCTATTTGAAGTTTATAATTATTCTTGGGCTTATGAAAGTAAAGGCATTATTCCTAATTATATTTTGGGTTAGTTTAGTATACATTGAGCGAGGCCGCCCATCTACAGGGCGACCTTTCTTTTTTTAAATTTTCGACAGGTAGCTTATCAGGTTGGTATCTTGTTTCAGAGCCAGTTTTTTGCGGAGCCGGTAGCGGGCAATTGTCAATGTTTTAACCGATTGAAAGGTGATGGCAGATATCTCTTTTGTCGACATGTTTAACTTTAAAAAAGCACAGAGCTTCAAATCGTTTGGCGACAATGAGGGGCAAATTTTTAACAGATCGGTATAAAATGCCTGATGTACTTTTTGAAATCTAATGTCAAACTCCAACCAGGATTTTCCTGAATTTACATTCTCTTTTAAATCGGAAATTATCTCTTTGAATTTTATCTCATCCTGCTTGCTTAGGCCCAGGTTTGCATCTAATAATCGTTTTTTTACACTGGCTAACAGGCTGGTTGATTTCAGTATGTTCATACTACTGGCAGCCAATTCCTTATAATTTGTTTCCTTTTCACCTAAAAGGATATCGAATTGTCCCTTTAATTCTCCATACTTGGTTTGCTCTGCTTTTATTTTTGTGTGGAAAGAATAGGACAACCAGGCCAATCCAATGATAACAAGAACGCTAAACGAGAATAGATACAAGTACAGATCACCTTCTTCTTGCCCAGTTCCCGTAGCTTGAACTTTTAGTTGGATAGAATCAGTCCTGTTCTTATTTTGCCCTCCTGGATTAACTTGTGACTCTTGAACTTGCATTGATAATTCTGAGGAAATTTCTGGTAAATAGAGAATGGAGTTTGCATTTCCTGACATAGGGGCAAATTGAAAAAAAAAGGGGACCAGGCAAACAAACATACAACTTTGGATCGTTGAAATGATGTAAGGCCATTGATTAGCCTTACAGGGAATTGGGAAGGTTTTCATAGGTAATTTTTCATTATTAAACATGTTTACTTACAAATACTATTCAAACATCATTAAACTAGTACATTAAATTCATTATCTTCACTGGTGTACGCTTTATTTTTTTTTAAGACGTGTTAAAAATAGAAAGGTTTATTCAGTATCTGAAATTATTTTGAATTTCTGTTTCTATTCCCGTAATCATTAAATCTAACGTTGTCTATCTTCCTGGATGCCTATGCCTTGAATCTGCTTGTAGACATTTTGTAGATATGGAAATTTCATTTGCTTCTCTTTGTACGAATCAAGTACGATAGTTCCGGGAATCATTAATCCATTAGTCGCTGCACCTTTACAGCCATTATTCTTGCGCTTGAGGGTTTTTTGCTTTTGAATATGTAGTGTAGAAAAAGTAAAGAATTTATTACTAAACTAAATTATTAAAACTAAATGTTGAAATGATGAAACGAATCTCTACCCTTAGATTTAGAAAGCTCTTTCTGCTTTCGCTGATTTCCATTTTTTGCGAAATCACCTTTGCCCAGGGGCCTTTGTCGGGAACCTATACCATTGGTTCTGCGCCCGGCTTCAGCACCCTAACTGCCGCTATCGACTCCCTTAATGCGAATGGAGTTACAGGGCCGGTAACATTCAACTTGCTCGCCGGCACCTACAACGAACAATTGGCCATTACGGCCATCGCAGGTGCCTCGGCTTTAAACACAATTACTTTCAAAGGTCTGGGCGATCTAACAAAGATCAGTTATTCCCCGTCTGCATCGAACCTTCCTGTTGTAGGGTTGAACGCTGCAAAACATTTTGTGTTCGATAGTCTATATGTACAAGTGCTGGGCGCCCAGGGCTGGGCCTTTAATTTCAGAAACCAGTCGGATAGCAATATCGTTCGGAACTGTCATATTACCTTACCTGGCATTGCAACCGAGCACAAAGGGATTTGTGCAATAAATTCGTTAGATGGATCGGTAATAGTGGGTCAAAATGCAAATTACCTGCTTATCGAAAACAATCTTATCGAAAGTGGAAATCAAAGCATCCATGTGCAGGGTACCACACCATTTCTCACGGGTAATAAGATTATAGGGAATACATTACTTGAGTTTGGATTTATTGGGATGAACTTATCCTCCAACACCATGATGGATGTTATGTCAAATACACTTACTTCCAGTGTTGCCGGAGCAAGAAATGGAATTACCATGTGGCCTACAGGAATATTGGTAAATGTAATCGGAAACAACATTTATGTAAACAGCTATGTGGCAAATACACGCCTCATCCAGGTGGCCAACGATCTTGGTGGTGGTGCTGCGGGTGGCGATATTGTGATTGCCAACAATATGGTCCAGTATGCAGGGACTTATACATCGAACGCTACCTGCATTTATACCAAAAACACAAGCTATCTTTATATTTATAACAACACTACTAAAATTGCTTCCGGGGCAGGATCAAAAAGTATCTGGCTTGATGCGTTGGGACCTGACTCGAATGTGGAATTGAAGAACAATAATATTATTTCGCTTGTGAGCGGCGGGGAATTGCTTCGCAAATATTCCACTGTTAGCGCCGTTTCATCGAATAATAATTTTTATAATCCCAATGGATTCAATGTTTACTGGAATGCAAGTTATTCTTCTCTCTCATCCTTTCAAACCGCTTCAGGCGATGTAGGTTCTGTTTCACTGAACCCGATGTTTGTTAGCAATACCGATTTGCACATCAGCCCGACAAACACAGCTTTTGATGGATTGGGCACACCTTTGGCCACCGTTACCACGGATATCGACGGTGACCCAAGAAGTATCACCACACCAGACATTGGCGCCGATGAATTTGCAGTTGCTACTAACGATGCTGCCATTGCCAACTTACCCGGAATTTATGGCCAGTGCCCTGGGGCTAATAGTATTGTGGCCACTGTAAGCAATACTGGTTTGGTGCCTCTTACTTCAGTAATCATTAACTGGGAATTGAACAGTGTGGCGCAAACGCCAGTTACTTATACAACAACTATTCCTGTTGGTGGAACTGCTGATGTTACCCTGGGTATTGTCACTTTCGTTCCGGGAACTACCTACAATTTCACAGTTTGGTCCTCGATGCCAAATGGTGTGATAGACCTGAACCCAGCCAATGATACCTTTACTGCCAATGGGGTAGTTACTTCCATTTTCGGTACTTTCACCATCGGTGCAAGCGGCGACTTTACGACATTTGCTGAGGCTATCCACCACATTGATTCGACAGGCATTTGCGGCCCGGTTGTATTCAATGTACAGGCAGGCACTTATACCGATAGTATTATTGTAGGCCCAATTGTAGGTGCCTCAGCCACTAATACCATAACTTTTCAATCAGCCACCGGCGACAGCACATCCGTAATTATCGAGTACACTACAAACAGTAGCGATAACCTGGCTGTATTGCACGTAATGGGAGGATCATATTATCGTTTCAGAAACCTCACCTTTAAATCCACGGGCACCACCATGAACAGGATTATTATGATAGGTGGAGGATCACAGTATAATGTTTTCGAAAACAACATTATATCTGGGCAAACAGGTACCGACGATGAGAACTTTGTCGGTATTTACAACTATAGCGGTACTGTGAATGATCATAACAATACTTTCAACAACAACCTAATATCGGGTTGTAGAACAGGCATCTATTGTAAGGGGATTGACCCCTCAAATCAGGAGAGTGGGATTGCTATTACCAATAACACAATTGTTGGAGCCGAAAGACGGGGAATTTGGACCAGGTGGCACACTGCACCTTTGGTGTCGGGAAACATCATAGAAGTAACAGGAATAAATGCGGTAGACGGAATAAGGCTGGAATATGCCAACTCCCCTATTGTTGCAAATAACGAGATTACATCAACATCAACCACTACAGGTACTCCTACCAAGTCGGGTATTTCGCTAAGCTATGCGACCAATGCCATACAGGTAAAAGGGAACAAAATAGTGCTTTCGGATTCGTATAATACAAATGGTTTGCTTTATGAAAACTGTTCCTCCTCTGCAAGTACAAAAGGATTAACAGCCAACAACTTTATCAGCATACTCAATGGGACTAACCTGACTTATGGTATGAGGCTTTACCCAGCCACATCGTATCAAAGGATCGTTCATAATTCCATCTATATTGTAGGGAACAGCAACACCGACACCAGGGGTATTAATCCTGCCGGTACAAGTTCTTTTATTGAAGTTTACAACAACAACGTGGTTTCCAACAAGTACCCGAGTTTCTATGAAGGAAGTGTTGTGGTTGCTGCTGATTATAACAACTATTATTCAACAACCAACCTTTACGGGTATTATCCGGGTAGCTATGCCAATTTCACAAGCCTTGCTGCCTGGGTGGCTGCTATGGCTTCTACCACAGGTTTCGATTCCCATTCCATTTCGGTTGACCCGATGTTCCTATCAAACACAAACCTGCACACCACTATGATTGCTTTAAATGGTGCCGGTCTTGCCATGGCTGATGTGATTACCGATATTGATGGACAACTAAGAAATGCCACTACACCTGACATTGGAGCCGATGAATTTACACCGGCCAATAATGATGCAGGCATCACCGCCATGCCCGGAATTACAGCCAACTGCCCAGGTGTTCAGGATGTATTTGCTACCATAACCAACTTTGGGATGCTCAACCTTACTTCCGCAACCATCCATTGGAAGATCAATGGAGTGGCACAAACTCCGGTTAGTTATTCGGGATCGCTTGCATCATATGGCAACGACACCATGTTATTGGGTTCGCTTAACTTTGCACCTGGCACCTTGTACGATTTCAAAGTATGGACAAGCAACCCGAATGGCCAACCCGACGGAAATACCATCAACGACACTCTGTTTTTGCCAGGTGTACAGGCTTCGCTGTTCGGAACCTACATCATTGGTGGCGCAACCCCCGATTATGTTTCCTTCAACGATGCAGTAACTGCTCTTGTTAATTTTGGTGTTTGCGGCCCTGTCGTTTTCGAGATAGCTCCGGGAACTTACACCGAGCAGGTAACTATTCCAACCATTGCAGGGGTTAACGCTACAAATACCATTACCTTTACTTCGCAAACCGGCGACAGTACTTCGGTTTCTTTGGAATGGGAAACAAACACAGGTACTGATATTATGATCTTTATTCTGGATCATTGCGATTATGTCACTGTCAAAAATATTACCATCAAGTCTACTTCAACTGGAAACAACGGGCAGGTATTTAGGTTGTATGGGAGTTCGCATGTCAACATTCTAAATAATATAATACAAGGCCCAATCTTAACTGCAGATGGTACTTCTGCCTGTATTGTGGCAGAGGATGGAGGAAACGGACCTTCTTCTTATGTGACCATTAAAAACAACAAAATCCTACATTCTAAAAATGCCATCTATTATTTTGGTTCCACGACCAATAATCATGTAGATGTGCTCATCGAAAACAATATAATTGAAGGATTCTTTGCGCATGGGATATTTGCAACCTGGAATAAAAACCTTGTTATTAAGAATAACTATATCCACCACGGACAATCAACGGCAAACCCCCTCTATGCAGTGGAAATAACCAATTGCAACGAAGGTCAGAAACTTATTGGCAACACCATTAATATCAATGCCAATGCAGTGGCTCAGGGGATTCGTTACATTACCGTTCCTGCGGTATCGAGCAACCCCAACCTGATAGCCAACAACTTTGTGTCTGTATCGGGGGGCAATGGCGACAACTACGGTATTGTCCTTTCAAGTGTGAGCAACACAAATGTGTACAACAACTCAGTAAATATTTATGGAGGTTCAAATACGATAGGTGCTTATGTGAACATGCCCGCTGCCGGTGGTTTTGGCAATATCCGCCTTACCAACAACAGCTTTGCAAACAATGCGGGCGGAAGGGCATTCTACTGCCCCGACGATGCCATGAGCCCCGGACAGATCGTTTATCACGATTATAACAATTACTATTCGACTGGTGCTGTTTCGGTCCAGTTTGGTGTTTGGAACGTTTCCAACCTTGCCGACCTACAGCTGATCGAACCTCATTCGAAATTGGTGAACCCGGTTTATGCCAGCCCAACCAACCTTCATTGCTATTCACCCTTTTTAATGACTGCCGGCAAGCCTTTGGCATCGGTGCTTGTTGATATTGATGGCGAAACCCGCGACCTGTTGCACCCATCGATTGGCGCCGACGAATTTGCATTGTTTACGGTTGATGCCGGTATGTCTGCATTTGTAGGCCTTGGGGTAATTTGCCCAGGAACAGCCGACATATTTACTACCATCAGCAACTTTGGTTTGACCGAAATTACCCAAATCGCAGTTGACTGGAGCGTGAATGGTGTGACCCAACCTACTGTTATGGTAACCGACACCATCCCTGTAGGAGGTTCAATAAATGTGAACATGGGAGCTTACACTTTCCTTGCAGGAATTGTATACGATTTAGTGGGTTCGACCTCGATGCCTAACGGTATTGCCGACCCGAACCCTATTAACGACGGAGCTGCGAACCTGGGTGTCCAGACAGCTGCTGTCGGGACCTACACCATTGGTGCCACGGGCGATTTTACCAGCATTGGTGCTGCACAGCAATTCATACAGATTTATGGCGTGTGCGGGCCGGTTGTGTTCAATATCCTTCCGGGGATATACAACGAGCAAGTAAGCCTGATTGAAATAACAGGGGTGAGTGCTGTGAATACGATTACCTGGCAATCATCAACAGGAAGCAATACCGATGTAACCATTCAATATGGTGCTACCGGAACTGGTGATAACTATGTATGGGCTTTCAATGGTGCCGATTATAATATCGTTCAGAATATCACCATCAAATCGACTACCACCAACAATTATGGCCGGGTAGTAGTTTTCCAAAATACATCGAACTATAATGTGGTAAATGGAAACATCATTGAAAGTGTTGTTACCACCAGTTCCACCGCGACTCCTATTTATAGCTATACCGATTCGAATGATGAGTTTAATATTATCAGCAATAATAGTTGCACGGGTGGATATTATGGCCTTTACTGGTATGGTAGTTCTTCTAATTTAGAAGAAGGAAACCAATTCCTGAATAATACAATCGAAATGTATTATTACTATGGTTTCTACAATTATTATCAGTTGGCCAATACGGTAAGTGGTAATTATGTCTATCAGAACCCAAGTGGTAATACTACCAATTATCCATTTTATGTAGCTTATTGCGATGGCCCCATCGTTGTAACCAACAATAGAATTTTTGATGATGCCGGATCTACTTCTTATGGATTGCGGATTTATTATTGTGATGCTTCAGCTTCAGCTCCTGGCTTAGTTTCCAACAACTGGGTTTACACCGATGGTAATACCGGCACAAGCTATGGATTATATTTATACTACAGTAATTATATGAATGTGTACCATAATTCGATCTTCCTGAATTCAGGTACCAGTTCTTCGTATGGTGCATACATTTATGGTTCGACCACATCGGGTGTGTACAACTTTATGAACAATAGCATTGTAAACATGACAGGTGGACGCGCCCTTTACGGGACTTCGTCGGTTGTTGCTGGCTTAACAAGCTCGAACAACAACCTATACACAACAGGATCGAGTCTTTGCTATTTCACCACCGATTATCCTACCCTTGCAGCATGGCAAAACGTAGCCCCTGGTGATGTATTGAATACCGATGGCAGCTATTTTTCAACGACCAACCTTCATTCAAACTCCTTGTATTTAGATGGAGGCGCAATACCAGTACCCGAAGTGACCACCGATATTGATGGCGAACCACGTGATCCCCTTACCCCTGATGTAGGTGCCGATGAATTTACCCTGGCCAACAACGATGCGGCTATTACCGCCCTTCCCGGAGTAAATGCATACTGCCCTGGCGTAAGTGATATCGTGGCCACGGTAAGCAATTATGGCCTGGTCAACATGAACTCGGTAGTTGTGAACTGGATGGTCAATGGAATACTTCAAACTCCATTCAGCAATACCACAACAATCCCGGTAGGAACTTCTGCCGATATAGTGATTGGTACTTACAACCTGCTTGCCGGTACTACCTACGACTTTACCGTTTGGACTACCTTGCCAAACAACAGCAACGACCCCAACAGTGGAAATGATAGTCTGATTGTAACAGGTATCACTACTGCTATATCAGGAACTTTCACCATTGGCACAACAGGTGATTTCG
>JAIOYV010000021.1 GCA_021740905.1 Bacteroidales bacterium
CGTTCTATTGGTGGCTAGCAAACTCGAACATTTGTACCTCCAGTCAATATTATTTGGAACGGTGCTACGTTCAGCCCTTCAGTGATAGTCTCTTATGTCGGGATAGCCGCCCACTTATACGCTTATAAGCTGCCAATCTATCCATGCTGTTAATACTACATACCACCTACTATGGCCTCTGCTGGTTGCTCATAGATATTTATTTTTTGCATTCGCGATTTCCGCTTCGCTTCAATTCTTGGTGCATAGGAATACCAAACCTAATCCAAGACCTCCCCCGTGCCTGTCCCGTACCGAAGGTCGGGATAAGAGCTTTTTCCTTCTGTCAATCCCTGCTGGATCTACTACTTTGGCCATCCGCATACCTATGGGTTTTGGACGTCGGCATGATGTGCTACCTTATCCGGCCTCGTAGCCTCATATCCAGTTTCTGTTCGACAGTACCAACCTTTGTAGTCCTGCTTCCTTCAGTCCTTGGGTCGCCCCAAGCAACCTTGCAGCTTACTAATGGTTCGAGTCGTTACTCCCGCCCATGAGAGACTTTCACTCTCTGGAAAAAAAAATGAACACCTGTTGCTTGCCCTTGAAAATAAATTTGTATTTTTCGATTTTTTCAAGAGCTTACAACGGGTGTGCACTGCTGCTCATGCAGGGCACACATATCAGCTATAGCAAATGCGGGCTGACTGTTTAAAATGAAGATATTGCAAACAAACAACATTCGGTCTGGCGGACAGGAATTCGGTTTCAAAATCCCGCACTTGCCATAGCCAGTGCCGTTAGCGTTCATTAAGATGAAAAACAGACACTTACATATAATAATTGGATTTTTGTTATTCGGATTTATTTCCTGTATTGGGATTAAAACGATTAAACAGACAACCTATATTGGAAATTTTAGAGAAAGCAATTATGGCTTTTTTGAATCTTTCCGTCACACAAATGACCAAGATTATTATTATAATTTGCCATTTGAGTTAAAATTCGGTGGGATTAGACTATATCCATTTGATTCGATAGGAAAGAAGGATTATTCTTGGTTGAGAAATCCTACTAACTTGAAAATAGCCTTTAATTCAGTTAAACTAATCGGACTTGATAAGTTTGTATCATTTAGACAATACAACAAAAAAAATTCAGATTGGTGCTGTGATACACAATGGGAAAATAAATCACTAAACGACATCGTAAAAGGATTTTTGCTTTCCGATACTATTTCTAATGGAAAGGATTATTATTCCAAATTTTGGCAGAGACGAAGAATAGAAAAAAATCTAAAGGAAGCTTGGCAGATTTTTCAACAGATAGATGATTTTTATAATAGTAAAAAGTCTATGGTTACAGAATCCACCTTTGATACTACTCTTTATCAATTACTTGATTATGACATTAAACTGATTAATTCAGATTCTCTTTCCTATCCAAAGATAACTCTTAGGTATTTTGATTATCTAAAAAAGATAGAATTGGATTATTCAGCATATAAATTGATTTTCCACAATTCGAGATTGAATTTTTCTAGAACATTTAGAGATAGTCTTTTATTGACAATGAAATATGATACTTTAGACGTTGAAGATTGGGGAAAAATGAATGATAATATTGATGGATGGATAACTGGGGAGATTTATCCTGACCCAAATAGAAATTATGGACCTTAATATAAAAATTAACGAACGCTAACAAATGGTAGAGTTCATGCGGGTTTTAGGGGTTTTCTAGCGTTTGTGACTCGTAAACAAAGCAGGTAGTAAAATGATAAGAAACAGCTTCGAAATCCCGCACGAAACCCTACCATAAACCGTTGTTGCGACACGAGGTCGCATAAGTGATTGTTTTACTGAGAGATTAGTTCTTTGATAAAACCTGTTGTTCTCCCAACAGTACCCTACCGGGACAGCTGATGTATGGCTTGCCCCGTGAAATAAAAGCTTTGCTATTTAACGGGGTGAACCATTATTGGTTGTACCGACCGAAGGGAGTTCACGAACACCTAAAAAATTAATATTCTGTGAGTAAGCTCCCGGGAAAATGTACCAATCGCTTGG
Source organism: Bacteroidales bacterium (assembly GCA_021740905.1). Lineage (GTDB taxonomy): Bacteria > Bacteroidota > Bacteroidia > Bacteroidales > M50B96 > JAIOYV01. The sequence goes on from JAIOYV010000021.1 coordinate 2,049, forward strand.
ATTTTGCATCCTCATAGCGGGGCAAGAAACCGCAAGGTGGACGGTCTTCGGGGTCTCGATACCGATTAAGGGCACGGGTTAGTGGGTATGGCTAAAATATTTGAACATTCCGAAACTGTCGTCAGAAAGTAAGGGGCGCAAAAGAGAATGAACCGCCCTGCATCCTTCGAAGGTTGGATGTGCTGGCAAGTTACGAGCGTTTAACGCAGCTCTTACGGAGACGTAGCCCAGCCGGCAGACAGGATGAGCCTAACCCCACACAATTTGTCACTTATGTGGAATCCCGAAATAATCGGGACAGGCTGTGGAAGCCCGGCGCTATCTCTCGATTTTCAATCGGGATAAAACCGTAACCGCAAGGCTTCGGGAACAAAGCGAAGCGATCTCATGAACGCCTTAGAATAAACATTATGTGAATAATGTAGGCAAATTACTACATTTGTGAAACATGGAACGAAAACAAACAGCCGGGTTTCCCCTCACCGGGTCAGCCTTAAAAGTGCCTGAGCCGTATGCCGGGAAACTGGCACGTACGGTTCTTAGGGGGCGTAAGCTACCCGGTGGTGGTATTTTTACGAAGACATCATCCTAAATGAATTCATAATGTTGTAAATTTGAAAGAAAATATATGATATTACTTTTATTCTATTTATTTCTAGCTCTATTTGTTTCATTCCTCTGTTCTATAATGGAATCAGTACTTCTTTCTACACCTCAATCCTTCCTGATTGTTAAGCATGAAAAAGGGAATGTTTGGGCAAAAGCATTTATTGATTTAAAAAACAATATTGATAAGCCATTATCTGCAATTTTATCATTAAATACAGTAGCGCATACAGTTGGTGCAGCTGGAGTTGGAGCACAAGCAGTTAAAATATTTGGAGAAGCATCTTTTGGAATTATATCAGCTATTTTAACAATTTTAATTTTGGTAATCACAGAAATAATCCCAAAAACAATTGGAGCCAGATATTGGAGAAATCTGGCAATGATTACTTCTCGAATTATACAAGTAATGATAATTATAACCTATCCATTAGTTGTTATGTCAGCGGTAATTACGAAACTTGTTTCAAAAAACAGGCAAGAGCAAACTACCAGTCGAGAAGAAATAGCAGCATTAGCAAATATAGGAGCAGATGAAGGCGTTTTTTCAGAAAAAGAACATAAAATAATTCAAAATTTACTTAAACTCAAAAATGTAAGTGTAACAAAAATAATGACTCCAAGAGTTGTTGTAGCAGTTGCTTCCGAAAAACTATTATTAGAAGAATTCTTGAAAAACAAAGACTATTTAAAATTCTCACGAATACCAGTATATTCAGAAAATGATGAAAACATAACAGGATATGTAATTAGACAGACCGTTTTTGAGAAACTTGCGGAAGACCAGCATGAATTAAAACTGAAAGATATTAAAAGGGATATTGTTATAGTTCCAAATTCTATCGTATTATTTACTTTATGGGAAAAACTATTAGAAAAAAAAGAGCATATTGCCTTAATCGTCGATGAATATGGCGGCTTGGATGGAATTGTAACAATGGAAGATATTATTGAGACATTGCTTGGACTTGAAATTATTGATGAAAAAGATACTATAACTGACATGCAAAAATATGCAAGAGATAGATGGAAAGAAAGACAAGCTAAATACAATATATTGGACAAATTAAATAACCAGGACGAATAAAAAACACCACCTAACAATATAGGATTTAAGGCTCTGTTGAGCCAAAAAAAATGAGACACGAAGGTTGAAGTACCGACATGTCTCTTTAGGTTTATTGCCCGGTCCAGTCTCCCAAAGCTCAATTGAGTTTTAAATCCTATATTGTTAGTGCCTCAGGGTTATCGTCGAGGTATCGTTTCAACTCTTTTACGTTCATCTTGTCTATCCCGGCCGCCCCTTTGTTCCTGATCAACTTGCGGCTTGCAACGGTCAGGTTGCCTGCCCGCAGGAAGGTTTCAATTAAATCTATTTGTTGTAATTTGGTTAATCCTCGTTCCTGTTGTATTTTCCGGTGGCGTCCGCCAACTGGCCGATCCATTCGGAATTAACAACGTTTTAAAGTTCAGTCCTTCTGATACATCGCTTCTTTGTGGGACAAGCCCGGCTAACACAGTTCGCTCCCCGAAAGTGACCGGGGCAGGCTGTGCGCCGCTGCCTATCAGTTTTGTTCACCTTTCATACCTCAAAGTACCATACTATGGCCTCTGCTGAGTTCTTGGTGTATAGAAATAGCTTTATTGAGCTTTCCGAAGCACCAAATCTAATCCAAGACCTTCCCCGTGCCTGTCCCGTACCAAAGGTCGGGATAAGAGCTTTTTACTCATAGATTTTTTTTTTAAGGTATTCGTGAGATCGGCTTCGCCATAGTTACTCACAGGCTTAACTTTTTTGGTGTTCGTGAGACCGGGTTCGCCTAAGTCCCTTCGGTCAATCGCTGCTGGATCTACTACTTTGGTCATCCGCATACCTATGGGTTTTGGACGTCGGTATGATCCCGAAGATCGGGACAGGTAGTGTTACCTCATCCGGCCTCCTAGCCTCATATCCAGTTCCTGTACAGCCTGTCCCGCACCAAAGGTCGGGATCAGTACCAACCTTTGTAGTCCTGCTTTGTTACTCCCGTTGGTCGTGAGATCGCTTTGCTAAGTTCCTTCAGTCCTTGGGGTCACCCCAAGCAACTACGTTTTTTCATTCGGTAAAAGTGCAGCTTGCTAATGCTTCAAGGCGTTACCCCTGCGCATAAGGGACTTTCACCCTCTGGAAAAAAAGGAACACCTGTTGCTTACCCTTGAAAATAAATTTGTATTTTTCGAATTTATTCAGAGCTTTCAACGGGTGTGCACTGCTGCTCATGCAGGGCACACACAATGTATAAAAATAATAGCCGAAATAGTGGTAAATTCATGGCTTGTAGCCCGCTTCAACTTTCTTGTAACTTTACAGGGAGGTGTTACGCAGTCGGCTACTATTCTTATACCCATCGTTGTAAGTAATGCTCGGAAACATCCTGCAAACATTAATATTATTTTGATAGAAGTAAATTATTATTTACCTTTGAATGGATTAAAAATGATTAGATTAGATTAAATGTTCTGAACTTTACAGACTTCTAATTAAAGATGGATGGTATCCGATTTCACAGAAAGGTTCACATGTAAAGATGAAACATGACATAAAACCAGGATTGATAATTTTTCCTAACCATGGCAGTCAAGAGGTCGGTAAAGGACTTGAGAAAAAGAAACTCAAAGATGCAGGATTAAAATAGAGATTGATAAAAAGGGTAATTATGAAAATAATAAAGAAAAAAATCGATATAGTAGTTGAAAAAACCGACACCGGATTTTCAGCTTACAGTAATGATTTTCCAATTTTTACAACTGGCCGGACTATCCCCGAACTGATTGATAATGCTTTTGAGGCAGCAAATCTATATTTCGAAGATGAGAATGTTGAGATACAACATGAAAATTTAAAATTCGAGATTGATTTTAAACAGTTCTTTCAGTATTATAAAGTGCTAAACTCAAAATTCTTGGCTGATAAGATTGGTATGAACCCGACATTATTATCTCAATATGTACAAGGACATAAGAAACCATCAGATAAACAGACTGAAAAAATACTATTTGGCATTCATCAGATTGGACAAGAATTGTCTGAGATTAACTTGATTTATAGACATTGATTGAAATAAGCACTACTTACAACAAATGGTAGAGTTCATGAGGGTTTCAGAGGTTTTTGGGCGTTTGTGGCTCGTAAAAAAGGCAGGTAGTAAACTGATTATAAACAGCTTCGAAATCCCGCACGACACCTTACCATAAACCGTTGTGGTGCATTAAAGGAAGAAGTAAAACGGTTGGTTTAAATATTGATTATATTTGAGAAAAAACAAAAATGAACAAATCGGAAATTCAAATATTTACGACCAAATATGGAAAGACTGAAATTGAAGTCCAGCTAGACAATGAAACAGTTTGGTTAAATCAATACCAACTTGAATCTTTGTTTGAAACGGACAGGACTTCTATTAACCGACATATTTCGAATATTTATAAAACAGAAGAACTTGAGGGAAATTCAACTTGTGCAAAAATTGCACAAGTTCAAAAAGAAGGCGAACGTGAAATAAAACGAAACATAAAATATTACAACCTTGATTTAATAATTGCAGTCGGTTACCGTGTCAATTCAAAACGGTGAACTGAATTCAGAGTAAGGGCAAACAAAGTTTTAAAGGATTTTTTAATAAGAGGATTTTCATTAAATGAAAAACGGTTATCCAAACAGAATAATCCATTAAATCGTGTCGATTGTAATATTGTTACTAATGGGTTGTTGGATAAAGATGAAAATGTCTGTATCGCTGGTAGATATGAAATTTTATATCAGTATGATGGAGAAGATTTAAAAGACTTTACCCAACAACAATGAGTCGGATAAAAAAGGCTACACACACAGAATAAAAAGGAGTAAGAAAATCTTGGTATTTCGTGTCATTCACTGATTTCCTGTTCTGGTTTTTTTGTCATCCAACAACCAGACTCTAATAATTTTTGGTTAAAGTACAAAAGACCTGAACAAAACCCCATCATAATCCTTTATTTTGTAAATTGAAATTTAAATCCATTTTCGATGAATAGAATAGTACTTGTTTTGACATGCCTTTTTGTTTCTGCCGTTGGCTTTGCCCAAAAGTCGGATGTATTGTTGAACCCCGATATAATACCCATTATCTTTCATGGCGAAACACAGCCTTTAGGCAGCTATGTGGAAGATCCCAATGCGGTGAACGAACTGACCCGTACCGAGAAAATCGGGTATCATCCCAAGTCGGATTGGGTATTGAACGAAACGGTAAACCCTAATGCGTTGCCACAGGGTTGGGATCCTATTCATCAAAAAGAATATGTTAAAGGAAGCAACAAGGAGCTGGTCGAAAACTTTTCGGGCATGGGCTACACCTCTGTAAACCCTGCCGACCCTTGTGTGGATGTTGGCCCCAACCATGTGGTGCAGATGATAAATGGTGGCTCGGGCTCGTACATCAAAGTATGGAACAAAACGGGGACTTCGCTTATGAGCCAGGTCTATTTCGATAATTTTATGGGTATGCCCGGAGGGGCAGGCGACCCAATTGTGGTTTACGACGAAATTGCTGACCGTTGGCTGTTGAGCGAGTTTTCAAACTCAGGTAATAACATGCACGTGGCCATTTCGACCACTGCCAACCCAACTGGGACCTATTATACGTATTCCTTCAACGCACCCTATTTCCCGGATTATCCAAAATACTCTGTATGGAAAGATTCCTATATTATTACAACTAACGAAAACACATCGGCAGTATATGCACTCAACCGTACCAACATGTTGGCAGGGACACCAGCCACTGCCCAGCGTTTTACGATGTCCAGTTTTGGGACCATCAGTTTTCAGGCAGCCACACCGGTAAGTCTAAATGGGACAACTCTTCCACCAACAGGTACACCAGCAATGGTTATGCGTATGAGAGACGATGCCTGGAGTGGTTCGGCCACCGATGCCCTCGAATTGTGGGAGTTCAACGTGAATTGGACTACCCCGTCGCTTACCAGCCTGACCTTGTCCACTGTGTTGGGGATTGCTCCTTATGAGTCGGAATTGTGCGGCTATACTTCCTTTTCGTGTATCGATCAACCGGGTAGCAGCACTAATCTCGATCCCCTTCGCGAAGTATTGATGAACCGTATCCATTACCGGAATTTTGGCACCCACGAATCCATTGTGTGTTGCCATGTGGCCGATGTGAACGGCACCGACTGGGCCGGAATGCGTTGGTACGAATTGCGCCGCACAGGAGGCACAAGTGGAAGTTGGACCATTTACCAACAAGGCAATTACGCCCCCGATTCGAACGACCGGTGGATGGGTGCCATTGCCATTTCAGCATCCGGGAATATTGGCCTGGCCTACAATGTGGCAGGCAGTTCCACCTATCCCTCGCTGCGATATACCGGAAGAAAATCGTGCGATCCGCTGGGCGTAATGACCGAGCCTGAAACTCTAATTGCAAGCGGATCGTCTCCGAATGCTTCGAACCGATATGGCGATTACAATGCAATGGTTGTCGATCCTTCGGATGGAGAAACTTTTTGGTTTACCGGCATGTATAACCCGGCAACGCAGTGGAGCACAAAAATAGCTTCGTTTGATTTGGGATCTTGCGCACCAATGGTTCAATTTGCCTCCAATGCATATTCGGTAAACGAATCGGATGCTAACGTAAGCAATGGCTGCCTAGATTATTTTTTGGTTGATGTGCCCATCTCCATAGCCGAAGATCCTACACAAGCAGCCGCCATTACAATTTTTGTAGCTGGGGGAACTGCCACTCAGGGCATCGATTTTGAATTGCTCAACACCAGTTTTACCTTTGGTGGCACAACCCTGAGCGGAACTACGCAAATAAAAATCTACAATGATGCGTATGTTGAAAACACTGAAACCATAGAGCTAAACTACACACTAAACGCTAATTCGGGAAACGCGGTGGCCGGCACCATCAACCAAAGTGTTACCATAACCATTGCTGATGATGATGTGGCACCGGCTTCGATGTCGGTAACTTCGACTATTTTCTTTCATAATTTTGAATCGGGAATGGCTCCTTTCACCACCAATAACCCTGCGGGGGCAACAGCCTGGCAGGTGGGGAACAATGCAGCCGCAGTGTCAAGCGCCTTTACTATCCCAACTTCCAATACAACACAGTTTGCCTGGATAAACGACGATGGTTGCAACTGCAACCAGAACAATGTCGATTTGTATTTCCCGGTCATCGACCTAAGCTCATACACCTCGGGTATTTTGACTTTCGACACTTATTTCGAGGACAACACTTATCAAAGTATAAATGAAAATGCTGATTTGCTGGTTTCGATCTCCGGCGGGGCGTACACCCTCATTGGGGCATTGGTGGCTTCTGTTATTGATGTAAGCTGGGTGACCCAATCCTTCGACATTTCTTCCTACACAGGAAATAGCAGCGTTCAGTTCAAAATAAATTACAGCGATGGCGGGGGATGGCTATATGGTTGCACTGTTGATGATGTCCTGATTACCGGGGAAGCAGCCATCGGGATACAAACTGCCGTGAATACGGTTGCCGGCCATACTGCCAATCTTGGCCCCAACGAAACCGTTCATTTCCTCGATCCTGGCACAAATAATCTTATGGTAAGCCTTACGAATACTTCCTTATGGGATTATGGCTGTGTTACTGTAAATGTAGATAGGGATGGTTCCAACCCAACGGCACTGCCCTTTACAAACAATACTTTGTCGGATTATCTTCTTTCAAAAACCTTTACAGTAACACCGTACAATCCAAACCCCAACGGTACTTACAATATCACTTTGTACTACGAAGAGGCAGAGGTAGCTGCCTGGGAAAACATCACAGGCAACAGCCGGAACGATGCTTACATCATAAAAGTGTCCGGAAACAATAGTATTGCTGATGTTACCCCAGCCAATTATCTGACCTATTCAATCGAAAATTCAAGCCCCAGCATCGGAAGCTTTTTCTCCGGCGTTACTTTTACAGCCTCATTTGCCAGTGGCTTTTCGGGCTTTGGTGTGGGCTTGCCCCCGTCAACGTGCAGTGGTTTCTCAATTTCCAATGTACTGGTCACCAACCCAAGTTGTGGTTCGAACAATGGGACCATTGATATAACGGCTATAGGTGGAACGGCCCCCATTCAATATAGTATCGACAATGGGCTTACCTTTCAGGCATCGGCCATTTTTACAGGACTTGCAGCAGGATCATATTCTATTCTAGTCCAGGATGCCGCAACTTGTCAATCAACAGCATCTGAAATTTTAAACGCAAGTACAGCTGGTCCAATCATTCAATTTGGCTTCGATACGATATATACCATGCAGCCCGAAACTGTGGTCTTGGTTCCCGGGGCTTTCGATTCGTATTTGTGGAGCACAGGCGCAACGTCGTCAGTTTTATTTATCGATGATTATGGCACCTACAGCTTAACGGTAACACAAAACCAATGCAGCGATGTAGATTCGGTGTTAATAGCCGAACAACAGGCTATCTGGCTTAATCAGGGCTGGGGGATTTTTTCTACATACATCAATACATCCTTGCCAATTGATGACCTGTTCGCGCAGATTTTTATGGATGTGGTGATTGTAAAGGATGAAGATGGAAATGTCTATTGGCAGGCCTTTAATTTCAATAATATCGGAAACCATACGGTTGGCGAGTCGTATTTGGTAAGGATGCAAAATGGCAACTGGCTTATTGTTAAAGGCGATGCGGTGATCCCCGAACTGACACCAATAAACCTTACGCTGAATTTCAACCATCTGGGTTACCTGCGCAAAACCAATGGTGGTGTGGAAGCCATGATGAACAGTATTGTTGATAAAATAGCGATCATGAAAGATGGCGACGGCGATGTGTATTGGCCACTTTATAGCCTCAACCAGATTGGTAATATGATACCCGGCAAAGGCTATCAGATCAAACTTACGGCTGATACGGTTTTCACTTATCCAGCCAACTCAATGGCCACCTCAAAATTGGATTTCATAAAGCCAAGTCCGGTTTATTATCAACAAACAAAAAATACTGGACAAAACATGACCCTGGGCATACCTCTTGAAGCCTGGCAGGAAATCCCCGAATCCGGTGATGAGATTGCTGTATTCGATCTGGAAGGAAACATTGTTGGCGTAGGCATATTCACAGGTACTCATTTTGCCATCCCTGTATGGGGCAAGGATGAACTTTCTGCCAACAAAGAGGGTCTGGCCGACAATGAAAACTTTACGCTCCAGCTTTGGCATCAATCATCAGGGAAAACAGATTTTCTTTTTGTTGAAGAATGGCTCGAAGGGGATGATACCTACAACAAGGATAAAATATCCATAGCAGGAAAAATCAACCATGCCGTGAGCGACAGGGTTTCTATAACTTGTTTTCCAAACCCATTCAGCCACGAAACCACTATTCAATTTACGCTGCCGGAAAATGGGACTGTGAAAATTGAACTGTATAATAGCGAAGGCAAATTGTTGCAGTTGATCGGTGATGAAGAATATCGTGCCGGCTTACATTCACTGAAATTGAAGATGGAATCTTATTCCCCTGGATCTTATTTTATACGGCTTGTGGCCAATGGTGAAACAGTGAACCAGGCGGTGCAAGTTGTGAGGTAGGGCGGTCTGCAGTCTTCAGTTGGCAGCCATTAATATTCAGGACTCTTCAATAATCATTCTAATAAACGAATGTACGGTTCGTCACAAAGCCGGAAATACTTTTGGTTCAATAAGGCCTGGTCCCATTTCGACCAGAAGGGGGCATACAAAAAAAGATCCTTTCTTTCGGTTAGGGTAGCATCGTTTTTTGTATCAACAAATAGGGTCTTAGACTTGTCCGGATTATCGAAACTGGAAAGAATAATGGTTTCACAGGAAAGTGCCCAATCGGGGCCAATATCCAAACTCCGAACATCATCTTCTGAAATCAGTCCTTTGCACTTTCCCTGTTGATCGAGCTGATGGACCAACTCTATAATTTTTTGTTGACGGATGGTGAATTTTTTCGAGGTCCAAATAATTAAAGCGTAGTTGCCCAATACCAGTAGGGAAAGCAGAATAAAAACATTTTGTTGGTGTCGTTTTACCAGTTCCCCAATCTCGATTAGGACGGGTAAAAAAACAATGAAGCTCAGGGGCATAAAACTCTTTTCGAGCATTGCCTCTGAGTCTGGTTGATAATACACAAGGATTGAAATGAGGACAAAGCCGACACTAAATGAATTTATCAGTGCAAGTTGCCACCACTTTTTCTTTATGATAAACCAAATATTTGTGGCAATGAGCGCAAACAAGGTTGGCAAATAAAGGTTCCAAAGTTTGCTGGTAAACCACTTAAAAGTATATAAAGAACCTAACTCGCCAAGATTTTTATTGAATAAGGTAAGGTTTTGAAATAAATGTCCTTCATAATCTCCGGTTTTTGTAACAAGGGTTTTAATCGAATAAATAAACAGGGTAAATGCCAGCAAAATATAAATCCGGTAGTCCTTTGTGAGCTTATGGTAAACGAGTGACAATGCCAAAATAAACAGGATAAGAAAAACGGTAACCGGGTGAGCAAAATAGCATATCGTAATGAGCAGGGCCGACACCAAAAGATAAAGAACCGGATGTACATTTTGCAGTGTAAAACGCCGGCCAAATATCCAGCTATAAAAAAGGGCACAGTATACCAAAGCCAGATGGGTTTCGGTTGATGGATGAAAAAAAGTATGGCGCGCCGACAGGGTTGCAACAAGTAGGATTAATATTCCGGCATATTTAACACGCAAGAAAAATTCGGAAATCAGAAACAAAATAAAAAAGCTCAATACGAAGGCGAAGGAGTAGGCCATTGTCACCCATCGCAACGAGAGCCCAAGCTTAACGAATAAAAAAGGCAGGAAATCGGGAAGTGCTGAAGTATATCGATTTGCCTCTACATTTATCCTTTCAAAATTAACAATCTTGAACAACTGGGCGGCTGAATCGACATAAAGTACCCGCTCCTTAAAAAACCAGATCGACAGGATCGCCACAATCAGAAAAAGCAAAAAAGTGATACTTTTCCTAAGGTTCATAGGCCTAAATTACTTTCAATAAAAAACTTCCGAACAACACAGCCAGCACAATCCCAATATAAAAAGCCAGCGACTGGATTGCCAAAAACAGTTTGCATAATGTCGGACTGCTGTTTTCCAAAAGCACCAGAGACTGTACAATAAGCCCTATCAGGATGGCTATACCAAAGGCAATCCAGCTCCAAGCCAGATAATTGCTAATGCAAACACAAAGGCTGCGCAACTCTTGAAATTGCAGCACCACAATAAAAAGGCTTAACAGGATAAAAAGGGTGGAAAGGATGGTTTGCAATTTGATCACATCAAAGGCAAGTTTCATTTGGCTGAATTTCTTTTCCATATTCTAAATGATAATTTATGATTGACAATTGATTAATTCAGTGTTTAATTTCTTTTCCAAAGCTTCATAAAAAACAAAAAGCTAAAGTAAACATTATTACTTTAGCTTTTTGTTTGCGTTTTTAAAATTTTCTAATCAGGTGAATTCTCCATTGCAATAAGGCTCATCCGCTTCCCAATCCCCTATTTTCCCAATTCCGTAATTCTCAATTTACTCACACGCTTACACATCAATTTTTGCATACTTGGCATGTTGCTCAATAAATTGGCGTCGCGGTGGAACTTCATCGCCCATTAGCATGGAGAAAATACGATCGGCCTCGGCGGCACTGTCGATGGTGACCTGACGTAAGGTGCGTTGATCGGGGTTCATGGTGGTTTCCCAAAGTTGCTCTGCATTCATTTCACCCAAACCCTTATAGCGCTGAATGCTCAAGCCAGAATCTTTTCCTTTCCCAAGCTCATCGATGGCTGCAAGACGTTCTTCTTCAGTCCAACAATACCTCTGTGATTTTCCTTTCTTCACATTGTAAAGCGGTGGAGTGGCAATATACAAATAACCATTCTCGATGATTTCTTTCATAAACCTGAAAAAGAAGGTCATGATAAGGGTCGTGATGTGGCTTCCGTCCACGTCAGCATCAGTCATGATAATCACTTTGTGATAGCGGATTTTATCAAGGTTGAGGGCTTTACTGTCCTCTTCGGTGCCAATGGAAACCCCAAGGGCGGTATATATATTTTTTATTTCTTCATTTTCGAAAACCTTATGTAGCATGGCTTTTTCAACATTCAGAATTTTTCCGCGCAAGGGCATAATAGCTTGGAATTTCCGGTCGCGGCCTTGTTTGGCCGTACCACCTGCCGAATCGCCCTCAACAAGATATACTTCGCAAACTGCGGGGTCGCGATCGGCACAATCGGCAAGCTTTCCGGGCAGACCTGCGCCACTCAATACATTTTTACGTTGTACCAGCTCGCGAGCCTTCCGAGCGGCATGGCGGGCTGTGGCGGCAAGGATAACTTTTTGTACGATAGTACGGGCATCTTTTGGGTTTTCCTCCAGGTAATTGGCAAGCATTTCGCTCACAGCCTGGTCTACCACAAGACTGATATCGGAGTTCCCCAATTTAGTTTTTGTCTGACCCTCGAACTGAGGTTCCTGCACTTTTACCGAGATGATAGCCGTAAGACCTTCACGAAAATCATCACCACTGATATCGAATTTCAACTTCGACAACATTCCCGATTTGTCGGCATACGCTTTCAATGTTCTTGTCAGCCCCCTTCTAAAACCGGTAAGGTGGGTACCTCCTTCTATGGTGTTGATATTGTTGACATACGAGTGGATGTTCTCCGAAAACGAGCTGTTGTATTGCAGGGCAATTTCAACGGGCACTTCATTTTTCTCCGTCGATACATGGATAATATCTTCGATCAAGCGCAAACGGGTGGCATCGAGGTAGGCTACAAATTCTTTCAACCCTTCGGAGGAATAATAATCATCGTGTCTGTGGTTGCCTTCCTCGTCGGTTTCACGCAAATCGGTTATTTCAAGCTTGATCCCTTTGTTCAGGTAGGCCAGTTCGCGCAAGCGCGACGACAGGATTTCGTAATTGTATTCCGACACAATAAATATGGAACTATCGGGAAGGAAAGTAATGGAAGTACCGGTTTTGTCGGATTCGCCAATTTCCTGGATTGGGGTAACGGGTTTCCCGATCACATATTCCTGCATGTAAATCTTTCCATTTCTGTGAACTTCAGCCCGCAATTTGGTCGACAGGGCATTTACACAACTTACCCCAACACCATGAAGACCACCGGATACTTTATACGAATCGTGGTCGAATTTTCCACCGGCATGAAGCACTGTCATAACTACTTCGAGTGCCGATTTCCCTTCCTTCTCGTGCCAGTCGGTAGGGATGCCCCTTCCGTTATCTGAAACTGTGATGGAATTGCCTTCGTTGATAAAAACCTGTATGTGGTCGCAATGTCCTGCCAATGCTTCGTCGATGGAGTTGTCAATTACCTCATAAACCAGATGATGCAACCCTTTTACGCTGACATCTCCAATATACATGGCAGGGCGTTTTCTTACTGCTTCAAGTCCTTCGAGGACCTGTATGTTATCGGCTGAATAATTGCCGTTGTTTTGTTTCCCGTTTGGTAAATCGCTCATTGTTTTCTCTTTAAAACTTTCAAAAAAATAATCGCACGAAAGTAATCATTTCAATGCTTTTTTCCTCTACTTAATCCATCTAAATTTCAATAGTTTATTAACAATTATTCCACATCGGAAAGGACTTAAAATTTTGCTTTGGATGATGGCTTTTTTGTAGGGGAATGGATGGGCTAAAAGGCGGGTAAATGGAGTTGGGCTTTTTAGGATATTTAGCTTTTGCATAAACCCCGTTTAAAATTAGGTGTGTTTTTTCTATCGCGGTCCTAAACTGACACCGAATGGTGATCAAGCGGAAAATCTGCAGGTCTGAAAATGATTTCTTTTCTTTTTTCTAATAAAATTGTGTCTATTTCAATGATCTTATGATTTTTATCTATCCATCTGATTAATTTTAAGTCCGGGTTGAAATAGTAACTTAAAAACTTTTACTCCCATTTTGTACATCCACCCAATTTTGGGCATTTATCCACCAAACAAAGCACCTGCAACTTATTTATCAGACCAAACAGCAAGTTCGTTTCCAGCCGGATCGATAAAATGAAACCTGTGCCCACCTGGAAAGGCAAAAATGTCTTTTGAGATTTCACAGCCGGCATCAACAATTACATCTTTTATATAGTCGAGTTTTTGATGATACACGACAATGAGTGCCCCGTTCACAATGTCATAGTCTGTTCTTTCAAATCCCCCTTCCAGTCCACTTTCTGAAAATGCGATATAATCGGGGCCATAATCGGTAAATATCCATCCAAAAGCTTGATTGTAAAACTCCTTTGTTTTTTCAAGGTCTTGGGCTTTGAATTCAACATAGTTGATATGGTTGTTTTTCGTGTTCATGATTCTTATTTATTTGGTCAGTCCCAAAACTCTTATTTTAGGGCAAAATCCCGCGAACTCTTTGGTATTCAATAACCCCATCCGACAACTTGCGGACGGGGCTGTTGATGTTGTTCTAAATAAGGACTTTAGCCAATTTTACAGTCGGAAGTGTAAATTTTGTTTGTCCTTTCCTCGAATTACAAAGCTGCCAATGCTGCTTCGTAATTTGGCTCATCAACAATTTCGGGTACCTGTTGGGTGTATATAACCGTACCTTCTTCGTTGAGTATCACTACCGCCCTGGACTCTAAGCCCGCAAGAGGGCCATCCAGAATTTCAACACCATAGTCTTTTCCAAATTGCCCTGTGCGGAAATCGGAAAGATTGTGAACATCTTTTAATCCTTCTGCCCCACAAAAGCGGGCCTGTGCAAAAGGAAGGTCTTTTGAAATACAAAGTACAACTGTGTTTTTCAGCTTCGATGCTTCAGCGTTGAAACGCCGAACCGAAGCAGCACAGGTGCCGGTATCGAGACTCGGGAAAATGTTGAGTACCACTTTTTGCCCTTTATAATCGGACAATGACTTAGTCGACAAATCGTCTTTTACCAGCGAAAATGCAGGTGCCCTGGTTCCCTTTTTTGGTAAATTACCAATAGTGTTTATTGGATTTCCTTTCAATGTTATTTGTGCCATATCGATTTTTTTTAATATGAGGTAGCAAAGATAATTGAATTGGAACAATCCATACATTTCCAGTAGTAGCAAATCGTGCAGTTTGAGGTTGGTTAACAATAATGAATTCACATTTCATTAACACCTTTTACATTTCATTATAAATGTGTAGTCGGCAGAAGGTTTATATTTGCCTTTTATTAATTTAATTAATTTGTATGTCAAAGAGAACAATCATATTAGGTACTGTATTTTTTATAATCGTGTTTGCAGCTAATGGGTGTATGAAAAAACAACAGGATATGAATGCAAATGATCTGATACCAAAAACTGTATCAGACAAGCAAACCTATAGTGGCAGCGAATATTTGGGTGATGGGTTTTTAGATAAAAACCCTCCGCCTGTTGATCAGGAACTGGTGTACCTAGTTCGAGGAAAATATGATCGTTCTATTACACAGGAAAGACTAAAGAAGTCGAATTCGATTCATGATATTATTTCAGATTATCCCGGCACCATGATTACTGATTATACCTCAGTTGAAGTTTTAGTCTCAAGTAAGGGCAAGACAATAAAGGCGCTAAGTCCTTCCCATGTTTTGAGTCAGGAACAAAAGGACTTATTTGCATCAGCCGGCCTGGCTACAGAACTTGAAATAAACGTTAACTATAAAAATATAAACGCTGCTACTGATGCTGTTGACAACAGGCAAATGAGGATATCTATGACAGTGGTCCCAGAGATAGAGGCAGAATACATAGGCGGTTATGATAAAATGATAGCCTGGTTAACAGAAAACGGCAATGATGATATTTCTGCAAGAAATCGTGAACTGCTCCAGCAAACATCGGTATTCTTTACCATAAACAAAGATGGTAAAGTGAGCAATGTAAATTTGAGTAAGACTACCGGAGTTGCTGAGATTGACAAATCTCTAGTTGAATTGATCCTGAATATGCCAAAATGGAAACCGGCTGAAAATCCAAATGGTTCGTTCGTTGAACAAGAATTTGAGTTTATAGTGGGGCAGGTCGGGTGTTAGGTATTATTGAACAGGTTCATGGTGCGCTGGAGGCCAATGCCTGCAAAATATTTTATTATTTCAACAGCCCGGTCGGTCCTTTCGGGCAGGCTCTTGCTTTCTTCTTTTGTCCAGGTGCCTAGCACATAATCCACCTGCTGGCCCTGGTGGAATTCGTCGCCTATCCCAAAGCGGAGACGGGCATAATTGGCTGTTCCCAAAATTTGGTTGATGTTTTTCAATCCGTTGTGCCCACCATCGCTTCCTTTGGCTTTAAGACGAAGAGTGCCAAAAGGCAGTGCCAGATCATCGAGTACGATCAACACATTTTCAAGGGGGATGTTTTCATTTTGCATCCAATAGTTTACAGCCTTCCCGCTAAGGTTAACATAAGTGCTTGGCTTTATAAGGATTAATTGCCTGCCTTTGTGTTTTGCAAGGCCATGCCAGCCATATCGTTTGGAGCTAAAAGAGATATTGGACGCCTCGGCAAAGGCATCCAATATCGTAAATCCTATATTATGTCTGGTGTTGTGGTATTCGGGGCCAATGTTGCCCAACCCAACTATCAGATATTTCACAAGGTTTCTTTTTAAAGGCCAGTTGGCCCAATTTTAAATTATTGAAGGCTATTCATTGGTTTCTTCTGCACCTTCAGCTGCACCTCCAGCCTCACCATCACCTTCTTCACCTTCACCATCACCAGAAATTGATTTCGCTGCCCGTGTTACTTTAACAGACACAACTACTGAATTCTTAGGATCAAGTAATTCGATATTTTCAAATTTTAAGTTACCCACCTTGATTGTTTTGCCTAAAGTAAGCTTGGTCACATTTACGAGCAACTCATCGGGTAAATCTTTCGGTAAAGCTTTAACTTTCAAACGACGGTGTTCCAAAGTTAATTTACCCCCTTGTTTTACACCTTCCGACAGTCCTTCTACTTTAATCGGGATGCTTATGATTACAGGGGTTCCTGCAAAAATTTCCATAAAGTCGATGTGAAGTACTTTATCGGAAACCGGGTGAAATTGGATCTCTTTAACGATGGCCCTGTGCGAATCCCCATCGATATCCAAATCGACTAAAAAAACATGCGGTGTGTAAATCAAATGCCTGAAATCGTTTATGGGTGCCGAAAAATGGATATTTTCTTTACCACCATACAATTCACAAGGGATATGCCCTTCTTTTCGGAGCATCTTTGTGTTGACTTTCCCTACATTCTCTCTTTTCTTTCCACTAATTGATAATGCTTTCATTTACGTAATATTATGTGCTACTTGAAATTAGGTGTACAAAACACAGAATCCCCCATCACACGTTAAACAAAAAATTTTGCGGCTGCAAATATAGAAATAGAAGCCAGATAATCAACAGTGAATAGGGCACTTTGCTGAAACTTTTCGGAAAGGAAATAGTTGTGGTTAAATAAAGGTAATCAGTGTGTAATTAAGTAATTGAGAAATTGAGGAACTGAATGGACTCCATCACTCCATTATTGAAGGCTTATGATTAAGGAATTCGCCAGCAATTGATGTGTCTGTTAGAAGCACTAGGCTGACCCCCTAAATCTCCACCAGCTTATTTTTAATGGAGTAGGCAAGGAGGTTGACCGTGTTTTTGCAGCCTGTTTTCGATAGAAGGTTGGTCTTGTGCCCAACAATGGTGCGCTCCGAAACAAAAAGCCTGTCGGCAATTTCTTTGTTGCTAAGTCCTTCAACCAACAATTGCAGGATTTCTTTTTCGCGCGTAGTCAAGTGAAGGTCGTTGGCATGAGAGTCTTCATCCTTGCTCACCTTGCGGGTAAAGAAATCGAACAGCTCTTCGGAGTAATAGTTCCCTCCCATGGCCACCATTTGGATGGCTTTGTCGAGTGTGTCTTTGTTGATGTTTTTGATGAGGAAACCCTTTGCCCCTGCATCCATCATACTTTGGATATAGTCCTCGTCGTTGAACATGGTGAGGGCAATTATCCTCAGGCCGGGTTGTTCTTTGAGCGCAATTTTTGTGGCATCAATGCCATTCATAATGGGCATTTCAATGTCGAGTAAAACCAGATCGGTAGGGCAGGTTCGGATTAGGTCAAGAAATTCCTGTCCATTGGATGCTTCCCCCACCACCGAGACGTATTTCAGCTTATTCAATACCATTTTCAAACCATTCCGAAATATCTCGTGGTCATCAACAATAATTATTTTGATAAGCTTATCCATAGCCAGTTTTTATTCGGCTCAAAAATACGAACCAATTTCAGAACAAAGTTTGATGAAAGTCATGTTGAGGGAAGAGAGTTCTGAGTTAGGAAGTTCTGAGTTGAGGAGTTCAAAGTTAAGTCGTTTGGAAATAAGGTTTCGTGATAAAGGGTCAACCAGGAAATCTGTTTCAATTTCGTAGGCACGATCCTGCACTTCCAACTCAGAACTCTTCAACTCTCCGCAACTCAGAACTTTTCAACTCGATTAACTCTCTACACATCAATTTCAATATCCACCTTCACGCCTGCACCGACCTGGCTTTGTATGCTACTTCTTCCGTTGATGGATGAAATACGGCCAAGTATGTTTTTCAGGCCAATTCCTGCCTTGCGCCTTTCCATTACTTCATCCACATCGAACCCAATTCCATCGTCTTTAAAGTATAGGTGGATATGTTTGTCTGTTTTTGAAAGTTGAATAAGGATATTTTTTGCCTGGGCATGTTTCAGGGTGTTGTTGATCAGTTCGTTCACCACACGAAAGAGGATAATCTGTATGTTCTGGTCTAAATCTTCTTCGATGCCTTCGGCTTTAAAGTCGATGAGGATTTTGTTGGTTTTATTCACCTTACGGCAAAAGCTTTCGAGGGCTTTTACCAAACCATATTCATGGATCACGCGGGGCATCAGGTTGTTCGATATGGTGCGGGTGCTGGTCACAGCTTCGTCAATCAATTCATTCAGGTATTTAATGTATTGCTTTTTTTCGGTTTTCTGAAGTTCATCGCCTTCCAATTCGTTCACATAGAGTTTTATGGTCGATAGGAGAGGGCCAAGGCCGTCGTGCATGTCTTTTGAGAAACGTTCCCGCTCACGTTCTTCGGTTTGGATTACTACGCTCAACAGTTTGCGCTCCATCTCTTTGCGCTGTGCCATATTGCGCGAAATGCTGAGGATGGCTTTCTGATTGTTGATTTCAATCACCCTGCTTTTCAATTCAACAGGAATAATCTCATCAGTTTTGGTTTTGTGTTCCGATTCAAAAACCATTTCTCCTTTTTCAAAAAGCAATTCGCGGTTTTTTTGTACCCCATCTCTGTATCGATCCGATTTAATGTCTTCCATCCTCATTTGGTCGAATTCATCCAGACTGTAACCAAGGGTGTCACAGGCTTGTTGGTTTACAAAAATAAATTTTCCATCAATGGCTGTCACAAAAATCTCATCGCTGGTGTTGTTGAACAAGGTTTTGAAATTTTCTTCTGAATGTTGAAGTGCCACCCTTGCCGATTTCAATTTTTGCCCCGACTCTTGCAAGGCATTAAGGAACTTTTGGACTCTCTTGGTAGTAATCAGAAACACATATATAGAAAATAAGATGAGGATTATCAAAGCGGAATATCCGGCATTGTGCATGATATTGTCTACTTGGTTAGCTTCTACCTCTTCCCGGTCGATGGATGCCGCCATGTACAAATCAAACTCCTCGAAATAGCTGAAGGCTACAATCCTTTCTGTTGATGATGTATTGCTTTTGAAGATCAAATTTCCTTCGCACAATGATACGATTGAATCGAGGACTCCTGGGGTTTCAATCAAATGTAATTCATCGGGTGGGGCAACCACCAATTCTTTCGATTTATCAAAAACAAAAATATAACCCGATTCGCCAATTCTGAGTTTTTGCAAAGCTGCCTGCAAATCGCTTATGTCCTTTTCCTTATCGCCCACATAGAGGATGGCCTGCACTTTCCCATCAATAATGATTGGTTCGTAGGCCGTAATGTACCATTCATTTACTACAAATGCCCGGCCCATATAGGTTTCGCCCCGCTCGATGGTCTGTATTACCGGGCTGTTGTTGGGGATAAACGTATTAATGGCGCGGGATCCATCGCTTTGCTGTACATTGGTTGAAAGGCGCACGTAACCACTGTCTATTTTTTGAAACAAAGTCGCCGTACCGCCCGATAAATAGGAAATACGATCGACTAGCTGATAATTTTTATACACCGGTGCGCTATTCAGGTAAAGTGTCGGAATGTAAACCTCATGTTTTGAATGAGTTATTTGATTGGTCACTTGTATTAACAGGCTATCGCCACTAAAACCAAAATCCCTCCTGTAGAATAAATTGTGAGCTACACGCATATCGTACTTTACTTTTTCAAGCTTAAGGGCCTGCTCGCGCTCGAACATGCTTTTCACGGTTTTCAGTTCTAGCTTCAAGTTGTCCACCGTTGTTTGGTGGATGTTTTCTTTAACCTTGTTGATCGATACCATGGATAGGGCCACGATAGCCACCATCATCCCAAGGAAAATAGGATAGAATAGTTTTAATTTTATTTTTATGTGCTCGAACGGTTTTGCCATGTGTTTCTTTTTGATGGAGCAAATGTACGGGATTTCATTTTTATACGATCAAAGTATGATTTGGCTCTTTCAAAAATTAGTCGAGTCTTAAATGAAATACACAGATTTTAAAAAAGCCATTACCTTTGCAAATAAAATTGAAGATCATGGCTATTGGAGGATTTTTTAAGTTGCCACGGCACAAGCAGTTTGAATTTAAGGCCCGGTATTACGATGCCGACAAAGAAGAATTTGAAAAGAGGGTAAGGCAGGCAGAGCTTGAAGTTGAAGGTTTCAAGAAAGGCGATTACGTGCCTAACATCAAAGGCAAAATGAAAAAGCATTTGATCGATCAGAAAAGATCGGGGTCACCTTATGCGAAAGTCCGCAAGTTAATTATTGCAGTTACTGTTTTTCTATTGTTTATCCTGTTTTATTACCTGATTTCATTTTTCGATATCCTGGCCATTTCAAAGTGAGTAAGGTAAGTAAGTTGAGTGTGGCATGTATGGTGGGTGATTTGCGTAGCATTGTGTAATGGAAAAAGGAGGCTATCCTTGTAAGTTTATGGTATCAGAGGATAAAACTTGAAAATTTTGTAAATTTGTTACCGGAAAAATAAATGTAAGTTATGAAAGCCAAGAGAGAAAAATATATAAACCCGTTTACAGATTATGGTTTCAAGCGATTGTTTGGAGAAGAGCCGAGCAAGGATTTGTTGATGGATTTCCTGAATGAATTGCTTGGGGAGAAGGTTGGACGAATAAAGGAGCTTTCGTACCAGCCAAACGATAGCCTGCCCATTACTGTCGGGAACAGGAAAGCTATTTTCGACATATTCTGCACCAACGAAAAAGGCGAGAAATTTATAGTCGAGATGCAAAAAGCCGAGCAGCAATACTTCAAAGACAGAATGTTGTTTTACTCAACCTTTCCAATACAGGTACAAGCAAAAGATAAAGGCAGGGAGTGGGATTTTAACCTAAAGCACGTTTTTGCTATCGGGATCCTCGATTTTGCTTTTAAGGAAGACCAGCCAGACCCCGAAAAGTACAGGTACGATGCAAAGATTACAGAGGTAGAAACAGGCGAAGTTTTTTATGACAAATTGACTTTTACCTATCTCGCCATGGAGAAGTTCAACAAGGGCTTGGATGAACTGGAAACCAAGTTTGAGAAATGGCTTTACATTATCAAGAATCTGAATAAGCTGGATAGGATCCCTGATAAGTTAAGGGATAGTATTTTTATTAAATTTTTCCAGATAGCTGAGATTGCAATGCTTGGCGAGTCGGAGTACAGAGAATATGAAGCCAGTTTAAATGACTATCGTGATATTAAAAATTCGGTTGATTGGGCAAAGGAGAAGGGAATTCAGAAAGGGATTCAGAAAGGGATTCAGAAAGGGATTGAACAAGGGATTGAAATAGTTGCCCTACGACTAATCGAGATGGGGATGAACAACCCTGATATCATAAATGCCACAGGATTATCGATTGATCAAATCGAAGAGTTGAGAAAAACTACATGACAGACATAATACAATTATTGCCCGATTCGGTGGCAAACCAAATTGCAGCTGGCGAGGTGATCCAACGCCCGGCCTCGGTTGTAAAAGAGTTGGTCGAAAACGCTGTTGATGCTGGGGCTATATCAATAAAGGTGAATTTGACCGATGCCGGGAAAACCCTCATCCAGATTGTGGATAATGGACTGGGCATGTCGGAAACCGATGCCCGGATGTCGTTCGAGCGCCATGCCACATCGAAAATCAGGAAAGCCGAAGATTTATTTGCCATCCGCACCCTGGGTTTCAGGGGCGAGGCACTGGCTTCGATTGCTGCCATTGCCCATGTTGAACTGAAGACGCGGCGAAAAGAGGATGAGCTTGGTACTGAATTGATCATTGCTGGCACCAAAGTTCAAAGCCAACACAACATACAATGCCCGGTGGGCAGTAATTTCCTGGTTAAAAACCTGTTCTTCAATATCCCTGTGCGTCGCAAATTCTTAAAATCAAACACCACAGAGCTAAAGTACGTCATCAACGAATTTCAACGGGTGGCCATGACCCAGCCCAATGTAGCCTTTACCCTTAGCCACAACAACACCGAAATCTACAACCTGCCTGTCGAAAACTTGGCGTTGCGCATTGCCAGGCTTTTCAGAAAAAATATAAATCAACATTTGGTTAAAATAGACACCCAAACCAGTATTGTCAATATTTCGGGGTATATCGGAAAGCCCGAAGTCGCCCGGAAAAACTCTGGCGAGCAGTATTTCTTTGCCAACAACCGGTTTATGAAGCACCCTTATTTCAGCAAGGCGGTGAGTATGGCTTATGAGAAACTGTTGCCGCCCGATGCCTGGCCTACTTTTTTTATATATCTTGATGTGAACCCCGATACCGTTGATGTGAACATCCACCCTACAAAAACCGAAATCAAATTTGAAGATGAGGCGAATATTTGGAAAATCCTGAATATTTCTGTCAGGGAATCGCTTGGGAAATTCAATGTGGCACCATCCCTCGATTTCGATATGCCGAATCGCGTTGATATTCCTGTGCTTCGTAAGGATACCGAAATACGGCCACCCGAAATTAAAGTAGACCCTACATTTAACCCCTTTGAGAAACCCTCTTCGGGAAGTTCTTCATCAAGTAGCTTTAGCAAAAAGCCTAAAAACCCGAATCTTGAAAACTGGGAGACACTGTACGAAGGGTTTGAAAATCAAAAGGAAGAAACCCAGCTTACGTTTAAAAGCGACCTGCACGAAGGCAAAGATGCCGAATCAGATATTCAGCCCAGCAACCAGATTTCCTTCCAATTGAAAAACAAATATATACTTACCTCTGTTAAGTCAGGTTTGATGGTGATTGATCAACGAAGGGCACACGAGCGGGTCTTGTACGAGCGGTTTCTTTTTCAGTTGAACAACAAAAAGGGCATTTCACAAAAAAGCCTTTTCGCCGAAGCCATTGCGCTGGATGCAAGCGAAGCCTTGTTGTTGGAAGAAATAATGCCCATGCTTACCGACCTGGGCTTTGAGATTGAAAAAACGGGAGAACTGCACTATGATATTCATGGCTGCCCTTCGGATATTAACATACAGCAGGCTCCTGGGATGTTGGAAAAAATACTGGAGTTGTACCGCGAAAGTGAGTCGGAATTAAAAGTGGATGGTCGTGATAAAATAGCCTTGGCTATGGCAAAAGCATCGGCCATCGGTTATGGAAAAGTGCTGGGCAACGAGGAAATGCAGCAATTGATCGACAGTTTGTTTGCTTGTTCGGTGCCCAACTATACATCGGATGGAAAGCCTGTTTTGACAATCCTTGAGTTAGGACAGATTGAGGCTTTGTTGAAATAGCAGAAGATTGAAGTAATTATAAATGGTGAATTGCGTTTAAACAATTCGAAAAAATAAAATTGGATAAATGAGAAACATGATATCGGGAATGTTTGGGAACACTCCCCCAGTTGTAAAAAATTTATTGATCATAAATGTACTGTTTTTTGCAGCCTTTATGATAATTGGCAACCGTTTCGATGGAAAGGATTTAAACGACATTCTGGGACTGCACTATTTTGGAGCCGAAAACTTTAGGCCCATCCAATTACTCACCTACATGTTTTTACACGCTAATATCGGACATATCTTTTTCAATATGTTTGCCTTGTGGATGTTTGGCAAAACCCTCGAAAGTGTATGGGGTCCCAAACGATTCTTGATCTATTATTTTGTTACCGGTATTGGGGCTGCCCTTATTCAGATGGTGGCAATTTGGTATGAGGTTACACCGGTACTTTCGAGTATTGATGCTTTTCTTGGAAGCCCAAGCCTCTCTGGTCTAACTGACTTTCTTGATCCTAATACTGGAAATTTTAAGGTTATATCTTATGAAATTCAAAATAATTTCGAGGTCTTTCGACGTAGCTATAACAATTTGCTTAGTACAAATCCAAACGAAGCCCTTCGAATGGCTGAGGATTTTATACTTCAATACCGTATCGACTTTCTTAATGCCCATAATATGGTGGGAGCCTCCGGTGCTGTATTCGGTATCTTGCTGGGCTTTGGAATGTTGTTCCCAAACACCCAGTTATACATTATCCCATTCCCCTTCCCTATAAAAGCAAAATGGATTGTGATGGCTTATGGAGGCTTCGAATTATACAGTGCCTGGAGGACTCAGCCCGGAGATAATGTAGCCCATCTGGCCCACCTGGGAGGGATGATATTTGGTTTCTTCTTGATAAAACTTTGGAAGAAAAAGAGGGACAGCTTTTTTTAGGGAATTAGAGAATTGAGTAATTAAGTAATTGGGTGATTTGGGAATTAGGGAATTGAATAAATACCAATCCATAAATATTGGTACTTTATCAAATCACGCAACAAATTTCTTCTTAGAGTATCATTCAAAACAACTAGCCCAAAATATACAAATTGGCCCTTAAATATAAAACCAAATTGGGTGAATTGTCTTGAATCTTTTACTAAATCTTTTTTCCAAGATTTTCTAAGCTTGTTATTTCCGTCCCGCCCCATTCAACAAGGGTTCCATTGCTTCGTAAATCTTTTTTACCCTTTCATCCCAGGTATTTTCACGGGCCACATCAACCCTTGCGGCGATTGCTTGAGGGGAGTTGTTTTGCAAAGCTTCATCAATCTGGATCAGGAATTTTTCGTGGGTGGCGGCAAGGCGCACTACGTGTTGAAAAGTCCACATTTCGGGTAGGGCAGTAGATACAATGGCCCGACCAGCTGCCAGGTATTCATGTAGCTTCAAGGGGTATGCCGTATAGATATGACCCGACAAAGAGTAGGGCATCAGGGCCACATCGAAAACACTCATGTAAGTGGGCAGATCATGTCGATCTTTCAACCCTAAAAAATGTACATTGGGCATATTGAGCAATCGGTCCCTGGCTTTACTATCGGGCAATGCATCGGGGCCGACGAGTACCAGCGAGCAGTGCGGAAATCGCTCGGCCACTTTTCGCAAAAGTTCAACATCGATGTGAAACCCAAGCCAACCGGCAAAACCAATGATAGGGCGGGGCAGCCTGGCAATATCATCGGGTTGTGGCAAGTTGGGTGATAAAGCCCGGTTGAACAGCTTAAAATCGACACCATTGGGAATAAAAAAAGTGTTTGGGTTGATTGTCTGGCGACGGTTGCACTGACCCTGCGATGTTGCAAATACGATGTCGGCCATTGTACATAAGCGATCATCTCCTCGGCGGATCAGCTCTTTTACCCGTACATTATCAACAAAATCTGCTTCCTCGTCAATGTTGTAATAGGAAGCCAACTTCTCCCCTGTTTTTCCAACCATATCAAGGTTATACTGGCTATACAACCATAGGATGGGGTCAGACACTTTCAATTTTCTGCAAGCCATGCGCACATGGCGGATTAGTAGCCAGGTATTGATCCTAATCACTACCGGCATAGTAATCCGCAGAATAAAACGAGGTAAATGCCGGCGAAGGTGAGGTAAACAAAACGGGGTTGGGATGGCAATCAGGTTTTCTTGTATTTGCTTTGGGCGGAAGGTAAAGAGATTGGCGATATTGCGCACAAAGGCATTGTGTACAGATCGGTCGGGGTCGCGGCCCGGTTCAAAATAAAGAACCCGGTTTTGGATAGCTATCAACGACATTATTGCTTGTGTGTCGCGCCACAGGGCGTGCCACTCGCGGGGTGCTATGCATAGTATTGTTTCACCCTTCATGCTCTATTTGTTAGTTTGAATGGGTCTGCCCCTTTGTTCAAAATGGCTTGTATGGCTCCGGTTAGCTCCATTCTGTTTAACCGACTTTTTTTCACGAATCCACCTCCTTGCCTGTACCGCATAGCGATAACCCGGCGATAATTTAAGAGAAAGGTTTTTTGGCTTATCGTCCCGGTGCGATTCAATCCGCCAAAGGTTAAATTCCCCAATGCTTCCCTGAGTCACCCCGCAGGCCAATTTATATCCTGCCGCTTTTGCCATATCCTGTATTTCATTGTTCGACTCCCAATAAGGGTAACTCATTAAGGATATCTCATGACCCAGTTCATCTTCAAGTTTTTGCTTTGAAGAGCTGATCTCATTCCAAACGTCCTCATTGGAAAGTTGGGTGAGATCGGAATGGGTACAACTATGGCTGCCAATAGAAATCCCGGCTTGCTGCAAAACTTTTATCTGTTTCCAGCTTAGCAATTGTGTTCCATGTTCTCCACTCCAGTTGCTTTGCTTACCGACCAAATCGGTAACCACAAAAACAGTTGCCGTAAATCCATATCGTTGAAGGATAGGGAAAGCCTCCGTCAGGAAATTGGCATATCCATCGTCGAAGTTGAGGGCAAAAACCTTGTTCCTCCCGATCACTCTATCCTTTGCATTAAATAATAATTCCTTCATTGATTTACAACTATAGCCATGTTCATAAAGATAATTCATTTGTTTTTCGAACTGATAAGTTGGCACAATCAAGCCTTGTGGATCGTGTGCAGATTCACTTGGGCTAATCTGATGATATAGCAGGATAGGGATATAGGTCGAATACATAGTTTGGATCATCAACTCTACAATAACTAATATTTGTAATGAAACAAAGATAGTAAAAGAAATAGAACAACAGAAGTATTGGGTGTGCGACAAATTCAAAGGAGTATGATAGTTCTGTGGTTTTTTGAACAAAGCATACTATTGGAGTGATAGAGTGTTGGGGGGTGCTCTGCCAATTGCTCATCACTCCACCACTCATGTTCCAGCAATCAATCTCCTGTTATTTAATAATTCTGATCCATTTCACCTCAATTCCGTATTTTTTTTCCAGCATTGCAATATTTTACTGTTTATTCCTGTTTGTTGTTGTATGTTGCAAAAATTATAAATTATATTGAATTATGGAAAACAAGGTTTCATTGCTCACAGTATTTGACATTTTTCAGGATCGGGAGCGTTTCTTCGAGTTGATCGACAACAAGGAAAACAGGTCACGCATACTGCTTTACCAGGTGCTGGTAATAATTTCCCTTGCCCTGTTTTATGGCATCGTAATGGGCAGCTACAATAGCTTTCTCCAAGCCATAGTGAGTGGGTTGAAAATTCCAAGCCTGCTGATGTTTGCCCTTTTTATCTGCTTCCCGGCATTTTATGTGATCCAGTATATGCTGGGCAGCAAAATGACCATCTCACAAATGGTGAGTACCATTTTGGCCGGATTTGTTGTGTTCACCACCATCATGGCCTCGTTCGCGCCTATCATCATCTTTTTTATGATCACCGGAAATAATTATGCCTTTTTGAAATTGCTGCACGTGGGCATTTTTTCCTTTTCCGGCTTTTTTGGGATGCGCACCATCATGGAGGCCCTGAAGTTTTCGTGTGACAAGAAGAATGTATATCCCAAAATTGGTATCACTGTATTTAAAATCTGGATCGTGATTTTTGCCTTTGTTGGCATGCAACTGGCCTGGAACCTTCGTCCGTTCATAGGCGACAAAACCATGAAGTTTGAGCTGTTCCGCGAGAGGGAGGGTAATTTTTACCTTGCCGTTTTACAATCAACAGGCACTTTGTTTGGATGGGCCGACAAGTCGGACCGGGAGGAAGAAGCCGACAAGCGGCCAAAAGATAGTTTCAGCGACCAGGAGGCTCCGGCCAAAAGCGATACATTAAAATGACAGCAGAATTAAATGACATAATGACCCTTGAAGAAGTGGCTGATTACCTGCGGCTAAAACCCCAGACCATTTACACCTGGGCACAAGAGAAAAAAATACCTGCCGCCAAATTGGGCAAGGAGTGGCGGTTCCGTCGAAGCGTGGTCGATAGGTGGTTCAATCAGCATATCGATGAAAAATTCAATGAGTTTCTGGGGGATGGGCTTTAATGAAGATTATCAACAAAAAAAATAACCGCAAAGACGCGGAGGTGCAAAGAAAAAACTCTTCGCGCCTCCGCGTCCTTGCGGTGAAAAAAAATAGCCCGGGCAAGGGTCTTATTCTTCGCCCAATGCTTCTGCCAGTTCCTCGGTGATTTCAAGGTTGTGGAAAACATTCTGGACATCATCGTCTTCTTCGAACACATCAATCATCCGAAGCACTTTTTTGGCTGTTTCAACATCAAGTGCAGTGGTGGTGTTTGGGATACGCTGTAATTCTGCATTTTCAACTTCAATGCCCATCTCATCGAGTTTCTTTTGCATGTTGCCAAAATCTTCCAATGCAGTGGTAATAATTACATGTTCTTCCTGTTCTTCAAAATCTTCGGCCCCGGCATCAATGGCATTCAGTTCAAATTCTTCGATGTCGAGCCCGGCTTTGGCTACCGTAAAAATCCCCTTTCTGTCGAACAAGAAACTTAGCGAGCCATTGGTTCCCAGGCTTCCCCCTTTTTTGTTGAATATCGACCGTATGCTTGCAACCGTGCGGTTGTTATTGTCGGTCAAACATTCGACAAACAGGGCAATCCCACTATTTGCATAGCCTTCAAAAGTGACCTCCTGGAAGTTGGCATCGTCGCTTTCGCCTTTGTTGATGGCCCTGTTCACATTGTCTTTGGGCATGTTTACGCCTTTGGCATTTTGAATTGCCATCCGCAACCGGGGGTTGGAGTCGGGGTCTGCACCACCTTCTTTCACAGCTACTGTAAGTTCTTTCGATATCCTCGAAAACATCTGTGAACGCTTGGAGTCGGCTGCGCCCTTTTTCCTTTTGATCGTGCTCCATTTACTGTGACCTGACATATAGGTAAATTTTAAGTTATCAATTCAAGTTGTTTTTTCTGATGTAAAAGTAGGAAACATCCCTGATTATTTCAACACACTCGTGAAAGTTGTCATTTACTTCGTGTCATTCGCTTCGCATCAAGAGCACTTCGTACGTCATTTGTTGTTTTTCTAATTCATTCTTGAATGATTATAAATGACCACCTAATAAACATCTAATGACAACTGCCCCCCTACGCCAAGGCTTTGGTGGATGAAAATGACAATTGAATGCCTTCCTAATGGCTATCTTATGCTATGGAGTTTCCTGACTACCGACTAAGGGCAAAAGACAGTCTACTCCAATTCATTTTCATTCAAAAAAAAAACTGCTTTACCCTTTTATTATTGTGGCTGTTTTTATACTTTTGGAGTCCATTTTTCACGGGGGAATATATTTTAAAAGCATACACATAATGAAACTATTGTCTATACTTAGCATTTTAATCCTATTTATCTTTATTGTCTCCTGTAAATCGGGCGATGAAGATAGCCTCAAGAACGGTTTATTAGTGCAAAACCATGATGAAATGTTTTCGTTGGCAGGAGACAAGATGAAAGGATGGGCGATTGAAAGTTACGTATATAATGGCAAAGACATTCTTCCAGGTCTTGACGAATGCCTGGCCGACAACCTGGATGTTTATTTTAGCGACCACCGATTTGAATCAGTCGAAGGAAATAAAAAATGCAACGACAAAGACCCTTACATTACGGAGACTGGCCACTGGTACTTCAACGAAGATTCTACTGAAATTGAAGTCAGCACAAGCAAAGATTTCTATATTTTAAAACTTATTGAGATCTCATCTGACAAGCTCCACTATCGTTCATGTACGCCAAAAGATACAATTGAAGCGGTTCTGCGTCCGGCTAATCTGTAATATTTTCATAACTTCATCACTTAATGCACTTTGCTTAGGCTGAAGAAATCGAGATAGGTTGGCGAATCATCCCCATATAAATCCATATTTTCCCCATAAATTTTGTAAGTACTCTTTTCGCCCTTTATTTGTGAGAAAACAATCCTAAACTCGTTCCTATTTTCATCGCACATAATAACTTCCGCTAACTTGTTGCTACCCCCAAAGGCTAAGGATGCATGGCAAGCCGGACAATGAAAATGCGATTCTTCACCTTCTTTTAGTATAAAATTTTCGTGATGTAACACTTCGTAGTTTCCAAGTGAAGGATGGAGCAAAAGCAGCCCCCAATCACCATTGTCGTTTTTCACCGAAAGAATTACATTGCCTGCCACATTTAAAATGGCCCTGCACCGTGGACATAAATAAGTAGTTTTCATAGCCTTGCTTTTTATGGGTTAGAACTCAAAATTTCTTTAAAGGTACGGAATTTAGGGTAGCAAGTCAAGAACGGATTGGTTGAGTAAGGAATTTAGGTGAATAAGAAATTACACTTAGGCAGTAAATGAAGTGAGGAAGGGGTTATGGAAAGGTTGGTGTTTGAATGAAAAGCCCCATGGTCTCGCAAAGTGTTTTAAATTAATCAATTGTCATTCGATAGTAATTGTTTTTATAGTGCCTTGGTGGCAAATATTGTTTTCCCTGTTTTGTAATACTATCCCATAAATGCTTATTTGCCATGTTCGTGTTCATAAGCCAAAAACATTATGGCGAAAATCAGTTTTTTTCCAACTTGTTTATCAACCTGCCGAATTGTACTTTCGCACACGTTTTATGGGAATATTCCGTTTGGTTGATTTTATTCGGAATGGCTGTTGAACCAAAACGATGATTAATAAAGTAGTATGAGTTTTCTATACCCCACATTTTTATATGCGCTGGCAGCTATTGCCATCCCCATTATTATCCACTTGTTTAATTTCAGGAGGCACAAAACGGTGCTTTTCAGTAGTATTAAATACCTTCGGAATATTAAAAAGGAAACCAAGGCCAAATCGCAACTAAAGCATTTCCTTATTTTGCTGGCGCGGATACTTGCAGTGGCAGCTTTGGTATTTGCCTTTGCACGGCCCTATCTTCCTGTGGCGGGCGATGTCGATTCAGCCTCTGAAGAAATTGTGTCCATTTATGTCGACAACTCGTTTAGCATGGATGCCGAAAATAAATTTGGAAATATGTTCGAGGTGGGCAAAAGCAAAATTCCGCAAATCATCGATGCTTTCAGGCCCGACACACGTTTTTTACTATCGACCAACGATTTCGACAACAAACACAACCAATTTGTGAGCCGCGACCAGTTGATGGATTTTGTTTCCGAATTGCAACTTAGTCCCACTTCCCGTAAATTGAGCGAAGTTTTGACCAAGCTGTCGGATTTTGCAGGCCGGAACGAAAACAGCAAAATAGACAGACAAAGGGCTTTTGTTATTTCCGACTTTCAAAAAACCAGCAGCGATTTCGACCACATCGAAAGCCGCGATGGGAGTGAGGTGATCCTTGTTCCCCTTGCCACCCAGCAAACCACCAATATGTATGTTGATTCGTGTTGGTTTGAATCGCCGGGAAGGAAATACAACCATGTGGAGGAACTGTTTGCCAAAATAGTGAACAATTCGGACGAGGTGTACAACAATACACCAATCAAATTGTTTATAAACGACAGCCTCAAATTTCTTGGGAGCTTTACCATAAAGGCGCAGTCGGAGGAAGTGGTGAAACTTTCGTACACCAACACCCACAAGGGAATTATAAATGGACGGATCGAGATTTCGGACTATCCTGTGACCTACGACAACCTGTTTTATTTTAGCTACAAAGTGGCTCAACAACTCAGTATTTTATCCATTTCCGATAAGGGCGAAAATAAATTTGTGAAAGCCCTATTTGGCGACGACGACTATTTCGACATCAGCCAAAACGCAGGGAATAATATTAACTTTTCGCTCTTCCCTCGCTATCATCTTATCATTATCAGTAGCCTAAAAGATATTTCTTCGGGCCTCGTGCAGGAAATAGAGAAATACATTGCCAATGGTGGATCGGTTTTGTTTTTTCCTTCTATTGATGGAAATTTGAATTCATACAATCAACTTTTTGCCAAGATGGCATGCAACGAAATTCTAGCTCTCGACACCAATAAAACCAAGGTAAGCCGGATTGATTTTGACAATCCTGTTTTCGATGATGCTTTCCGCAAGAGGGATCCGGAAATTGATCTGCCTGAGGTATTTGCCCATTTCTTGTTCGAAAGTCGCACACGTACCAACGACGAAATTATTCTCACAACCATCGATGGTCATAGCTTTTTGAGTAAAACAAGTTATGGGAAGGGCAGCTTTTATGTATCGGCTGTGCCCCTCGATAACGAATCGTCCGATTTTGCACGTCACCCGGTTTTTGTGCCAGCAGTGTACAACATGGCCTTCAACTCGCAGGGTAACACCAATCTATATTATAGCATCGGAAATCTCGAAAATGTACAACTAAATGTTCAGGGAAGCCAGGAAAACCAGCTACTCCACATCACCGATTTGAGTGGGCTATTCGATTTCATCCCCGAAAAGCAACTTGGGCAATCTACATTTGGGATTAATTTGGCTGGCGAAATTCACACAGCAGGAAACTACCAGGTAAAATCGGACGACCAAGCCTTATTGGGGTTATCTATTAATTATGACAGAAAAGAATCAAACCTCGATTATTTCAGCAATAAAGAATTGAAAGACCTGATAGAAACCCACAGCTTATCATCATTTTCGATTCTGGAAGGCCAGCAACAACAGATTACCGAGAGCATTAAGGAGTTCAACCAGGGCAGGCAGCTGTGGAAATTATTTTTGATTTTTGCACTTGCTTTTATCCTTCTTGAAGTGTTGTTGATAAGGTGGATGAAATAGACAACCTTGCCCTAGGCAGGTTTGAAAAGCCCCGTACAGCCTGCCCCGCAACAGGAAGGGAAATGCTGGGTATTCGAACATAATATTGCACAAACCCTGAAGCGCCTTACGAATGTTTAGCCTAGTATGGAAAAGGATTCATTGTTCGTATTTCTTTTGTGATTCTCGACTTAGTTATCAACCAGCCCCTTGCAAAACACTGTCGCTATTTTTGCAAGCAAGCCTGTTGAAATACACTTGTTTTTATGCAAATAGTAATCTTTATAATGGTAGGAAATTTCTAAATAGGATATTCAAAACAATATTGTACATTTACAAGGTTAATATTTTTTTACTAATCTTAAAGTGTATTATTATGAAAACACGAAATTTTTAAAGCATCTCCTTGTCTTATCTTGTCTTGTCTGTTAATTTAACTTTTGGACAGTACAAAACTGAAATTTATGTTTACAACACAACAAGTGAATCGTATAACATAACCGGGCACATTTATAATGGGTCAACGCCTACGCCATTCAGTTTTACTGTGCCTGCAAACACAAACCATGTTGAAACTTTTGTTAATTGGACTCCACATTGGACATCTGATATGAGAACAGCTCATTCTTCAGGTATTCCGCCATATCCAACTATTCCTAATTTTAGTCAGGTAGATGTGTATGTGTATGCACCAGGGGGGAATAAAAAAGTAACTCAAGCACCATATACTTATGGTGCAGGAAATTATTACCAATTTTATACAATTCATTGATCAGGCTAGTGACTGAAATCTACATAGAATAATATTTCCACCGGGGTTTTAATTGTTTCAAGCAAAATTCCGGTGGTATCACAATCTTTATTAGGTAACTCAAGTAATTAATAAGTAAAATGAAAACTTTTAAACAATCCCTAATTCTAGTTTTATTGATAATAATTGGATTGAATACTAATGCCCAACGTGAATGTAATATCTGGTATTTTGGAGAGAAACATGGTATAGATTTGAATCACGATACAGTAAAGTTATTGACCAATAGCAGTATGTTTACGGATGCTGCCAATGCTACAATTAGCGATAAATTTGGAAATTTGTTGTTTTACACCAATGGCGAAACAGTATGGAACGCACAACATGATACTATGCCTAATGGTAATGGTTTAGCAGGATGCACATTGGCAGATGATTGTATGATTGTGCCTCATCCAGGGGACAATAAAAAATATTTTATTTTTACACACGATTGCATTGAAGCTCCAATGGTTCATGGACTTCAATATTCCATAGTGGACATGGAAATGGATAATGGTCTGGGGGATGTAAGTGGCCGGAATATTTCGCTTGGGGTAAGTTCGATAGAACGTATGCTTGTTGTTCAACATTGCAATAGAAGAGATTATTGGTTAATTGTGCATTCTCCAACTTGGATTGTACCCTATGACGAATTTTACACTTTCTTAATTAGCCCGAAGGGAGTGAATCCTACACCTATTGTTTGTCCTACTACATTTTCAATCGAACCGTTTAATTTTATTATTGAGGCAAACACAAATATAATTTATGCTACTAATGTAAATGCAAATCATTTATGCAAATTTCAATTTAATATAGATTCTGGAAATATACAATTTTTAGATTCATTATTTATACCTCCAAATTTAGGACTAATATTTAGTTCAATTATCTCCCCCGATGGCAGTAAGTTATATTCAACAGAGGGATCTGATACCCTTTGTCAATATGACATTTCTATTGGTACTGATTCATTAATTGCAGCATCACGAGCAATACTTTATCCGTCATCCAAATTTTATGGAATGACATTATCAAGAAACGGAATGTTATTTTTGCCAATAAGAGTTGAAAATAGCGGGCATAATATAATAATTATTAATAATCCAAATCAGTTAGCATCTTCTGGCAATCTAATCAGCGATACCTTTCTTCTGATAAACCCTATAACAAACCCACGAGTATTTCTTCCCTCCTTCATTGCAGGTTTTCGATATAGTAATTCCTTTGAATGGGACCATGTTTGTTTGGGTGATACTACACAATTTACCTATTTAATACCCGAATGTGATTCCATAGCGGCAGTAACCGACTTATACTGGGAGTTTGGTGACTCAGCATCAGGAGCTGCAAATTCATCAATAGATATGGACCCTGTTCATTATTATTCGCAGGCTGGAGAATATAAGGTACGCCTAATTACCGTTTCGAGCCAAAGCATTGATACTGTTTATAAAACCATAGCCATAGTCGAAAACCCGGTTCCCGACCTCGGGGCAGATATCGATAGTTTGCAGCCCGGGTCACAGGTCACCCTTGATGCCGGGCCTGAATATTGGGATTATGCATGGTCTACTGGCGAAACCAGTCAGGCAATTGAAGTGTCACAAACTGATGTTTTTTCATTAACTGTTACCGACCGGTACGGTTGTATGGGAGTGGATGATATCAATGTGAACTATATTTCAATCGATGAATTCAAACCTTCCGATCTTATCCAACTTTACCCAAACCCTACCAGAGATATTCTTGTTGTTTATTCTGATTTCTCGATATTGGAAATTGAAATATTCAATTTGGTAGGTCAACGGGTACTACTGCAGAAAGCTTTGGGCAAGGAGGTTCAAATAGATATTTCAGGCTTGACCTCAGGGAAGTACATTATCAAAACATTGATAAAGGACAAAACAGTGATAAAGGAATTTATTGTTTTGTAAATAGTAGCTTCTTATTACTTGTCTAATATTGACCTTCTTTACTGGTGGGGTTTTACAAAATATTCTGTACTGGATATATGCATCATGCTCTTCAGCTAAAGTCATGTCTAGTGCTTTTTAGATGCGGAGTTCGTAATATATTTTTTTGGTACTGAATTTTCTGGCATAATTATAAGATTTTTGCTACCACTTCGAAAGGCAAATAACAACGAATAAGAAGATAAATTTCAGTGGTGAGGGAGTACAAAAGCATACATTCCCTTCTTAATATACCCGTTTCGTGGATATAAATTGCATTATTGTCAAAAAATGAATTATTGAGATAAAAAAATATATATCTTCACATCGCAATAATTGAAAGTTAATATCGGCAAAAATTAGAGTTTTCATGAATAGAATCCTTTCTGTCATTTTTATGATGATCATGGCTTATTCTTTCCAAAGCAATGCCCAGATTGCTGAGGGGACTCCGATGTCTTTCACTTTTTCGCAAGCAAATCCTGAAATAAAAGAGATTGAATTTCCACAGCCCAATGTTTCTGAGTATTTGAAGCATGATGAACAAAGCGACAAAGAGGGAGGATACTATCGGATTGGTCGTTCCATTCAAGCAGATATAGATATGTTGGGCAATGGACAGTGGGAAACTAATGCTGATAGACAAAAGATTTGCCGCTTGAAACTAACCGCTCCCGGAGCAAGGGCTTTGGGTATTTACTACGATAACTTTTGGTTGCCAGAAGGGAGTAGCTTGTATATATACACACAGGACAGAAGTCACGTGATTGGTGCTTTTACTTACAATAACAATCCCGAAAGAGGCTATTTTGCCACCGAGCTTACGAGGGGCCAAACGGTAATCCTCGAATACAACGAGCCTGTCGGGACAACCCAAAAACCCATTATACATATCTCCGAACTGGCATACATATATAGAGGATACAGTTCAGAACCAACTAATACCTGGAGTTTTGGCGATGCCGCTTCGTGCGAAGTAAACGTTAATTGTTCGGAAGGCACCGACTGGCAAGACCAAAAACGGGGCGTGGCCCGGATTTTACTAAAAGAAGGAACTCAGTATGGTTGGTGTACAGGCAGTTTGATTAATAATGCACGGCTCGATTTCGAACCCTATTTCCTTACTGCAGACCACTGTGGACAGAATTCGAGTGTAAGCGATTACGACCAATGGATTTTTTATTTCAATTTCGAGACAGGTGGGTGCGCAAACCCCACAAGCTCGCCCAACTACAACACCATGACGGGATGTACTAAAGTGGCAAATGGAGGAAATGCTGGCACCAACGGATCGGATTTTAAGCTCTTGCTTTTCAACGATAATGTCCCTCTAGCCTACAATGTATATTTTAATGGTTGGGATGTGATCAACCAGGCAAGTACATCCGGAGTATGTATCCACCACCCGGCAGGAGATATTAAAAAGGTTTCGACCTATAATTCCACTTTAACTACCTCGGGCTGGAATGGCAGTGGGTATAATTCGCACTGGCGCGTATTTTGGACTTCTACCTCCAATGGGTATGGGGTTACAGAAGGAGGCTCATCCGGTTCACCACTCTTTAACCAGGATGGCTCTATTATCGGGACTCTTACAGGTGGAAGTTCCTATTGCAGTACGCCCTATTTGCCCGATTACTACGGCAAGTTTTCGTATAGTTGGGAGTCGAACGGAACCACTGCCGCAAGCCATTTAAAAGAATGGCTCGACCCGGATACTACTGGGGTTTCTTTGCTTGTAGGTCTCAATCAGCAAGTAGCCATTTTTGGTCTTGTTGATGATTATTGTTTTAGCGATAGTGCTGTTTCTATTACTGGTGTCCCATCTTTTGGTGTCTTTTCCGGCCCTGGGGTTAATGGCGATGTGTTTGACCCTTCACAAGCCGGGGTTGGCAATCATTTCATAGTTTATACATCGGGCATGGGGACAGCTACTTTTCAACTGACGGTTCATGCCGATCCAATCCTTGATCTGGGGCCTGACCTTACACTCGCTGCCGGACAAACTGCCAATGTTCAGGCTCCTTCCGGATATGCAGCTTACAATTGGTCGAATGGTTCCACTGACCAGTCTATTTCGGTTGCGCAGGCAGGCTTGTATTCCTTGACCATGATGGATGGAAACGGATGCCAAGCTGTGGATGAAATATCCGTAGATTTTACCGGGCTTCCACTGCCTCCCTGGAGTTTTATAAATACAGGGAACAATCACCTCATCCTTGTTCAGGATACAACACCCATTACCATAAATGGAATAAGTGTTGAAGTTGGCGACTACCTCGGTGTTTTTTACGATTCGCTGGGCGAGCTTGCCTGTGCCGGTTACATGCCGTGGACAGGAGCTACTTTCTCACTTGCAGCCTGGGGCACCCAATCTGGTCTTGTTGATGGATTTGCCCTTGGAGAAGAATTTAAATGGAAAATCTGGGACGCTTCTACTTCATCTGAAATTGAAGCCCAGGCCACTTATTTATTCACTTCATTTCCAGACCAGGGTTATTACACCACCAATGGATTAAGTGGCCTTGCCTCATTAACGGCCAGTACTATAGAGACTCAGGTAATCGAATTAGTACAGGGGTGGGGTATTATGTCAACCTACATTTATCCTTTAGAGCCTCTTATCGACAGTGTTTTTGCTCCCCTCGATGGTGATATCGTAATTCTTAAAAATGGTAACGGCGATGTATTCTGGCCGCCTTTTGGAAATTTCATAGGCAACCTGCAGATCACACAAGGCTACCAAATTTATATGAGCAGTGCCCAGGATTTAAGTATCACCGGGATGTATGCCGTTCCCGAAAATACCCCATTCCAGGTTCCGCAGGGATGGAGTATACTAAGCTATCTTCGGAAATCTCCAGGTGATGCAAGCTTGATGCTGTATAGTCTCGGCGCCTCCATAGTTATTGTAAAGGATGGCGATGGGGAAGTGTACTGGCCCATTTTCTCCTTGAACAATATCGGCAATATGCTTCCTGGCCAAGGGTATCAAATTAAGCTTTCAGCTCCGGAAATAATGGTGTACCCGGCGAATTAGTCTGCAGTCCCCAGTCCCCAGTCTACAGTCCCCAGTCTGCAGTCCCCAGTCCCCTCCAAGTCAATTGCCTATCGGTAGTCGTAAGACGTGATAAATCACGTCTCTACAATCTCTAGTGTTAATATCAGTATCTAGCAATCAGGCATTCAATCCGAAACTCGACAACAGTTGGCAGTTTCCAGTCGGCAATCTGCAGTCAGCATCCATCCACCTGCAACCAGGAAACCCGAAACCAGCACCACCTTCAAATTTATTAGTTGAAGCTATAGCTGTCTTCTGTTGTAAAACATGTTTTACAGAAAGAAAAACTGATATTTTCCCATATTTTGTTGATTTTAAATATTTCATATTTGAGGCTTAGTAATCCAAACTAATATTCAAAATGAAGCATTTAAGAATTCTTCTTAGCTTGCCTGTGCTATTTTTGGTCGCAACGCTAAGATCCTACGCCAGTGAAGCTACTGGCATTGGTAATTTGTCTGCCATCCTTGAGGTGCAGCAATACAACCGGGCAATCCATATCATGGCCATGCTCTTGGTCGGTTTTGGTTTTCTCATGGTTTTTGTCAAGAAGTATGGAAGATCGGCACTTACTGCGACTTTCCTGCTAGTAAGTGTAACCTTGCCGATTTATTATCTGGTTTCCGATTCCGGCATGTTAGGACATCAGAAAAGCCCAATCGAAAATTTGATTTTGGCCGAGTTTGCGGCTGCGAGTTTATTGATTGCTGCAGGGGCTATTCTCGGCAGGATAAAAATGTACCAGTACATTGTCCTGGCACTGTTGTTTGTCCCATTCTACATTTTTAATGAATGGATAATCCTCGACGATGGCATGGGCATAATGATCGGCAACTTTGCCGATACCGGTGGTTCCATTATCATTCACTCGTTCGGGGCTTTATTTGGCATTTCAGCAGCCATTTCGTTGACCACAAAAGAGGAGTTTAAAACGAACATTGAAGCCGATGCCACCAGCGACCGTTATTCGATGTTGGGCAGTATGGTGCTGTGGGTTTTCTGGCCTAGCTTCTGTGCCGCCCTTGTGCCGGTCGAAGCCATTCCAGCTACCGTGGTGAATGTATTCCTGGCCTTGTGTGGATCGACGGTAATAACCTACATCTTATCAACCAGCATCCGTGGCAAGATCAATATTGCCGATATTGCCAATGCTGCATTGGCCGGTGGTGTTGCCATTGGTGCCACGTGCGACCATGCAACGCCTTTGACTGCCATTATTATTGGTGTTTTGGCCGGGGCTATTTCAACCATTGGCTTCAGTATTTTGCAATCGAAACAACAAAAATTCCACAAGATTATTGATACCTGTGGAGTATCAAATTTGCATGGCTTGCCCGGACTGTTTGGTGGTTTAATGGCCATCCCTGTAGTGGATGGACTGAATATCGGAAGCCAGTTGTTTGGTATTGCCATTACAGTTGTTATAGCTGTGGTGTCAGGTTTGATTTCTGGAAAAATAATTTCCTTGTTTGGTCATAGGAAAGAAGCCTATAATGATGTCGAAGAGTTTGAAGATGTTGAAGAGGAAATTGCAACATTAAAAAAGGTCGCATAAAGATCGTTTTTTAAGGGAAACACTTTATCCTTTTGATCTTAATTGAAAAGGTCAGGTAGAAAGGTAGAAGCTTTCCACCTGACCTTATGTCTAAATATTTGCTTACCCGGCAGAACATTTTCTCAAAAAGTAAGAATGTCGAAAAACCTTCAGGATAATGAAAAGTCCGTTATTCACGAACTGAGAAGCCAATTCTATTTTTCTGATCCACAAATTCTCCTTCGATGCAAATATCAAATATAAAATGACATTTATTTTTATCAAGTGTGATATATCCATTAGGGTTCTCATCGACTTTGATCTGTTGAAAATTGCAACAACTTATTTATGTTCCGATGGCTAATTAAAAGTGGTATCGCTCCAAATATACCAAAGGAACAATCTATCATTCGCCAGAAAATTGGCACTTCCCTGATGTGGCCCGCAATCAATGCCAAGGGGATTACACCCAAACAAGCTAGTAGACCAATCCAAACTGTTTTTAATCCATCCTTTGGATTTCGATACACATCAATAAAAAACAAAGAAATTACCAAATGTGAATAGCCCAGCCAGTCAGTTCCATAAGCAATAAATGGATATTTGGCATAGCTGATTTTTATTCCTTCGGATATGAAAAGAATCCACTTCGCAAGGCTGTTTGATTGTCCAGCGAAGATTCTTTCTAATAATCTAATTTCGGTGAGGATTGGAAATGCTGTAAGTCCACTTACGATTAAACCAAAGATGAAAATCCCAATCCAAAATCTTATGTTTCCTACCATTTTTTCTGATGTTTTCATAGTCATCTATTTTTGGGACGAAGTCTTACTAAAATATTCGTAAGCCCTTTGCTCGGCGAGGTTCCATGATGTCCAGGTTTCGTTTTCTTTCCTTTTGAGGAATTTCTCTTTTCGGTTTTCAAAATAATCGTGGTAAGAAAAAGGCACACCCTTGTTGTAATATCGGCTATGTTCGTTAATATCCAGATAAATACTCCCCCTTTCTATCAGCGGCAATGTTTTATCCGATAACGAAAGTAAAAACCGAACATCAACAGGGCTTTCGTAATTATGTGCTAAGTTGTGTTTGGCAATAACCACATCCCAATTTATGGTGCCGAGGAGAATCAGCGTCAGATATACGCTCCAAGTATTTACACGCAGGAGATAGAAAGCCGATTTCCTGTCTTTTATTTTGATGAACAGTGTAATAAGCCCGAAAATGGTGAGCAGTAAAAACACAATCACCCCTATTCGTTTATAGGCCAGGCCGTAGTGGTTGATGTAATGAAAATTCCGCATACCCACTGAAATGGCAAGGATACAATTCTGGACCAGCCAAACATAAGAGAGGGTTTTTAGAAGTTTGGGATTTGGATAAAAGTTCATGTTGCGCCGAAAGAAATACAAGAGAATATACATGGAAAGCAGGATACTAAGGATGAGCAGATAGGTACCTTCGTGAACAAACTGTTTTAAGTCGAAACCAGGCTCGTATTCAAAGTTGAACCATATCCAGTTGATGTCGATGCCATTTACAATCAACAGCAGCAGGTTGACCATAAAGATGAGCAATATGGCAGAACGGTATTCACTTTTCAACCCAAGGTTCATTTTTGACTTCCCAATAGTTAATTTATGTGGAGCTGGGTACTCGCTATTATCGACGGAGTGCATTTCTGGTTTTCGGACCTTGTGTATTCTTTTTATAAAGTCGCTGAGTTGCGATTCCTTTTTAATGAAATGGATAACATCGAATTTATACACGATCCACCCCGACAACGAAAAACCAAACAGGATGAAAAGAATACGAACAATTGAGAAATTCTCGAATAACTTTTCCAGGATTTCAATAATATAGATAAAGAAGGTAGTGGAATAGTCATCGAAAATGGGATTTGCGAATTTGAATATCAAGAAAAACACCCATAAAATAAAGAGGGGCAAAAGCGATAGTTTGATGTAACGCCATCCCGATTTCACTTTTGGGAGCTTTACGTTGCTTTTGGGGATTTCTTTTTTCATTGCCAAAGGGAATTTGAAGAAATTGGTGATTGAAGTGGGCAGGGCAAATAAGATAGATCGAAGGGTTGGTTGATTGGCAAAACCCACCATCAGGATAAAGGTAATATGCCAGCCCAGAATGGCCACCCCCGAGTTGTGAATCAC
Organism: Bacteroidales bacterium; assembly: GCA_021740905.1. Taxonomy (GTDB): domain Bacteria; phylum Bacteroidota; class Bacteroidia; order Bacteroidales; family M50B96; genus JAIOYV01. The sequence continues at coordinate 44,401 of JAIOYV010000021.1, forward strand.
CACAAAAAGGGCTGTGATGAAATGCCCCAGCATAGCTGCACTAGCCGTCCCGGGTTTTCGGGAATCAGGGTAGAGAATAAGCAGGCTTATAAGTGCAAAAATTGTAAACAACAGGGCATTGATGCCAATAGGGGATTGCCAGAACAGGTAGTTGAATAACAGGGTTCCTGCGAGTACAAAATAGATTTTTTTGTTTTTTAATACGTCCATGATTTTTATTTTTAAAAGTACTTTGAAATACAAAGTGTATTAGTAAAAAAATATATGTCGGTTCTATTCTTCATTTTCATTCGAGTTCGATTGTCCCTTGTTGATAAGTTGTTCCAAGGCACTGAGGTGTTGTTTGAAAGCTTGGGTGCCGTAAGCCGTGGCCGAATAGGAAGTTTTTGGTTTACGCCCGACAAACTGTTTTTTAACTTCAATCAACTGATTTTTCTCCAGGGCGGCAATGTGACTGGCCAGGTTGCCATCGGTTACATCGAGCATTTCCTTTAGGGTATTGAAGTCGAGCCACTCGTTTACCATGAGCACCGACATAACCCCAAGCCTAACCCTGCTTTCGAAAAGCTTGTTTATGTTTTTCAGGTACTCTATCATCGCTCGTATTTATAGTACATTACCGTACCGTAAATAATATGGAGGATACCAAAACCTAAAGCCCAGAACAATAAGGCATAGCCCACGTAATAACTTGCCACCAAGCCTAATACGATTTCGAACAGTCCAAGATATTTTACGTCGCGTAAGGTAAACTTGCTGGCATTAACCAATCCAAGGCCGTAGAATATCAAGGTAAGTGGGGCGATAAGATGTATTTCGTTATGGAGCAAAAAGATGACGCTGAGCACACCACCTGTTAACAATGGGATGCTTAAGTTGATGACCAGGCGTTGGGCAGATTTATCCCAAACCGATAGCCCTTGCTTTTTAGCTTTTTGCATGGTAAGCAAAATCCCGGATGCAATGGCCAATGTTAGTACCAACAAGGCATCGACAAAAAAGAACCAGAAAGGTACTGATTTTAAGTCTCCATCTTCATTTAGGATTATATCCTGGTAATCGAAAAAATAGAACTGAAAGTCTAAATACCAAACAGCAGCCATTGCTCCAGCAAGGGCAAATAATCCGGCCATTACACCCGACAAGCCGCTAAGCGAGATAAACCTCGACGACCGTTCCATCAATGATCGTATCTCCGATAAGTTTTCTAAATGCTCTTTTTGACTATTCATACTTAAATTTTATAAAGTACTTTGAAATGCAAAGTAAAAAATAATTATTTTAATACGCAAATTTTATTTTTGATTTTATGATAGGAACAGATCTATTATATGTTTTGACGACATTCCTTCATTAGGCCAGTCAATACAAACATTACCCCTATACTTTCAATAAACTCTACAACCTCTTCTTATAATACTTATAAGGTGTTTGTCCTTCCGGGTCAACATCTCTGATATAGGGATTCTCCACATCAATGGGGGACCAGAAAATATGACAGCCATCCTCCCATTTATCATCTGAGTGGAGCTCGGATTTGGCGAACAGTTCTTCCGATTCCTGCGCCATGCCCGATTCATAGTCGTGGGGTTCCCATACCACATACATATTGGGGTCGCCACTTAAACGAAGGGCTGCTTTACGTAGTTTGTAGGTTTTCGTGATGAAGCTTTCGCGGGTAAGAACATATCGTTGGTTTTCAATTTCGTCCTGCCCGGGGCATAGCTGGTAACCCAATTGCCTGTTGAATTTTATGGATGTGGTATTTCCTTTCAAAATTCTGATATAAGAATCTTTGCCCCCAAGAAGAAAGAAACTCATTTCGAGCAAAATCAATGAGGCAAGAACCGGGATCGGGCTATTAATGTATTTCTCGCTACCAAGAAATATCCCCGATTCCGAAGTTTTATCGGCAAAACGGCTGAAGCCCTTTTCGTTGATAAGACCTATTTTTTCACCTTTATAAATAATGATGTAATAATTATTGTCGGGGTTGTCGATGCTTTCGAACCACGTCTCCTGCATCTCGGGTGTGATATATTCCCGATATTCCATAAATTGATTTATCTGCTGCGAGTTTCGCCAGGTGCGCAACAACTCAAGGTCGTCGCGGGTCAAACGCTTTAATGTTATACCGTATCGGATTAGTTTCATGGAGGGCAAAATTAGGATTTTGTTCTTTTTACCCAACCATGATCAGATATTTATTGGCAGATTTAAATGCCGGGATAAATTGAATAGACGATTGGCATCCTTAATTTGCAAGAAAGATAAAACTGCTTGCGGCACTCAGCTTTATCAGGTAAGTTTCTCCTGGATTCTTATTTCCAATTGCAAATACTCTATACAAAGGCAACCAAATCTGACCAACTCCATTTTTCATAATTACAATGTTGGAAGCAATTGTAAAAAAATTTCGGAAAAGAGGGCAGGGGATTGACTTATTACCCAATTATACTTCATGAAGCGGGTATTTGAAGTTTTACTAATTCTGGCTTGGTAGAGGTTCCATACAATTCTATATGTGAAAAATAGTTGCTGTACCGAAGCTGACTACCTCGTTGTAAAATACAGTGTCGTAAAATTACGTTCTTCATCAGAGGTACTTTCATTACAACAGCCCTAACCTGCAGCTCCGGCTTTCTTCGACCACTGAATTATCCCGCTCATAGAAAAATAGACCCTAAAAATTTGCCTGAAAATGTGACATTTTTAGAAAGTTTAATAATTAAAATCTCCTGACAGCACGAACTCTATAAGTATTGCCTTTAAGGTTGGCGTCTGCATAACCAGAATAGAAACTGTGGTACCAGGCGAGGCTATTGCCGCCCTCAGTAGAACTCCAATAGTAATTAAACTGAAAACCTTCTATAGCACCTAAAATTGTGTTTACAACAACTGCTGCATTGTAACATTGGTTCAATTCCCAAACAGCGGGCAAATACCAATCCATTTGACCACCATCGCCAACAGCACTGTATGCTCTGCACAAACTTGCAGCATACGTAGTTCCTGTACCAGCCTGAGCAACAATTGCATTTGAATTTGCCAAACCATCAAAAGGGCTTGAAGCCCCACCGGGTACAAGTATTGATTGGTAGCCACCAGTTGTCCATATTAAATTTGGGCTTAAATCAACTAAAGAGGCAATTAAACCATGTTCTACACCACTTTCCTTCCAAACAGATACTACAATACCACCACCGTAAAGTTCGCCTATGAAGTGAATGAAGCCGCCAGCAGCACCAGTGATACTTTCAGCCGTTTTTGCATACAATGCATAAGGAACACTTAGCAATTGGCTTGTGCCTGTAATTGTGTAATTGGTGCCACCTGCCGGGTCGGTTTCGGTTTTAATGAAATAAGGTCCGATAGCCCAATCTATTGTGGAAAAAGTTCCTGTCAGTGGTATTCCACTACCAATTTCAACAGTTATTAAGCCATTGGCATTGGTGGTTGCAGTTTGGGTTTCTACATACACCATTGTGCCTGTTGGCGAACCTTGCAAAATGCTAATTTGCATTCCCACAAGTGTTGACGTAATTAATATGTCACTACTGTTACGTATCACTGCCTGATAGCTCATTTTTTCGGGTGATTGAGCAAACACACTTGCACTTAGCAATATAGCTAGCAAAATTATAAATGAATCTTTCATTTTTTCTTGTCTCCTTTTTTAATTTTTAATAATTTTAAATGTTTTTACATTTTTGTTTCCTTGAAGTACAGTCAGAAAATAAGTTCCTGACACAAGGTTGCTCACAATGATATTCATTGGGTTGTCTTCAATTTTTTTGTGTTCAAAAAGTTTTCCGTTCATATCTTGCAGTTGAAAAGATAAAGTTGATACATCAAAATTATCTACACTCAATTTAAGATAATCAGTTATAGGGTTTGGGTAAGCCAAAACTACCATATTGATGTACTTGGCTTCTTCTAAGCCAAGTACAAGTGAAATTTCATAAGGTTGTTGAACACCTTGGGCCTCCGAGCTATATACTCCTTTGTTGGTGGTGTAAACCACCTGTCCAACAGAATAGCTCGCTGAACCTCCGCTACCTATAGCATTCCCACCCGTTGCTAAAATGGATTCCTGTGCTTGTATTCCTGTCAGTCCAAACCCTAATAAAAGTACAGTACTATATTTTAATATGTTGTATCTCATTTGTGTTATCCTTTTTTTGATTTTGATTATTAGATTTATCATCAATATTATGGTTGTTTATATCGCCTCTTTTCATTTCAAATGGACGCTAAGGCTTTGCTGCTGTATGAAGTAGTCGATTTCCATATTCAAAACTGTCTGCCATTCATAAATTTGATATAATATACAAAACCTTTTTCAATCACTATTCAGCTATTTTTTGCAGTTGTTGTTTTTACATAAAGTGCATTTTTTTCTGTTGTTCTGTCCATCAAAAAAGAAATGGTCGTACGAAACAACATTCAATAGAAAAATTATTTGTTAATAATTACTAATTTGTCTACTTTGAAGGTATTATTTTCTTCTGTCAGGCAAACGAAGTAAAGCCCACTTGGAAGATTGTCTCTGAAAAGAGAAATTGTATGTCCAGAAATGTACTTTATTTGTCTTACTTGCTGTCCGGAGAGATTGTAAACTGTCAAAGTTGCGTCCGATAAGACTTTATCCGAATGTAAGGTTGTCTCCCAATAAAATGGATTGGGATAAACACTAATATCATTCGCTGTAAAATTTTCTTCAACACCTGTGGTGGTTGAAATTGTAAAAAAGTTATCGCTTATATCGCCCTGAAAACTGGTATTAAAAACTCCCACCTTGCATTGTGTGCCAGGAGTATTAGGAACAACCCATGTATAACTATTAGCAGAAGGATTCTGAAAATTAGTAGTCAACCATGTTGTATTGGTCCAGTTGTCAATAGTATAATCTATACCGACAATGGTGTTTAAAGATGTTCCAGTCCAAGTGATAGTTACTGTACTGCCTGCATTTAAAGTTTCACCTCCTGAAGGATATGTAACAACTGGTTGTGCATAACTCACAGAAGCAAGAAGCGATACAGTTGCTATTAAAGTGCAAAATTTCGTTTTCATTTTGTTGTCGTCAGAGATTATAGTGCTGACACCGCACTTTTAGTTTTTAGTTGTGCGAATGAGCTTTATTCAACTAGTTCAAAATAATTTCTTTAATTCAATTCTATTAGGATGTATGAGAGAAGTTCATTTCCTGTAATATTTCAAATTCTAATGTCTCAAAATATTAAATTTCCTCATGCCTGAATAATCTTCCGAAACCAATTGATAGAAATACAGGCCTTCTGGGAGCTTTGAAACATTTAAAGTAAAAGCTGATTCGCCTGCTGATGTACCCTCTAACGAAATGGTTTGAATTAGTTGAAGTGCAGAATTGTAAATATTCAAGCTTACATTCCCTGGGGTCTTCAATCTGAATCTGACTTCGCAGTTATCCGAGGCAGGATTCGGAATACTTTGATAAAGATGATTCCCTGAATTCCCAAAAACTCCTGCAACGTCTGAACTTGACTCAACGGTAATAAAGGCGGGCTTGGTGGTTGAAACAGTTTGAGTTCCATCAGATATTTCCAGGCTAACTGAAAAAGTGCCAACACTTGTGTAGGTGTGCGTTGGGTTTTGGTCGGTCGAAGTACTTCCATCGCCGAAATCCCACGACCAGCTTGTGGGGCCACCTGTCGAGAGGTCGGTGAAAGTAGTGGTCAGTTCATCGTAGCCAAAAGTTTCTGATGCCGAAAATTCTGCACCTAGAATCTGCCCGGTCGATTTCACACATCGTACACTAAGCCCAAGCGATTTTTGGAACGAGAAGCTGGTGTAGCTTGTGGCTGCAATTTCAAACAATGGGGCATTATTGGCATCGGTATCCAGCGAAGACCAAAAATAGGCCATATAATCGTTGGACATGGCACTGGGACGAAACCCTCCGGTCATGGTGCAACGATATCCGGTAAGCTTTATATTCATGCCGGAAGAACCACCTTCCAATAATGCTGCAACAGCAGTGGCCCCGCCACCAAAATAGGTGAAAAGTCCGCTCCACTCGCTATAAGTGGGTATTCGCCACCCGGCAGGGCAGATTCCAGTGGTAGCCTCGGGTGGAGTTGTAGTATATTCTACCATTTCCTTCCATTCGTAGAAGCCCCCTTTCTTAGTCATCCCATTGGTTCCGGCGCAGTAGTCATCGCTGTTGTTCCAACAATATTTTTCGATAATCCCATCGTTTGACATCTGATAGCCGGTGGTAGTGCTTTGGATCATTGTGCCAATGTTCAGGTTTTCGGCCATCCACCACAAATTATCAATTAAAATCGTTTGGTAGACCTGACCGTCTCTTGTATCGATAAATGGGACAGATTGGGCTGATACATTTCCTATGGATGTTATCAGTATCAAAATTAGCAAGTAAGTTCTTCTCATGATATTGGTTTTATTAGTTCACCATAAAACTAATAGGATTTGAGCTTAGGAAAACTGAACAAAATCTGAAACAAACTTAAAATATCTGAAAGATATAATCGTAGATGCCCTGAATTAAAAACTTGCCCCTATCTTTGCGAATATGAGAGGCAAGGAAAAAATATTTGTAGGGCTGATTGGATTTTTACTGATAGTGTTGTTGATCCTGCAATATGCCTGGATGCAAAATCTTCTCCATATCAAAAAGGATAAATTTGATACTGAACTTATTGAAACGGTTCATTCCCTACTGCAGGAATACGAAGAGAGTTTTTATTGTGTCGATCTCTCAGCAAGTCAACATGTTTCGCGGGGAGATACCCTAATTGGGCTTACACTGACCGAATCAGGGATCGATACCATCGATTATCTGGCCCATTTTCAATATGCCCCCGACACAAGTATGATCTTTAAAAGAATGACTTATCCATTGGATGCCGAGGTTCACCATATTGTACACATCGAGTTCATTTTGCCTGTAGATTCGACCCAAAACTCGAAAAAAGATTCTATGACAAGTAATCTTTATCCTGGTGAAATACAATCCGGTTTAGCCGGATACCCCATTAAGGTTGATCTACTCGAATCTAATCTTTTCGAAAAGGTGCGGAAATTAAATGAGAACATCAATTTCTCCTTTGCTTTGTTCGATACCGAAAACAAAGAACTACAACTTTACCGGTCTGACGATTATGAAAATGATTTCCAGAACCTTGTTGAGGTTGAGGCCTTTGCAGACAACTACTTCTTCAAATCATTTACTGTCTCGATAAAATATTCCGGTTTCTTTTTCGAAGAACTAAAGAGTAATCTTTTTATGATCCTAAGTACCCTGGGAATTCTTGTTCTATTGATCATCCTGATAATTAGGTTTTTACGGCTTGGCATTCATCAAAAGAAATTATCTGATTTGAAATCGGATTTCATCCATAATATGGCGCACGAGTTCAAAACTCCCATCTCGAACATTAACTTGGCTATCGACACGATTGTTTTACAAAATGAAAACAGTAGTCCAAAAAGTTCCCGATACGCCAGCATTATCAAGGAGGAAACTGAAAGATTAAACGAAAATGTAAATAAGTTCCTCGAAATATCTGCAGTTGAAAAGGAAAGCCTGAGGTTAAATCTTCAAGTGATTGATTTTCATGACATGTTGGATCGACTTATCGGCCTTCAAAATATTCAACCCAATGGGACAAGCCTAAAGATCGAAAAGGATTTTCAGGCAGAAATTTTCCAAACGCTGGCCGATGAAGCTCACATAGCCAATGCAATTTTAAATCTCCTCGACAACGCCATTAAATATTCTGGCGAGAAAAAGGAAATTTTTGTTAGCACGAAAAAAAGTAACCATAGCCTGCAAATACTAATTAGGGATAATGGAATTGGCATAGACACGAAACAGCAAAAGAATATTTTCGACCGATTTTACCGTGTTCCTGCCGGGAAACAACATGATGTAAAAGGATTTGGCCTTGGCTTATACTATGTAAAACAAGTCGTTGAGGCTCATAAAGGAGAAATAAAGCTGAAAAGTTCGGTTGGCAAGGGAAGTACTTTTATTCTAATTTTACCTTTGAAATGAACAAGATACTGATTGTTGAGGATGACATAAATGCCGGAGTATTGCTTTGCGATAATTTGGTGAATGAAGGCTTTCAGACTTCGCTTGTAAAAGATGGTTTTGAGGGTTGGAAAAAGTTTTCGGATGAAAATTTCGATTTGTGCATTTTAGATATTATGCTCCCAAAACTGGATGGTGTAAGCCTGGCCAAAAAGATTCGTAAAATCGAAAAGGATACTCCCATCATTTTCCTTTCGGCACGAAATCTCGACTATGATAAAATTGAAGGGTTCGAGGCTGGCTGCGACGATTATGTGACCAAGCCTTTCAATATTAAAGAACTTATTCTACGGATACATGCTATCCTTCGTCGAAATAAAAACAACAAGTGCGAGGATATTAATGAATTTCAAGTCAGCCATACCAATTTCAAATATTTAGATCGATTGCTGACAATTGGGGATTCTGAAAATAAGCTCAGTACCAAAGAAGCTGATGTTATAAAGATTTTGTTTGAAAACCAGAACGAAATAATCTCCCGGTCCTATATCCTCGAAACTGTTTGGGGCAAGGATGATTATTATGCCTCGCAATGTCTCGATGTTTACCTGACAAAAGTGCGCCGCTACCTGAGCAGTGATGAGGCCATATTAATTCAGAACATACATGGCTTTGGGTATAAATTGATTGTGAAGGAAGAGTAGGGTTCACAGTCGGCATTCAACAGTCTTCGGTCAACAGTCAGTCTTCAGTCAATAGTTTTCAGTCAATAGCCTATTTTGATTTATTCAACTTCTCAACTTACTCAACCACTCAACTTACTCAACGACTCAACCACTCAACTTATCAAGCGGTAGCCCCAACACCTTTCCCATGGCAAGACTTATATTTCTTTCCCGATCCACAGGGGCAAAGTTCGTTTCTTCCTACTTTTTTCTCGGTGCGGATAGGCTGGACTTTTTGCGGTGCTTTGTTTTGGGGTTGTCCCGTGTCGTCCGAGCGGCTGGTTTGATACTTATCCATATCCGATCTTTGTGGTTGCTGGGCTTCCCGTACCTCGCTGGCATCCTGAATCGGGATATGGCCTTTCATTAAAATGGCAACCACCTGTTTGTTGATTTTTTCGAGCATGGTTTTGAAAAGCTCAAACGACTCGAATTTATAGATCAGCAAGGGGTCTTTTTGTTCGTACGAAGCGTTTTGTACCGACTGTTTTAGATCGTCCATTTCGCGCAGGTGCTCTTTCCACGATTCATCAATGGTGGCAAGGATACTTGTTTTTTCGTAAGCCCGAACCAATTCTTCGCCCTGGCTCTTGTACGTTTTTTCGAGATTGGTTACAATGCTGTACCTGCGGGTACCATCGGTAATCGGCACTACAATGTTTTCATAAACATGCGACTGGTGCATGTACACATCTTTGATAACAGGAAAGGCCTGCGCTGCGATTACTGCGGCGCGTCGTTTATGGGTTTCGAGTACCTGAGCATAAAGTAATTCAGTTAGCTCACTTTCTTTTAGTTTTCTGAATTCATCCTCATCAATGGTGGTGTCGACCGAAAATGTCCGCATCAACTCAAGGGTGAAACCAGTGTAGTTGGCATCGGGATGAAAATCCTGTACAATGCTTTCGCAGGTGTCGTACATCATATTGGCAATGTCAACCCCAACCCTTTCGCCAAATAGCGCATGGCGACGCTTTTTATAGATTACTTCACGCTGCGAGTTCATCACATCGTCGTATTCGAGCAATCGCTTACGGATTCCGAAGTTGTTTTCTTCCACTTTTTTCTGTGCCCTTTCGATGGAGTTCGATATCATTTTATGCTGAATGACTTCACCCTCTTTAAGGCCCATGCGGTCCATTAATTTTGAAATACGGTCGGAGCCAAACAAGCGCATCAGGTCATCTTCGAGCGATACAAAGAATTGCGATGAACCAGGGTCTCCCTGCCGTCCAGCACGTCCACGCAACTGCCTGTCGACCCTTCGTGATTCGTGGCGCTCGGTACCTACAATGGCCAAACCTCCTGCTTTTTTCACTTCTGCCGATAGTTTAATATCGGTTCCCCTACCGGCCATGTTCGTGGCAATGGTGACCGTACCGGCCTTCCCGGCTTCGGCCACAATGTCGGCTTCGCGCTGGTGTAATTTGGCGTTCAAAACGTTGTGGGGGATTTTTGCCATTTTGAGCATCCGGCTCAACAGTTCCGAAATTTCGACCGAAGTTGTACCCACCAAAACAGGCCTCCCATTATTGACAAGATCCACAATCTCGTCTTTCACTGCGTTGTATTTTTCACGTTTGGTTTTGTACACCAAATCTTCGCGGTCGTCGCGGGTAATGGGTTTATTCGTTGGGATTACTACCACATCCAGTTCGTAAATGTCCCATAATTCTCCGGCCTCTGTTTCGGCGGTCCCCGTCATACCTGCCAATTTCAGGTACATCCTGAAATAATTTTGGAGTGTGATGGTAGCCATGGTTTGAGTCGATGCTTCGACCTTTACATTTTCTTTGGCTTCGATGGCCTGGTGCAAACCATCGGAATACCGGCGGCCTTCCATGATACGCCCGGTCTGCTCATCCACAATCTTCACCTTGTTGTCGATCACTACATACTCGTCATCTTTTTCAAACAAAGTATAGGCTTTTAGCAATTGGTTGATGGTATGCACACGTTCCGATTTCACGGCATAATCGCTCAACATAGCATCTTTTTTCACCAATTTATCATGGCTGCTCAGGTTCGATTTTTCGAGATCGGCAATTTCCGAACCTATATCAGGCAGGATGAAAAACTTCATGTCGTCGAGGTCGCCCGAAATCAAGTCGATCCCTTTTTCTGTCAGGTCAATGGAGTTTTGCTTTTCATCTATCACAAAGTAAAGCTCATCGGTAACTTTGTGCATGTTCTTCATATTCTCCTGCATGTAAAAATTCTCCGTTTTATGCAGAAGGGTCTTGTTGCCCATTTCGCTCAAAAATTTGATCAGGGCTTTGTTCTTGGGCAATCCTTTAAAAGCTCTCAATAGTTGGAACGCACCTTTTTCTTCGTCACCCGCGCTAATATGGTTTTTTGCTTCTATCAAAAGGGCGGTTACCAGTTTTTGTTGTGCCTGCACCAATTTTGTCACCCGGGGCTTTAGTTCCTGAAACAAAGCTTCGTCACCTTTGCTATGGGCAACGGGGCCTGAAATAATCAAAGGGGTACGGGCATCATCGATCAGCACTGAGTCAACCTCGTCCACAATGGCATAATTGTGTCTGCGTTGCACCAGCTCCGATGGATTGGCGGTCATATTGTCACGAAGATAGTCGAAGCCGAATTCGTTGTTGGTTCCGAAGGTGATGTCGGAATTATAGGCTTTGCGACGGGCATCGGAGTTGGGCTGGTGCTTGTCGATGCAATCCACGCTAAGCCCGTGGAATTCGTACAAAGTGCCCATCCATTCCGAGTCGCGTTTGGCGAGGTAATCGTTCACGGTGACAATGTGGACTCCCCGGCCTGTAAGGGCGTTCAGGAAAACAGGTAGGGTCGCTACAAGGGTTTTTCCTTCCCCGGTGGCCATCTCCGCAATTTTACCATTGTGAAGAACAATACCCCCGATCAGCTGCACATCGTAGTGCACCATGTCCCAGGTTATCTCGGTGCCTCCGGCAATCCATTTGTTTTTATAGATGGCCTTGTCGCCTTTTATGATAATGCTATCGCGTTTGGCCGCAAGGTCTTTATCGTAATCGGTGGCGGTGACTTCTATTTCTTCATTGTCGTTGAAGCGATGCGCCGTTTCTTTCATAATGGCAAATGCTTCGGGCAAAATCTGGTTGAGTACCTCTTCAATTTTGTCGTCAATTGTTTTCTCTATTTTGTCGATTTGGTTGTAAAGATCCTCTCGCTTATCGATATCCAAGGTCTCGACTTCTTCTTTGATCCGCTCTATTTCCTGATATTCTTCAGCCACATAGTCTTTGATGACCTGGCGCAAGTCACGGCTTTTTTGGCGAAGTTCGTCGTTCGAAACCGATTGTAATTTTTCATATTCAGCTTTAATCAGCCCAACCTGAGGGTTGACTTCTTTTATATCGCGATCCGATTTGGAACCGAATAATTTACTAAGTGTTTTAGTGATATTCATCTTCAACAATTTATTTTAGCTGCCCGAAGGCATCGCAAAAGTACTATTTTTTGAACCGATAGAAATAGCTTTGTTTACTTTTCAAAAGCCATTGTACCTGTAAGAAAAAACCTTCGCAAAGCAATCGTCCATATTATTTGGCCTGGGTTATCAAGAATTGAACCCTTGTGAAAAACAGGAAATATTGTCATGTAAGGATTTCAATGGATTTTATTTCAATAGTCTCACTTGGTCAAAATGCGAATAATCGGAGGGTCGCTTTGCGATTTTCCTAATGTAGATTGCCCTGAAAAATTTAGCCGTTTTAGGATTTGATCTTGTCTCGATAATTAATGTTTCAATTTAATTATAATTACTTACCTTTGTCGTAAGTACTGATAAAAATTGAAATGATTCTTTCGTTTGGGAATAAAGACACTGAGTTGATTTGGAAAGGAATAAGGTTGAAAAACATGGCAAATGATATACAGTTAATAGGCCGTCGAAAATTAAGGATGTTGAACAACTCACAAACGATTGTTGATTTAAAAGTTCCGCCTTCAAATAGATTGGAAAAATTGAGTGGAAAGCTTGATGGGTTTTTCAGCATCAGGATAAATGACCAATGGAGAATCATATTTCGATGGAATGAAGGTCAGTCAGAAGATGTGAAAATTGTTGATTATCACTAAAAATAAATCAATTATGGAAATATTAGCCAATATACACCCCGGTGAAATCCTGATGGAAGAATTTTTAAAACCAATGAATATTTCAGCCTATAAATTGTCCAAAGATATTGGTATACCACAAACCAGGACATCTGCAATATTGAAAGGAAACCGAGGGGTCACAGCAGACACTGCACTTCGATTGAGTATTTATTTTGGGACATCGGCAAAGTTCTGGTTAGGTTTGCAGGATGATTATGATTTAGAAGAAACCCTGAGAACCAAGCAGGATGAATTAGACAAAATAAAAACTTTCGCTGCCTGAGAATTTGGGATTTTTTAGCTATGATTCTCCATGATATAGAAAAGTGTTACTTTTGGAAATATAAAAACAATTCAACAATTGTATTATTCATTTAGAAGCATTTAAATAAAAATGAGAGACATATTGCTGATTCCTTTCAGAAATTGACCTTTATAAAAAAGTAAAGGATTTAGGAACACTTTTCACCTTAAAATAATATAAATTTCATTTCTATGCCAGCTGTTCATTATTTCATATATTTACCCGACCAAAAGTCTATTTATGGATCAATTAAATTTTACAGTTGATAGTGCATTACTTAGGGAATTAGGCGAAAAATTAGTTGAGACAGTGCATCTTGCTTTAGTGGAGTTGGTTAAGAATTCTTACGATGCTGATGCCACTTCTGTCGAGATATTATTTGCAAACGATCCTTCTGGAAAAATGCAGATTATCATTTCTGACAATGGGACAGGAATGAATTTTGAAGCCATTCAAAAATACTGGATGCGTATTGCAACAACTAATAAAACACTACAAAAACTATCAAAAGTTTTTGGTAGACCACTATCAGGAGCTAAAGGTATTGGACGTTTTAGTTGCCGTAGGCTTGGTGGTCATCTTCAAATAATTACGAAAGGTACAAATGAAGGAAACCTGGTTGGAATGCAACCAAACATTGAAAAAACATTAGTTGAATTCCCATGGACAAAATTCTTACCCGGTGAAGATATTACTTCGATTAATTGTCCAGGATTACAGACCACTGTAGGTAATGATATCACAGGTACTAATTTGATTATTAGTAATGTATCAGACGAATGGACTGTTAGAGGATATAATTATTTAAAAAGGCAATTAGCAGTATTGGTCGCAAATAGGGGATTTAAAAGAAAAGGATTTGAGGAAGATCCTGGATTTAATGTAAAAATAATAGCACCTCAATTTGAAGGTGTAGTACAAGATATTCGATCGAATCTGATAAAAGCTGGGTGGGGAACATTGAAAGCAAAAATAAACAGTGAAAAACAGGCTGTTTGCGAATTAGATGCACTTGGAATTGGCAAAAGGAAAATTACTTCTGCTGCAAAATTTAATTTACTTGAGGATATTTCTCTCGAACTTGCAATCATGGTTGATGTCCGGACGCAAATTAGAGATACGAGCATTTTATCATTAGGAAACTTAGAAAAGATACTTAATGAATGGGGTGGAGTTCAAATTAAATTTAAAGGATTAAGAATTTATCCTTATGGAGACGATGATTGGCTTGATATTGATAAAGAAAGAGGACTTAGAAAAAGTAGCCCTAATAGTGAACTACTTACCTTTGCTCAAACACTAAAAGGAGTTGAGCCAGGTAGATCTCTTCTGAATATGCTATCAATGAAAAGTTATGTAGGTAATGTTGAAATTGGTGGTGATGCTGAAGGCTTTGAACCTAAGCTAAATAGGGAGGGGTTTATTTCTACTCCTGCTTTTGATCAATTAAAAGGGTTTGTTCGTTTTGCAATTGATTGGTCAACAATATTGAGGGATTATTACATACGCGAATCGGCATTGAGAGAGGCAATAATCGCCAAAGAAAAATTTGAAGAAATAGTTGAGGAAAAAGTTGAGCAAAGTCGGGTGATTGATTCTGCATTATTTCATCTTCAATCAGAAGCAAAGGTACTCTCAAATGTTTTACCACCTAAGCAAAAAATTGAATTTGAAGCAGTTTTTGAAAGAGCCACTGATGTAATCCGGAAACAACATACTGCGAATCAAGTTGAGCTAGCACATTTACGGTTAGTCGCGTCAACATCAACGCTGTTGCTCATTTTTTCACATGAAGTAAAATCTCTATTGGGAGTTTTAGAACAGAGTAAGAATTCTCTTGAAATTCTTGCAAACGAGTTATTACCAAGACAGAAAAAAGAAGTTGAGGGTATAAATGATCGTTTTATTGACCTCAAAAACAGATTGGTAGAGTTATTAAATCTAACATCTCTAGTTGGTAAGGATAATCGAAAAACCAAAGCTAGCCAAGTAGCATTGCTTGAAAGAGTAAAAAAGGTAGAGAAAGTGTTCGAACTGATAACACATAAATATCAAATTGATGTAGACCACACTGGAATACCAAACAATATTGCATTTAAAAACATATTGGAAGCAGAGATTTATTCAATTTTACTTAATGTGATGTCAAATTCTATTAAATCGGTAATAGCCAGCGGACGAAATAGAAAGATACAGTTGAATGCTGAAAGGTCTGGAAATATGAATATATTGACAATTAGAGATACGGGGATTGGCTTAGATAGTTCGAGGTTTGATGAAGTTTTTATTCCTTTTATTTCAGATCCAGATGGTCAATTATACGAAAATTTAGACATACGATTAAATCCCGAAGACAATATGATTGTTGGTTTAGGTAGTGGTTTAGGATTAGGTATTGTAAAGGAAATCGTTAATGCACGTGGAGGCTCAATTAGATTCAAAAGACCTACAAATTACTGGAATGCTGAATTAGAAATTAAAATGCCATGAAGAAAAAACTTAAATTTATTTGGATAGACGATGATAATAGAGAAATCGCCGCCGAAAACTTGGAAAAGCAACTTGGAGTAAAATGTATTTTCGTAAATGTCAAGCCCGAAGATGTCGACTTTTTATCATTAATTGATAAAAATAAGCCCGACCTTATTATAGTAGACCATAATCTTACGGAGATAGGGACAGGAGAAATAAAAAAAGGTTCAACAATTGCCGCATTAATAAGAGAAAACCATCCGGATTATGCGATAGCGTGTATTACTGGTCAGGATAGCGATAGCATAGATTCTCAGCAGCGATTATCTTATGAAGCTATTTTTAGCTATGATGCCATTACAGATCATTATCCAACAATGAAATCAATAGCAGAGTCTTATCGAAAATTGAAAGGTAACCCTCCTAAAGATATAAGTGAACTATTTGGTTTAATGAAAGTCCCAAACGAAGAACGAATTAGATTGGAAAGTATACTTGGTCAAGAAATAAAAGAGAACTTCAACGATCCTGGCATTTTCCTGAATATTTCTCAATGGATAAGAAACCTTTTATTTGAGAGACCTGGATTTTTATATGATAGATTATGGACAGCCACTCTGCTAGGTTTAAATGAAGATGGATTCAAAAAAGTTGAGAAGTTATTTATACCTGCAAAGTATAATGGAATTTTTAAGGATGAATCAAGAGATAGATGGTGGAAAAGTGAATTAATCAAAATTCTTGCAAAGCATGTCACGAATTCTGGTTTACCTTGGGAAAAAGGGCGATTTCTTCCTGATTTAACCGCACGTCATTTCAGCAAAGACTATTATTCAGGTTATAAGGAATCTTATCCTGAGGTAGTTGCATATCTTGATGAAACCACAGACAAGAGAGCACAGATGAAGTTGAAGTATACGGTAGCGCACCCTAAATATGATAAATTACTTTTTTTTGAGGACATTAGAATGATGAAAGCAAATTAGACATGAGAATTATTATTCCGCATACATCAACTGACTTCAAGAAAAACGAGATAAAGTCTTTAGCAACTATCTGTTCAAGAGCATTATTTGATAGTAATTTTCCTGAATTGGCGACTGCAATATCAACAACCTATGATAGATACCGAGGTGAAACATGGAAAAGAAAAAACGATTTTGAGTTTGCCGCAGACTTTGAAGTTGAAATTGAAAACAAAAACCATAGAGTGGTTTTGCACGGTATCGTTAAGGGTGATTATGAAAATACTACTTACTCCATTGGTATCTGTTCCCTAGAGAAACCTTCTGAATTAATCAGGAGGTTTCATTTTGATTATGACCATGATAATGAAAGGTTGAAACAAAAAGCGCCAGTGTCTCATTTCCAATATGGAGGAAAAAGTGGCAATGGTTTTAATGGCAAGGAATTTCATACTAATCTTATCGAGGATGGCCTATCAGTACCGAGGTTTAACTTTCCTCCAATAAATCTCACGTTGCTCTTAGATATTGTGTTTTGTGAATTTCGTAATGAACTAACAGCTAAGGTAGTTGAGGATCCAAATTGGCGGAGTTTGGTAAAGAACAATGAAGATTTTCTGTGGAAGCACTATTATCAAGTACTTGCTTCCCATCTTCAATCAACCCGGCACAAAAAGGAAAACCTTTTAAGAGATATTTGTTACGGTATTTGAAATAAAATGGAAAATAAGAAAAACGGTATATATTATACACCCCCAGCTTTAGCAGATTATTTAGTTAAAC
This sequence comes from Bacteroidales bacterium, assembly GCA_021740905.1. Lineage (GTDB taxonomy): Bacteria > Bacteroidota > Bacteroidia > Bacteroidales > M50B96 > JAIOYV01. The sequence goes on from JAIOYV010000021.1 coordinate 61,798, forward strand.
CATTCGAGAATATCATGGGGGAAAAAATTCTTGATCCTTCATATGGGGAGGGTTCATTGCTTTTAGCAGCAGGAAGAATTTTAAAAAATATTTATAGAATTTACGAAACGCATCTTTTTGGCTGTGATACACAACCTGTAAATGGTCTTTTAAGACATTTACCAAAAGCAAATTTAAGGGAAATCGATTTTTTTGATTTTCCATCGGATAATATGTTTCAAACCATTTTAATGAACCCTCCATATATTCGCCATAGTATTCAGGATTTGTCTAAGATTTATAAGTATCGTATAAATTATCCCCAGCTGAAAATTTTAAATAAGAAAGCTGACTTATGGGCTTTTTTCCTGGTTAAAGCTGTTTCTCATTTATACGTAGGTGGGAATATTGGTGCTATACTTCCATGGGCATTCTTACAAGCTGATTATGCTAAGCCGCTTCGTAAATGGCTTTCAGAAATTTTTCTTGAAATAAATGTTGTTGCACTAAATAGTAAATATTTTGAAAAAGCCGATGAAAGAGTCGTAATTCTTTGGTTAAAAGGATATGGAAGTAAATGTATATCAATAAAGACTGCTTCATCAAAAAGTATTGAATCGACTATTATTTTTACAAAATTATCATTTCAAAATTGGATTTCTGATAGAGTTTCTTACTTTGGTGTCAACAATATTGACAAGGTTCTTAAAAGATGTAAATCTGAATTTGGATTTACTGAATTATCTGATCACGCAGAAGTTAAGATTGGTATTGTTACAGGAGCAGTGGATTACTTTATTATGACAAAGCAAAAAGCAATGGAAATTGGTTTTAAAAGAAACCAATTAGTGCCAATTTTGACTAGACCAAATGAATTTACTAATTATATTAAAACTGGTAAGAAGGAATTAAAATTTTTGATTTCATTAAACGTAAATGATCATCTAAACCATAAGAATTACATTGAACGTGGTATTGAAAATAATATACATTTACGAGCTCATTCAGTTTTAAGGGAACATTGGTATATTGTAAAATTAAATGAAGTTCCAGATGCTTTTTTCCAATATAGGATAAAGAAAACACCTTTCCTTTTACCAAACCACGATAAAGTGCAGTCCACAAATTCTATACATCGAGTTTATTTTAGAGATGTAACAGAAATTGAAAAAAAGTGGATCATTGTAAGCATATTATCTATTCCAAGCCAACTTTCAGTCGAAACAAACTCAAAGACATACGGTCGTGGTATTCTAAAAATAGAACCTAAATCACTTAAGAACACTTTAGTAATTAGACGTAATGATCCTATTATCATATCTATTTATGAGAAAATCATTGCGCTACTTTCAGTTGATAAAAAAGAAGATGCCATGGAACTTGCTTCTGAATTTATATCCAAAGAAATAGGTATTCCAGAAGATTTAATGCGTTTAGCTAAAGAAGAATTATCTAAATTTCAAGCTTTAAGATTAACCAAAGATACTATTTTGATATAGAAAAGAATTCTAATTATTCTTCATTTGACTTATACTTTAACGTGCTGATCGCATTTATTCCATTCTATTTCTGTAAATAGTATTTCCTTGCCCAATCCCTCCCCCAAACCATGACAATTATCCTTTACGGTCTTTGAATCTTTCTCTATCTTCGCTGAAAATTTGAAACTAATTTAAAAGCACAATGAATAAAGGCAAAGACCACTATCTGGAAGCCGCGAAACGTTCGGCAGCATGGCACAAAGGCCATATCGAAAAGATGAAGCAGTGTAGATTCGACACCATCGCGGTGCACGGGATTTATTCGATGCAGGAGGCACTCGATTTTAATCAAGGCTCGATTATCGAACCTATTTATATGTCCACATCGCAGGCTTACCGCGACAGCGACGAGATGGAAGCGGCTTTGGGTTACGAAGTCCCAACCTGGTGTTACTCGCGGATTGCCAATCCAAGCATGTATTATTTAGAAGGTGTTCTGGCATTGATCGAAGGGTATCAGACCGGTCACAACACCTCGTGTATCGCGACCTCTTCGGGGATGGCGGCTATTCACAGTGCCGTTGAACCTTTCCTTCAGGTCGATTCAAAAGATCCGAACAGGCCGATCAATTTTGTAGGGACAAGTCAGGTATATGGCGGGACTTTCCAACAATTCAACGTGCGGAAAGACCATGAGCGGAACATCGAGTGGCGGAAAATTGTGAACTCGAACGATATGTCGGAATGGGAGTCAAAAATTGACGAGAACACCCGTTTCCTCTATGGAGAAATGCCGAGCAATCCAGGACTTGCCTTTTTCGATTTGGAAAAAGTGGCTGCCCTGGCCCACAAGCACGGCATTGTAATGATTGTGGATGCCACCGTGGCTACCCCGGCTTTGATGCGCCCCATCGCTTTTGGTGCCGATATCGTGGTCCAATCGGTTACCAAAACACTTGCTACAAGCGGGTCTTCGATCGTTGGTGCGGTGATAGCCAAAAACAATATTGTATCGAAATGGGGTCCGGAAGAAATGAAGGCCGATTTCTGTATGTATTTGAAAGCATTGCCCAACCGTGACAATGGCCCAAATATTTCTCCCATGAACGCCATAATGGCATTGAACGACATCAGGACTGTCCGCTCTCGAATTGATTTGTGCAGCCGTTCGACCATGAAGGTTGCTAAATTTTTAGAAACTCATCCACATATTGAAAAGGTAGATTACCTGGGTCTTGAATCGCACCCATTGCACGAATTGGCCAAGAAGTACATGGTTTTGGTCGATTCGGAGCATGATGAAATATATGGCGAAAAAGTAAACCGTTTTGGTCATTTGATGTCGTTCCGCGTGAAGGGTGGGGCACAGGCAGCCCGTGATGTATTCGATGGGATGCAGCGTATCTGGCGTGCCACCGACCTGGGAAGGATTAAATCGGTAGCCACGATCCCGGCCATTTCGACACACTCGCAGCAAGGCGAAGAAGGCCGCAAGCTGGCCGACATTCCTGCCAACCTGATCCGTTTGTGCGTGGGTGCCGAGCATCCTGATGATATTATTGCCGACCTCACGCAGGCATTGGAAGTTTTGGATGGCAAGAAAATTAAATACACATCGCCTGAGTTCTCGGCAGGGGGGGCGTCCTCAGCTACATTGGCGAGATAATATCAATTTTTTTTGGTAATTGTTTCGATTGAAAAAGTCAATTGCAGTTGACCAAATATACTTTGTTTAACTCTTTGTATCCTCTGTGTAACTTTGTGAAATAGCTATAACACAGAGTTACACAGAGAAGCCACAAAGCTTCACAGAGAATGAAATATGAGAAATACAAATTGTTAATTTCTTTGTCGTTTATGGAAAATCCTATTAAATATTACTCCACCAACCTTAAAGCCGAACAGGTTTCGTTCCGGCAAGCGTTGTTAAAAGGGATAGCTCCCGATAAGGGACTATATATGCCCGAGTATATTCCACAAATTTCTGCGGAAGAAATCGCTTCATACTCCAACATGGAATACCATGAAATTGCCTACCATGTAGCCCACAAATTTCTGTGGTCGGAAATTGGCGATGAAGAATTGAAAGCCCTGGTGAAGGATGCCTATCAGTTTGAAGTGCCGCTTGAGAAGGTGCACAACAATCAATATGTGATGCGCCTCGATCATGGGCCAACGGCTTCGTTCAAAGATTTTGCTGCCCGGATGATGGGCCGTTTGATGCAGTATTACCTGAAGCTTGAGAACCGTAAACTCCTTATTTTAACAGCCACTTCGGGCGACACGGGCAGTGCCATTGCCAATGCTTTTTATGGGTTGGATAATATCAAGGTGCTCATCCTTTTTCCTGAAAAAGAAGTTACCAACCGCCAACGTAAACAAATGACCACCCTGGGCAAGAACATTCAAATTATTGCCCTGGATGGGAAATTTGATCATTGCCAGGCTTTGGTGAAACAGGCTTTTGCAGATAGTGATTTGGACCATCTGAATTTGTCGTCTGCCAACTCAATAAATATTGGCAGGTTGATCCCACAGATTGTTTATTATTTCTACTCGTTTGCCAAGCTCAGGGCAGGCAAGCCGGACGACAAAGTAATTTTTTCGGTGCCATCGGGTAATTTTGGCGATATGATGGGAGGGATGCTGGCCATGAAAATGGGTCTCCCTATCGAAAAGTTTGTGATCTCCACAAACGAGAATGATGAGTTCCCGGTGCTATTGGAAACGGGCGAATACCACAAAATTGAACCTTCGAAGAATTGCATTTCGAGTGCCATGAATGTTGGGCATCCGAGCAACCTTTCGCGTTTGCTTGCTTTGTATGATGGAGTGATGGACGAGCAGGGAAATATCACCAAAGCACCCGACATGGAACTTATGCGCAAGGAAGTTTACGCAGCAAGTGTGACCGATGTCGAAACCCGCGATACGATTCGACATGCCTGGGAAAGTCACAATTTATTGTTGGAGCCCCATGGCGCAGTGGGTTGGTTTGGACTTCAAAAGTATCTTACCCAGAACAAAGGGAAGCATACCGATGATACATTGTGTATTTCGTTGGAAACTGCACACCCGGCAAAATTCCCCGAAGAAATCAATCAGCTTCTCAATTTCGATCCAAATTTGCCTCCAAGCCTTCAGGGATTAGAAGGGAAGAAAGAAATCTTTGATTCTATGCCCCACGATTACAAGGCCTTCAAAAAATATCTAATGACAAACTTCGCCAGTTTCGCTTAGTCAAGGCGCAGACTAATTTTTATTCCACAGTCCCGACCTATTCGGGATGAGGAAATAGAAATTTGGCTGCAACGAAGAGTAAGTAGAATCTGACGAAGTTTGAAAAACAAGTATTAATCATTCAAAATAATAAGCACATGCACATTTTATGTTCCGATCTCGAAGGGGTTTTTGTTCCCGAAGTATGGATCAATGTAGCCAAAAAGACCGGCATTGAAGAGTTGAAACTGACCACCCGTGATATTTCCGATTACGATGTGTTGATGACACGGAGGTTAAAAATCCTGAAGGAGCACAATCTTACCTTAAAAGATATCCAGGATGTGATTGCCACCATCGAACCATTGGAGGGCGCTAAGGAATTTCTTGATTTTATTCGAACCAAAATCCCATTGGTTGTGGTTTCCGATACGTTTCAGGAATTTGCCGACCCTTTGATGGCTCAACTAGGCAGGCCTACCTTATTGTGCCATTCGTTGACAACCGATGCAAACGGGATGATAACCCATTATAACCTTCGACAGAAAGATCCCAAGCGAAAAGTGGTTGAGGCTCTTCAAAGTTTGACCTATAAAATAATTGCAATGGGCGATTCGTACAACGATACTTCTATGTTGCAACAAGCCGAGCACGGAATCCTTTTTAGCCCTCCTCAAAATGTGATCGATGAGTTCCCGCAATTTCCTGTGGTGACGAATTATGTTGAATTGAAAACTGAGCTGGCCAAAATTATTTCAATCTAAATCATTAGTTTTGGGCAAGCTAAAAAATCTTATTATGATGAAAAAGAAAATTGTTTCCTTGTCTTTGATGTTTTTCCTGGTTGTTGGCTGTATTGTTTCGTTCAATGCCTGTACACCGGAAGAAGATGACCCATGTGATAAATCGGCAGCCGACAATAAATATGTAAATGTGGGGGCTATTGTAAATGTGCTAAAAGGTGGGGTGCCGGTCGATAGCGTTGAGATTCTGGTAGAAATTACCTATTATCCATGTGGTGTGGACGAAGCAGAGCCAACTAAAACTTTTACGGGTTATACGGATACCTTGGGTGTTTATGAAACCGCATCGGCAACCAATATCACATTGACCAACAAAATCGACAGGGTGAAATTTTATGCAGTCGCTCCAAATATTGATGGGGAGATCCGTAATTACGCCGAAGTGTACGTTTATTACGATGACATAGTGACATCAACGGCAACTGAGGAGTTGACTATACTTGCCAAGCAGAACTAAAAGTCAGTTCCTAAACAAAGAAAGCCCGGAAGTTAGGTTCCGGGCTTTCTTTGTTTTTCAATAAACAAAATTAGGAAATACTGATTTGCCGGGCTGGTTTTTCTTTTGCTTCTTCCAATTTTGGGATTGTGATTTTTAATATCCCATTTTCGTAAACAGCCGAAATCTCATCGGCATTTACGCTATCGGGCAGTCCGAATGATCGTTCGAATCCTTTGTAGCAAAATTCCTTGCGGATCATATTATCATCATTTTTGCAATCAGCACTTTCAAATTCCGACTTTATGGTCAAAAGTTTCTTGTCGATCTTCAATTCAAAGTCTTTTTTTGACAGACCGGGGGCAGCAAGTTCCAATATAAACATATCGTTGTTTTCAGTAACATTTGCCGGAGGTTTGCAAAAGCATCCCTTTACATCAAAACAATCATTTAATTTATTTTCGGGTTCGTTGTAGAAGCTGCCTCCTGGAAACAAACCTCTTCTTCTTTGCATTGTGTTCATATTCTAAATTATTTTAAGGTTTATATTTTAACTCTCTTTTATGGCTCACCTTAGTCAAGCATAGTGCCATTGGCTTTTGGGATGATATCTTGTCAGGAGAGGTGAATTTTAGGCAGAATCATTCTAAATAAGAAAGTCAATTTGGCTGAAACCTTTCTAAAAAAGAGGGTGCGTAAAAGTGGAAAGTATCCTTTGTTTACAAAAACATTTCCGTTGTATCCTTGTTTATCCTTACAAATTTAAGATATACAGTATGGCATTTACATTAGAAATTGGATCGAAAGCCCCCGGATTTGAATTGCCGGCCACTGATGGAAAAACTTATAAGTTATCTGACTTTGATAAGGATCAATTTTTGGTTGTGTTTTTTACCTGCAACCATTGCCCTTATGTGATTGGATCGGATGAACAAACCCGAAAAACTGCAGAAAAATTTGGCCTTAAAGGAGTAAGGTTTGTGGCTATTAATTCGAATAGCAAAAATACGTACGAAGAAGATTCATTCCCGAATATGGTTAAACGGATGAAGGAAAATCAATTTCCGTGGTTGTATTTATATGATGAATCGCAGGAGATTGCCAAGAGCTATGGTGCTTTGCGCACACCCCATTTTTATGTGTTCAATCAGAATAGAGAATTGGTTTACACGGGACGGGCCATTGATTACCCCAGGGATTATAAACAAATGAAAGTGGATGATCTGGACAGGGCATTAACGGAATTGATTGAAGGAAAAGAAATATCGCAAGCGGTGACCAACCCCATTGGATGCAATGTAAAATGGGATGGAAAAGATCCCCACTGGATGCCTGCTGATGCGTGTGACTTGGTTATTTAATAGTCATTTGCTTCGCGTCATTAGGTAGTCATTCGCTTTGCGTCATTAGGTAGTCATTAGGTGGTTTAGTGGAATACAATAAATGACACTTGAAGCACAAATGACGCGAAGCACTTGACGCACGAAGTGCTAATAACGCAAAGCGGATGTTTAAAAATATTTGTCATTTATTTGCCGGTGGCGACAATCCTAATGCTGTCGTTTTAATTTATGTTGCTGCCGGCAATAAATGGCTTTTTTTGACCTTCAAAACAAAATCATCGAAACTACCATCATGCTTTTAAGGAAATAGCGCATTAGAACTCTATCCGCACCAAAAATATTTTTACACTTTCCTCGTTAATTGCTATTATTGCCTGATTTTTAATGAACAGCATTTATGGTCCGATTTACATGTTTTGTTTTTATACTCTCGATGGCGATAATGCTTCCCCTTGATGCTACTTCCCAAGAAGAAGACTTCCCCGAATTCATCCATAAGGATAAACTCTACAAAACAGGCAGTTCCTGGTTTACAATAGGAAGCGGTCTTGGATATTTCCCGGCTTTCGACCGAAAGCAAAGAAATTTTATGGTCGATCTGAACAGCCGGATAAAAAAGCATTATTTCACCCTGGGATTTCATTACGATGGCGATAATTTTATCACACTTAAGTCGGGGCAGCGGTTTTTTGAATTTCACGGGGGCTATGGCTGGCGTTCCGAAAACTTGAATCGAAACCTATATGTTTATGCCGGGCCTGGTTATGCACTTGGCTATGTCTTTCATCATTCGCAACGTACCATCCTGCCCGACGTCGAGTATGAAACCACCTATTACAATTCCTTCAAAGGCATGAGCCTGTATGGGGAAGTTCAATATACACAAAAAATATTTTACGATATTGGTGTTGGCACCGCCCTTTATGCCAGTGTCAATGAAAATTACCAGACTGTGGGAATACGGCTTTTCCTCTATTTTTCAACTGCTTATATTGATGATATTTAATACTAAAAGTAAATAAACATGAAATTTGTAAAAAACTACATTGAAGAAAACAAAGACCGATTTTTAAACGAACTTTTTGATTTGATCAGGATACCCTCTATCAGCTCCTTGTCGGAAAACAAAAACGACATGCTGAGGGCTGCCGAGTATTGGAAAAAGTCGATGCTGGATGCAGGTGCTGATAAAGCTGAAGTGATGCCTTCTGATGGCAATCCGGTTGTTTTTGGCGAGAAAATGATCGACCCTAAACTCCCAACCGTGTTGGTGTATGGCCACTACGATGTGATGCCTGTCGATCCAATAGATTTATGGACAACAGCTCCATTCGATCCGCAAGTTCGCGATGGAAAAATATTTGCCCGTGGAGCCGACGATGATAAGGGCCAGGCATTTATGCACGCAAAGGCTTTCGAGTTGATGGTGAAAACCGGCAACCTGCCCTGTAATGTGAAATTCATGGTAGAAGGCGAAGAAGAGATAGGTTCGCCAAGTTTGGGGAAATGGTGTGAGCAACACAAGGAGATGTTGAAAGCCGATATTATCCTGGTTTCCGATACCGGCATGATCGCCCCCGATATTCCTTCTATTACAACAGGTTTACGTGGTTTAGCTTTCATGGAAGTAAAAGTGACTGGGCCGAACCGTGACCTCCACTCAGGTTTGTTTGGTGGGGCTGTTGCGAACCCTGCCAATGTGTTGGCTAAGATGATTGCCAGCCTTACGGACGATGATGGACATATTATCATTCCTGGTTTTTACGACGATGTATTGGAAGTGTCGTTGGAAGAACGGGCAGAAATGGCAAAGGCTCCTTTCAATCTTGACGAATACAAGAAAGCAATTGATGTGAAAGAAGTTCATGGCGAAAAAGGATATTCAAGCAGCGAACGTACCGGCATCCGTCCATCGTTGGATGTGAATGGGATATGGGGTGGCTACACCGGCGAAGGGGCAAAAACAGTTCTTCCTTCAGTTGCCCAGGCAAAAATTTCCATGCGTTTGGTGCCTCATCAGGATCATCATAAAATTGCCGAATTGTTCGAGAAGCATTTCAAGGCCATTGCCCCGGATTGGGTAAAAGTGGAAGTGAAATCCTTACATGGTGGCCAGGGATATGTTTCGCCCACCGACATGACAGCTTATCGGGCTGCCGACAAAGCTTACACCGATACCTTTGGCAAGAAGCCAGTTCCCGTGCGCAGTGGCGGAAGTATACCCATAATTTCGACCTTCGAGCAAGTATTGGATACAAAATCTATTTTGATGGGCTTTGGCCTGGAATCGGATGCCATCCATTCGCCCAACGAAAATTTCCCTTTGTTCAATTTTTATAAGGGGATTGAAACTATTGTACATTTCTACCATCATTTTGCAGAAATGAGTAAATAGACTTTGAAACTGGAAATTTGAAATTTGGCATTATGTGAATGTATAACTGCGCGGTGTAGTGTTTTTCTTATATGCCTAAAAATAGTTTGCCCCGTGAAATCGAATATTCAACATCGAATAATTATTTCAAGGGGGTAAACGCTTTTTCATCTTTTTAATGAACCTTATTTTTTTTATTTCCTTCAACCTTAGTAGCCAAGTAAGATCAAAACAACCTTCAACCTTATTAAGCTAATAGAAATAAGGTAATATGGTTTGCTTCATGGGGTGTATATTAGGCTACTAAGGTTTAAGAAATAAAAATATTTATGTTGAGCATAGTCGAAATAAGGTTTTCTTTAAAATACATTAAATACATAAAAATTGAACTTATCAGCGAATCTGTGGCATTTTATCCTTTTGAAATTTAGATCATGAAAAAATATTTTGCTGTTGCGGTTTTAATATTGGGGATAATGGTTTCTGCTGTTGGGCAATCATCCATTAAAACGGTGAAGAAATACAGCTTTGTGTCCGATTTTAACTTTACAGGCGAATGGCAGTATTTATCGACCGACTTTTACTTGTTCAACCAAAAACGATTTGGGAAACTCATCAACGACCTGCATCCTCAAAGCAAGAGAAGGTACATCCGCAAAATTCAGGAGGAGAAAATAGAATACCTGATGATTACCGCCAACATCAAAGACCTGAAATACTTTGGCGGCGACCTGAGCTACCCCATTTATAGTTTCCAAACTACAGTCGACAAGGAAGAGGGCTATAGGGTAAATGTTTCGGAAAACGATGAGGTGATCCACCTGATCGACAACCTTCTGCTATCGCCCGGTATTGCGAACATCGATGCCAGCATCGAAGGAAAGATTATCACGGACCGGACAAAGGACAAAGTAATACGAGCTGTGGCCGATCAATTGATCAATCTCTCAGAGATCCCGAACCCATCGGGGGCGGCTTTATCGGTTATCCGTGAGCTGGGTAAGTTTATGAAAAACAGCAGCAGCCAAAATGTCTACAAATTCAATTCGACCATCAGGCTGTACGAAAGCCGCGATTTCAACAAACAGTTTTATTCCCTCGACCTGTATGTTTTTCTCCCTTCGGATAAAAAATCAGCTTATATCGATACCCAAAAACTGGCAGATTATCTTGCCTTAGGACACGATTCGGAAATCAGTCGCGAGCAATTGGAAGAGCTGATTGGCTTCAAAAGTTACCCCTATTTTGCGGTAGTCAACTATAAATCGAAGTACGACAGTGAGGATATTATTGGCGATGAGATTACCGTGACCAGCATCCAGAAACGCCGTCAAAGCATCAACCAGAAATACGAGCAGGGAAATATCCCCAACAAAAGCACCTATCTTCAGGAAATGAAATTTTTGGAGTTCCTCGAAAAATTCGCCGAGCTAAAATCGCAGGTAAATACCTATCGCCTGAACAAGAAAAATGAATTGACCAGCGACTATTCCCGCACCATGCTTTTGCTATCGGAACAATACACCGATCTGTTGAAAACCTTCCAGTCACGTGAAACAGAGTTTAAAACCGATGCCAACTACCTGAACAGTTTCAGGGAAAAGTATGAGAATATCTTAAACAAAGCCGGGTTGTATTTCGATATGGACAATCAGCTAAAGGCAACGAAAGACCTGGTGGGTTCGCTATTGTTGTTAGATGCGGAAAGTCCCTCAAGGTTAAGTTATGAAGAAAGGGAACAAGTGCTTGGCAGGTTGTACGGGGTCGACCTTCCCGATTATGAGAGCGACAACTCTCTGATGAAGCAACTCCAAGCCAAGCTTGCAGAACTGGAAGCCTTTCATTTCAGAAAAGAGTTCCAGGATAAAATTGAGCAATTGAACCGGGCCGAAATAGACAATGCTTCTCTTCTTATGAAAGATGCATTGAAGGAGGAAATCAAACTATCGAATTGCCAATATTGCAAAAAGCAGGTGGCCGAATGTCTCCAGGATTTTGATGTCCGGTACGAAAATGCCCAACAACTGGATGCCCTAAAGGAAAATAAAGCCATCCTATCGAAAGTGCAGGATGTAATTTATGAGGCTCTTAAAAAAGAACATTCATTCGATCAGTGGTACACCTATCATTACAACGAAACGGTTGTTCCCCCGCCCCATATTGAATTGTTGAAAGAAAGATACAAGGAGTTGCAAACCAAACGACAGATAATGGAGGAGTTTGCCAAACTCGATTTTTATGAACTTGACCTCGACACCATAAAGGAATACAACCAAAACCTGAAAGACCTTTGCCTGGCTATTGTAGAAGGATACGATAGCCTTTGTGGAAAACTGCCGGAGGCTTGTTCCATCCGTGCCACCGGTATCGATGAACAGTAGCCCAAACTTTTAAAATGAGCTCCATCTTATTTAAGGATCGCTGGCACGGCTATTCACGGCAGGCTTTTAATCCATCCACCACTTGGCAGGGAAAGGGGGGGCTGGATTGGGCAACAAAAGAGAGATGGTAGATGGCCTGTCTCGCCTTTTGGCAATGGATGAACACACACCGCAAAACCATAATTATTCACCCCAAAATAATTGTCAGATAACTTTTTAATATCGTTTATTTTCTCATTTTTGAAGAATCATTTTTACCGAACAATATGTTTCCATTAACCTACACACGACCATGCAAAGAAGCAAGCCCAGTGTTTGTAGGGAGGGAGAGAGAGAAGCTCAATCTTTCTATTCATTTTTCAACTATTTTATGTCGATGAAAAGTTCTTCGCTCTCCCCTCTTTGGTTTTCAAACTCATTTCAACCGATTCCATCACATGCAATTTTTCAAAACATTTTCATTCCTACTAAGCATACAAATCAAATAAATTCATTTTTGTGCTTGGTAAAAATATGTTCGACATGCCGGGCCGGGTTTTCCTAGTTCTTTTGTTTTGGAAAACATTCCGGCTTTTTTTATCATCCTAACTAATTCAGTTTCCAAATTTTAAATCAAGACAAAATGAAAACAAAATATTTTTTCTTATTAATTACAGCAACATTGTTGCTCACAAGTTCGGCTTATGCACAAGATCATCCACGACTAAATATAAAATAACAGGTTGAGGTTTATTCTCCTTCAAATCTATGGATGACTGTTCAACTATACATACCAGGAAATCCGGGTTCAATTATATATTATGGCCCGATGCCAGTACCACCTCAGCCTGTAAATGGAGGTGATGTAATTAATTTTTATGGATTACCATTTAATTATGATATTTATGGTGTTAGGATTTATGATAATAGCGGAGGTAGTAATGATGCCACAGTTGGTGATACTTATGGTTTTAGCGATGATTTTGATTATGCACCACCTGGCTCTACATTAAATTATAACGTAAATTATTATCCTGGGGCCTATTATCCGGTTCAACAAGTTCCCGCTGTATTCAATAGCACATATATTTTATTATATTAGCCAAAATTATTCTATTGGGGGACAGAATTAACTGTCCCCCTTTAAAAATTATTAATATGAAAAAAATTATACTATTTTCAACCTGTATAATTCTCAGCAATATACTACTATCTCAAACAGTCATAAACACTTACACAACATTAAACACTGGCAGCAATGGCCTTTTAGACAGCCAGGTCACATCATTCGCCTACGGCCCGGATGGCAAGGTTTGGATTGCCACAAAAAATGGCTTTTCCATTTACGATGGCAGCACCTGGACTTACCAGAATTACGAGGACTTTTATCCAGGACTGGATAAATTTGTCCGACTTTTTACCGATAGCAATGGAAACCTTTGGGTTAACCATACAACTTATCAATGGCAAGGAAATAATTTGCTGTTAAAATATGATGGAGATTCTATAATTAGCTTTGGGCCTGCACAAGGTTATTACAGCTCTAATGCTGAAAGTAATTTTTACGAAGATGCTGAGGGTACTATCTATATTCAACAAGCCTCCACATTAATGGCATTTAAAAATGATACATTCACAAATATCAACATCCCGGTTTCAAGTGTATTGCATTGTTTTAATCTTACCAGCGATAGTTGTGGCAGCTTAGTCATTTCATCAGCTAACAGAACATACAGGCAGGGTTTTGAAGGATGGGATGAGATATTTTCTTCACAATCACACAAAATATTTACAACTTCCGATAAACTGATTTGTTTGAGAAATGGAGTCTACCTTAAGTTTTTGAATTGCAATTCTGTGGTCGACTCCATTCAGATGCCCAATCTACCTGGTTCAAATGCCTCGACCACTTTTAGTATGTATTCAAATTCAATAGAAGATAACCAAGGTAATATATGGCTGTATTGGGATTGTAATGGCTTATTGAAATATGACGGGCAGGATTTTACTTTTTTTAACGCTGACAGTCTTGGCCTTGCCACAGGTACATTTATCGACGAATTGAAATTGAACAACGGCAAACTTTGGTTTGCAAACTGGCTGGGCGGTATAGTCGAGTGGGACGGAAACCAATTCAACCTCATCAATACTTTCGATGGCCTGGTTGAAAATACGGTTAAAAGTATATTGGTAATTTCCGATTCAATTTTATTTGGGACCCAAAACGGATACAGCCTATTAAATGATAACACCTGGCAAAGTTTTAAATACAGCAACGCCTATACAAATGCAGGTTCTTCTGTCGATGATGGATTTGGCCTCCAAATAAACGACATGTATGATTTGGGCTTTGATATGTATGTATTTGCCACTTCAAATCATGGTTTAGTAGTAAAAGATACAAGCAATTATGGAGGCTATCTGTTTTTGAACGGGTTTCTTAACCCGGCATGGCTTCATCCTCAGAAAATTCTCAAAGGTTTTAACGATGATTATTGGGTTGCACATTATTTGGGTTTAGCACATTTTTTTGGTGATTCTTCGCAATGGGCATACACCACCAACTATTGGGAGAATTTTTCTTCTGTTGATGGTCTGCCAAACGATACTGTCTACGATCTCTGCAAGGATAATAGCGGCAATATCTGGTGTGCCGCACAAAACGGGATAGCCAGTTTTCAGAACAACACATTTACGGTTTACACTACTTCGCAAGGCTTGATCGACAACCAAACCCGATCTATTTATTACGATTCGAATGGCACTATCTGGGTAGGGACAATTGCCGGCCTGAGCAAATTCGATGGCTCCACATGGCAAAACTTCACAGTGGCGGATGGTCTTGCCGGAAACCAGGTAAATTCCATTTTTGAAGACTCACAAAACAATATGTGGTTTGGCACCGACCAGGGCTTATCGAAATACAAAAACCAAGCATGGACAAACTACACCACCACCGAGGGTTTAAGCCACAACTACATCAATTGTATCACCGAGGATGGGGAAGGAAATCTTTGGGTCGGGACAAATTTTGGGGCAACAAAACTTAGTATTTCACAGGGAATTGCAGATATCGATCAAAACAATGACGATTTTTCTATTTTTCCCAACCCTGCAAAAAACAACATCTCTATTTCATCTTCCTCCGAAATTAGTATAATTGAACTCTACTCCCCCACTGGCCAACTTCTCCGAAAAATTGACAGTGACAAAAAGCAGGAAACCATAGATGTTTCCGGTCTGGCACCAGGCAATTATTTTATTAGGGCAATTGGCAAGGAGGATGTGTGGGTGAAGAAGTTTGTGAAGATATAGCGAGGGCCACGCTTTGAGCGAAACCCTTGCTTGGCATGTCGGTCAAGTCGGAGTGCGGCTTGAAGGACATTTTTTCATCCATCCCAACCCTTCCTTAAATTAAGGAAGGGCTTTTCCCTGTTGCAAATATCGTGAGAAATTAAACTGCCCTTGCCATGGAACACGGATTGTCCCCCTTTTTTCCTCCTGCCCCGCTTTTTCGGCGGGGAAAGGGGGAAACTGAACTGGGCTATGAAACCGAGTCTTATGATGGGGCCTGCCTCGCCTTTTGGCGATGGATGAACGCGCACCGCAAAACCACAATCATTCACCCCAAAATAATTGTCAAATAACTTTTCAATATCGTTTATTTTCTTACTTTTGAAGAATAAATTTTACCGAAACCTATGCTCAAATTAACCTACATACTACCATGCAAAGCCCAAAACCCAGTAATTGGAGAGAGAGAGAGAGAGTAGCTTCATCTTACTTTTATTTTCGCAGCTTTTTCAAGCAATTGAAAAGCTTTTCAGTTTCCTCACTTTGGTTTTCAAATTCATTTCAACCAATTCCATCACAGGCTGTTTTTCAAAACATTTTCATTCCTACCAGGCATACAAATCCAATAAGTTCATTTTTGTGCTTGGTAAAAACAAGTTCGACATGCCGGGCTGGGTTTTCCTTTTTTTAAATTTGGAAAACAATCCGTCCACCCTTCGCAAAATGAAACTTTTTTTTAAAAACTTAAAAATGAATACGATGAAAACAAAATCAATATTTTTACTCACAACATTAATTTGCCTCAGTTTTAGTGTATTTTCACAAGATGTAGAAGTGTATAATTTAATTAATACACGATATGACATTAATGCCAGATATTATGATGGAATAAACTATACTGATGTTCCTTCTCTTATAACACAATACGGTAATGTAACGCTCCAATACTCTCTTCCGGGAGGCTATGTTTTAGTAAGTTGGAGAATTACAGCACATGACTGCACTCCAATACTTGATGCCAATACGATTTATGGTATTAGTGATTGGGATCCCATCACTCATTGCCAGGAGTGTATAAGCGGTAGCGCTTATGCTTCATATCTTATTGGCCAAATACCGCCTTATGCTCACGAGGTTGACATTGCTTGTAAAGAGTAATTAATTATAAAGTTATGGGCATTTTTACCTCATTGCCCATAACTTCTTTCTATTTTTGTAATTTAATACTAAAAAACATGAAGAAATATCTACTATTTTTCTCGTTGCTTCTTACTAATTTTTCCATATTCGGACAATATCAATTC
>JAIOYV010000118.1 GCA_021740905.1 Bacteroidales bacterium
TTGATATTTTAAATACTCTAGGGCAGGTAGTTTTGAACGGAAATGTGGTTGAAAAAACAAGGGTTCAAACAAGCCAATTAGCACCGGGTGTTTATTTTGTAAAAATTGAAAAGGAAAAATCCATTATTGTTAAAAGGCTAATTAAGGAATAGAGGCCCACAAAATTATTTATTTTTGAAATGAATATTCAATTACCTAAACTTTCCGAAAATGAAAAAGAATTTAATCTTAAGTGTTTTATTGCTTGTGACAGTGTCTCAATGCTATGCGCAATGGGGATCAAACGATTCCACGTTTAACTCAACCGATTTGGGTTATGGCTATTGTGATGGAGCAAATAATGATGTCCTAACTACAATTATACAGAGCGATGGAAAAATTATTATTGGAGGTAGGTTCACCCAATTTGCCGGAGTAAGCGTGAATCACATTGCCCGATTAAATATCAACGGAAGTCTTGATTCTACGTTTGATCCCGGAACAGGTCCCAATGGGTATGTGTACTCTTCAACCGTACAAAGTGATGGAAAAATTATTATTGGTGGTTCTTTTTCAAATTTCAATGGTACTGCCAGTAGTCGTATTGCCCGTTTAAATAGTGATGGTAGCCTTGATACTACTTTTATCCCCGGAACAGGTGCAAATGATGTCGTCTATGCTATAGATATACAAAGTACTGGTAAAATACTTATTGGTGGAGATTTTACAAGTTATAATGGAATAAGTAAAAACAGAATTGCCCGGTTAAACAACGATGGTAGTATTGATGCTACATTTTTGTCGGGAACAGGAGCTAATGACGGTATCCGGACCATAGTCCAACAAAGCGATGGTAAGATTTTTATTGGTGGTAATTTCTTTAGCTACAACGGATCGACAAAGAATAAAATAGCACGACTGAATGTAAATGGTAGTTTGGATGCCACATTTAGTGGAGGATATGGAACAAATTTACTCGACTATATTTACTCTATTTCCGTACAAACTGATGGAAAAGTAATTATTGGAGGAAACTTTACGAATTACCCGGCTACCGGCATCAGATATCTTGTTCGCTTAAATTCCACCGGTAGTTTGGATACTTCATTTGATATGGGAACAGGGGTTTGGGGAGAGGTCCGGTCAACGAGTATCCAAAGCGATGGAAAGATAGTAATCGGAGGCGATTTTTTTAGTATCAACTCGACGCAGCGGAACAAGATTGCACGCTTATATTCAAACGGTAGTGTGGATACAGGATTTGACCCGGGAATCGGGGCTAATTACAGGGTCTGGACTACAAATATACAGAGCGATGGAAAAATAATTGTTGGGGGCGAATTTGAAACTATTGATGGAGGGGGAATGAAATATCTCAATCGCCTGCTTGCAAACGGCAATCTAGATGAATCTTTTTATGCTGGAACTGGTGCAAATGGCGAGGTCTTAACGACTTCGTTACAAAACGATGGAAAAATAATTATTGGCGGCAAGTTTTCTACCTTTGGTGGAAAGAACCGGATAGGAATTGCGCGTCTGGATCAAAATGGAGATATTGATCTTTCATTTAATCCAGCTATGGGCGATAAAAGATGGGTCTATGCAATTGCTTTATTAAATAATGGAAAGATAATTATCGGAGGATCTTTCGATTACAACTTAGGAACTTATACCGCACAAAACATAGCACGGCTAAATGCAAACGGCAGCGTTGATGCCACATTTAACACGGATGATGGAGTAAGTGGTAATGTTCGAGCCGTAGCCATTCAAGACAATGGGAAAATACTCGTCGGGGGGCAAATATGGGATTATAACGGAATCGCTAAATATGACATTCTCCGTTTGACTGCAAGCGGATACCTTGATGTTTCATTCGATTCAGGAACGGGATTAAGCACTAATTGCTATATCTATTCAATTTCGTTACAAAACGATGGAAAAATAATGATTGGAGGTAATTTTACATCCTATGATGGAACTGCAAGAAATAAGATTGCCCGATTGAATACAGATGGCAGCATTGACACCTCATTTGACCCGGGAACAGGTGCATATAATACAGTATATGCAACTGCCATTCAAGACAATGGAAAAATACTAATAGGAGGTGACTTTGGGAGTTACAACGGAATATCGAGTCCCCGTGTAGCCAGGTTGAATATGGATGGTAGTTTGGATAATACTTTTAATATTGGAACTGGTGCAAATGGATCGGTCAGATCAATTACCTTGCAAAGCGATGGAAAAATAATTATAGGTGGCGATTTTACCAGTTTCAATGGAACCACTATAAACAGGGTAGCCCGGTTGAATTCAGATGGAAGCCTCGATACATTGTTTGCCCCGGCAATAGGGGCAAGCGATATAGTTTATTCAACGACCCTGCAAAGCGAAGGCAAAATTATTATTGGAGGTGATTTTACAAGTTATGATGGTGTTGGAAGGAGCCGGGTTGCAAGAATATTGGCTTGTGCTAATTTTCTGCTTTCAGAAACCGCTACCATCTGCAATGGTGAAACGTACACATGGCATGGGATAGGTTACACTGCCACCGGAATGTATTACGATACCCTCAATGCAAGCAATGGCTGCGATAGCATTTTTGAGTTGAGTTTAACAGTCAATACAATCGACACAAATGTATCTGTTTCAGGAGCCCTACTTTCTGCAAATACCTTGGCTGATGCCTATCAATGGGTTGACTGTGATAATGCCTTTGCTCCTATCATTGGTGCTACATCTCAAAGCTATACCGCAACAACAATAGGAAATTATGCGGTAATAATAACTTCAGGGGTATGTTCCGATACTTCAGCCTGTGTCCCAATTACTACAATCGGAATTCTTTCACCTCAAATCGAAGAAGGCATTTCCATTTATCCAATTCCTTTCTCCGACGAATTTATAATTGAAATTGAAGGGAACCACGAAAAGCTAAACTTCGAGATTTTAAATACCTTAGGGCAAGTTGTTTTGAATGGAAATATGATTGATAAAACAAGGGTTCAAACAAGTCGATTGGCACCGGGTGTTTATTTTGTAAAAATTGATGGACTACCTGCCGGACAGGTTGGAGGCAAATCTTTTGTGGTTAAAAAGCTTATTAAGGAATAGACTTGCCTGGAGATTAGTGCAGTTCCCTCACTATTGTATTGTGTAGTATTTAACGAGTCCAAACAAAAAGGACTTCGGAAGACTCTTGCTGAAAATAATCTCAAAATAAAAAAAGCTGTATCTTTGAGCTAAAAATAGATACGATGTTTGAATTCAAAGAAAAATACATTAACCCGTTTACCGATTACGGATTTAAAAGGCTCTTTGGGGAAGAACCAAATAAAGACCTATTGCTTGATTTCTTGAACGAGTTGCTGAGAGAACAAGAAGGGATTATAAAAGAGATTTCATATTTGCCCAATGAGAAACTGCCTATATCGGTGGGTGACCGCCGTGCTATATTCGACTTATATTGTGTCAATGAAAAAGGGGAACAGTTCATAGTTGAAATGCAAAAGGCGGAACAGAAATTCTTTAAAGACAGGACGGTTTTTTATTCAACTTTTCCCATTCAGGAACAAGCAAGGAACAAAGGAAAAGATTGGAATTTTGAATTGAAACATGTTTACACAATTGGGATTCTTGACTTTGAATTTGATGAAGACAGAAATCAACCTGATAAATATAGGTTTGATGCTAAATTATATGAAACTGAGAACAAAGAAGTCTTCTACGACAAATTAACCTATATTTATTTGGCAATGCCCAAATTCAACCTTACCTTAGATGAATTAGAAACGAAATTCGACAAATGGCTATATGTACTTAAGCATTTAGATAAACTCGACAGGATACCAGATAAGATTAAAGAAAAAATATTTCTGAAATTATTTAATACGGCAGAAATCGCAAAACTCAATAAAAAGGAATATACTCAATATCAGCAGAGTTTAAACGCATATAGAGACATAAAAAATTCAATCGATACAGCCGAGGAGAAAGGACACAAAAGAGGAAAGATTGAAGGAAAGATTGAAGGAAAGATTGAAGGAAAGATTGAAGTAGCAAAAGGAATGTTGCAAAAGGGCATGGAAATTACCTTAATAGCTGAGTTGACCGGTTTAACGAAGAAAGAAATCGACCGGTTAGCGAAAAATTAATTCAAAAATTTGTCGGGATCATCAAAAAAAGTCGCACGGCTATAAATCGCTGTACGAAAACTTTTATCCTATTGCACCAATACCCAAAAATCCTTATTATTTTGCGGGTATGAAACGACAGACTATACTTCTCGGCATATTTGCTTTCGCTGTAAGCACTTTGTTTGCCCAGCAACCCGACTGGCAAAACCAATACATTTTTAATATCAACAAGGAAAAACCCCATGTCAATGTGGTTTCCTATTCCGAAGCAAAGGCAGCTTATGTAGGCGAATATAAAAATTCGGAGTTTTGTAAAAGCCTCAACGGGAAATGGAAATTCCATTATTCCGAAAGGGTGGGGGATAGGCCCATCGATTTTTACAAACCCGATTTTAATGTTTCAGGCTGGGACGAGATTTCGGTTCCCGGGAATTGGGAGGTCGAGGGATTTGGTATACCCATATATACCAACACCCAATATCCTTTCGATAAAAACCCCGATCCCCCTTTTATCAAAATTGACAACCCGGTTGGTTCGTATCGAACAGAGTTTACGGTACCCAAAGAATGGGAGGGGAAATCTGTCCTGTTGCATTTTGGGGCGGTGAAGTCGGCGGCTTATCTGTGGATAAATGGCGAGAAGGTGGGCTACACGCAGGGATCGAAAACACCGGCCGAATTTGATATTACCAAGTATCTGAAGAAAGGAAACAATATCCTGGCCCTGGAAGTGTACCGGTGGAGCGATGGTTCTTATCTCGAATGTCAGGATTTTTGGCGGATCAGCGGGATTGAGCGGGATGTTTTCTTGTATGCCAAAAATGAGGTGTCGATCAGCGATTTCTTTGTGCAATCATTGCTTACGAATTATTACCGGGATGGGGATTTCAAGCTTGATGTAGAAATCCAAAACAAACAAGGCATTGCGAAGAAGTCAAAATTTTATGTACATGCCCAGCTTTATAATGCAAAGAAGGAAGTTGTTTTTGATCAGAAAAACAAAGTGGAATTTTTGCCTGGCGAGAAGCTTGTGACAACATCTTTTAAATCGGTTTTTATGGCGGTTGATCAATGGTCGGCGGAATACCCTAACCTGTACAAGTTGGTCATCAGCCTTGAAGAAAAAGGGAAAGTGCTGGACATGGTTTCGGCATCGACTGGTTTCCGGACATCCGAAATTATCGACGGACAGTTTTGCATAAACGGAAAATGGGTGTTGATAAAAGGCGTGAACCGTCACGAGCACGACGAATACAAAGGCCATGTGGTGGATGAAAAGACCATGTTACAAGATATCCGCCTGATGAAAATGCACAACATCAACTCGGTGCGCACCTGCCATTATCCCGACGATCCGCGCTGGTACGAGCTGTGCGACATATATGGCCTGTACATTATTGATGAGGCCAACATCGAATCGCACGGAATGGGATATGGTGCAAAGAGCCTGGCCAAAGACAGCACCTGGATGGCCGCCCATCTTGACAGGACAGAGCGTATGTTCCAAAGGGATAAAAATCATCCCTGCATCGTGACCTGGTCGCTGGGCAACGAAGCCGGTAACGGGATCAATTTTGAAGCCACTTACAAGTGGTTGAAACAGCACGACAACTCACGCCCGGTTCAATACGAAAGGGCTATTCGCGAGTACAATACAGATATTTATTGCCCTATGTATCCATCCATTGAGAGCCTGATCGATTATGCGGAAAAGAATACCGACCGGCCTTTGATCATGTGCGAATATGCCCATGCCATGGGAAACAGCGTCGGGGCTTTGCAGGATTATTGGGACGTAATCGAAAAATATAAGATGTTGCAGGGTGGCTGCATCTGGGATTGGGTAGACCAGGGCTTGGCCGAAGTGGATGCCAATGGAAGAAAATACTGGACTTATGGTGGTGATTACGGGCCTGACACCATTCCCAGTTCCGGTGATTTTTGTTTGAACGGCCTTATCCGTGCCGACCGTGTTCCAAACCCCCATCTTCAGGAAGTGAAAAAAGTGTATCAGAATGTGAAAATTAAAGCGGTGGATTTGATAAAAGAGGAATTTGAAATCTTCAACAATTTCGATTTTACCAACCTGAAAGATTACATCATTTACTACACCTTCAAAAGCAATGGCAGCCTGGTTTTGCAAAGCAAACTTGAGAATTTGGACATCGGGCCGGGTCGATCAAAAGTGGTTTCGATTGATATACCCCATGAGTTGTTCAAAAATAGCTCGGCTGAATATTTTGCTTTCTTTTCTGTTCGAACGAAAGAGAAAAAAGGCCTTATCCCCGAATTGTATGAAATTGCTTACGAGCAAATAAAAATTCCGTGGAAGGAATTTCGGGCATTGCCGAAAATAGTTTATTTTAATACAATCAATGTGCTTGATTCGGATTCAACGATCCAAATAATTGGCGACTTGATCGACCTAAAATTCAATAAAAATACGGGTAACCCCGATTATCTCAGTTTCAACGATAAGTTGGTTTTCGATTCTGAAATGAAGTTCAATTTTTGGCGAGCCCCAACCCTGAACGATGAAAGGGACGGCAACGGCAAAAAGCTTTGGCAAAAGGCAGGGCTTGACAATCTAACAGAAAAGCCCATTTCTGTTTTTGTGGAGAAACCATACAAAGGAGTGGCAAAGGTTTTTGTTTATAAATCCTACACAAATCAGAATAATGAAAAAGTGTTCGATGTGTATCAATCCTTCACTGTTTTCAGCAATGGGATAATCGATGTCCACACACAGGTTCTTCCCCACGAAATTGTTGCCACTTTGCCAAAAATTGGGCTTCAACTGAAATTGCCCGGGGAATTTGAGAAAGTTGATTGGTTTGGCCGTGGCCCTTTCGAGACTTACCCCGACCGTTGTGCTACCGGGAAAGTCGATGAGTTTTCATCCACAGTGGCCGATTTGCATTTCGATTACATTGTGCCACAGGAAAACGGCAACCGCTCGCAAACCCGATGGCTGGCTCTCTCGAATGGGCAGAACAATTCACTGGTTGTTTGGGCCGATACATCATTTAATTTCAGTGCCCATCATTATAGCGATGTGGCCCTCGATACTGCAAAACATGTCAACGAGCTGGTTACCGAAGATTTCACCTGGCTGAATATCGACTACAAACAAAACGGGTTGGGGACGGCAACTTGTGGACCGGGCTATCGCGATGAATACATCCTCAAGGCAAAACCCATGTCGTTTAATTTTCTGATCACCCCTCAATTTACTTCCGGTTTAAATCCCTTCGAGTTGGCTTTAGTCGATTTGCCCAAATATGCTGAAAAGGAAATCTCTACTGTCGACATACAAGAAGAGCGGCCCGAACAAGGTGAAGGCTCGATAATTACCCTGGCATCGAACCGGGAAAACACAAAAATATATTACACCTTAAATGGTACAACACCCGATAAAAAATCATCGCTTTATACCAGACCGTTCCGCATAAATAAATCGACCACCATTGCAGCCCTGGCCATCTCGGATGATAACCTGCCTGGTTTTACGAGCAAAAAGTATTGTTATGTTCAACTGGTGGATACGGTGATTTACAACACACCACCGATTAAAGGACGCACTGGCAAAACAAACCTTGAGCTTTTCAATGGTCAAACAGGAGATGCTTGCGACTGGGGGAAAAACTGGGTCGGTTACTACGGCGAAACATTTGAATTGACGGCCCGGTTAATTAATTCTCGCCAGGTCAAAAAAGTAAAAGTCGGCCTTATGGATTGCCAATGGTCGTGGATATTCCTTCCATACAATGTCGAATTATATACTTCGAAGGATGGTGATAATTTTGAATTGCAGGGGATGTACGAAAATCCGATAAGCCCGGAAATACGCAAGGATAAGGAGAGTCGTGTGGAATATACAATCAACCTCGAAAAAGCGGTTGATGCAAAATTCATCAAACTAAAAATTTACCCTGTTCAATTTATCCCCAAATGGCACAGCGGGGCAGGCGACAAAGCATGGTTGTTTTTGGATGAAATTGAAATTGAGTGAGATTTATTTAATTCTCTTATCATACATTGAAACTGGGAAAATCGGAGTGTTGCCTTAGTTATTTTTATACTTTTGGGAAGATATAAATTCAAATTAACCGATGACAAAATTTATTCTCGTCCCTGCATTGATTATCTCTATTGCTCTTAGCCCCTTTGTGGGATTTCCTCAAACAGGAAACGATTCAATCGAGATAGCTTTACATAAATTAAATTTTACTTCAGAATTTGAGAGAGAAAGCTTTTTCGATTATTTCTTACACCCCGCCGATTCAAATAATTTGAAAGTAATGTTAGCATTGGATAGCCGCGCTACGTATAATGATTACGTCAAAATTGAAAAGGAAATCAAAAAGCTTGCATTAGAGATCCGGTCAAATTCAAAATTTAATAAATCTGATGAGAAACGCATCAAATACATATTCAACCTAATTCATGAAGATTATCTAATAAAATATCAACCTCTTACACGGTTTTACGACATTTTCAATAATGGCAAATATAATTGCCTGACTGCATCATTACTATATGCTTTGGTTTTTGATGAATTGGAAATTCCTTATGGTGCTAATTTCTCGAATGACCATGTCTTTTTAATCGCCTATCCCCTTACTTCGCGAATAATTGTGGAAACCACAAATCCAGCAAAAGGAGCCTTTGTCTATTCATTGAAAGATAAACATCAGCTATTAGAAGATCTGATCGAAATGAAAATTATTACCCGTGAAGAATACAATTCGATCCCAACTGATAGCTTGTTTCGGCAATACTTCCTTAATCAACTGGAAGGAGGTATGGCTGAACTTATTGGTGCTCAATATTATAATCTTGGCATTGAATGTCAATTGGATTCAAAGGTTTACAAATCGTATGATGCCTTAATAAAAGCGCTTCATTTTAATACATCAGCGCAAATAAAAGTGAATGCGATTATAACCGGAGCCCAAATCGTACATTCGTATAATTATGATTCCGAAGATGACATTCCGTATCAATTAGCCTATATCGAAATGCAAAAGCGGTATTACAAGAATGACATTATGTACGACTATTTTGCCATGTTGACGAATAATTTTCTGTCGGATAAGAATAAGCCATTCACCTACGATAAGGTTTATTCGCGATTTTTGGAAATTGTAACAGACTCGGCCTGGAGAGAGGAGATCATGTTCATTTATAACTATGAGCGAGGCCGTCATCTTTTTAATGCAATGAATTATGAAACTGCCCAACCATACATTATCGCAGCATTCAGACTTCGATTCGACGGATTGGAAATTCAGAATTTGATCGCTTCAAATACGTACTATTATATAAAGAACCAATATCCTGAAGAGTCGTTGAAATTATTGACTGCCCTTAT
This sequence comes from Bacteroidales bacterium, assembly GCA_021740905.1. GTDB lineage: Bacteria > Bacteroidota > Bacteroidia > Bacteroidales > M50B96 > JAIOYV01. Next base: position 9,493 of record JAIOYV010000118.1, read on the forward strand.
AGATTCTGTCCCGGCGATGACAGAGATAAAAAAAGTAAGGGCATTATTGGCAACCTATCGTCTGTTGTCGGCGGAGTATAGTTTTTATATGATGAATGAGGCTCTGGCTTTTCGATACTTGCAGGATTTTGAAAATTGTTCCAAAGATGATTTCATTGGTAATTTAGATTTGAACGAGGATATCGAGAATGTATATAGTACTGCGGGGATGTATCATTTTAAGAAAAGTAATTATAAAAAAGCAAGGAACTACTTTCAAAAAGGTTTGGATATTTGTCCCGGAAGTGTGAAGCTGAAGATTGGATTGGAACAGCTTAAGAATTATTAAATAGGACTTACCGCTATATTAATACTATCCTTCAGAAACATACTATTTCCAAACCGGGTAGTATGTTCGGCCATAACAACAATTTTTTTCATCAGGCCAAGGTCAGGGTGAATGGAAAGTTCGTGATGGGCAATACCTTTTTCTGTTTTTAAGGGATATTTTTTATACAAATAAGAATCGTCAAGAATGAAAAACTTAACTTTTCTTGAATCGTTCGATAGCTTAAAACTCAATTTGTATTTTCGGTCGAGTAAGGACGTATTTTTTTCCGAGATGATAATTGAAGGCCGCGTTTTTTGCTTCCCATCCTCGGTGTATTCAACTAAACCAGGAATCCTTTCGTTTTGATGATAAGGTATTTGGGCCATTAAATTTCCCGATTTGTGATAGCGGACCTGGATGCTATCTTTGCCACCGTATTTCCAAATTGTCTCTTCGTACACTTTTCCATTTTCGAAATACCATATTGCTTTTCCATGCTTTTGGCCATGATCGTAAGGGATTACAGCATTTACTTTTCCATTGGCGTAGTAATTATAACATGCTCCATGCCTTTTGCCGTCGCTGTCGTAGTGCAGTTCCGCCTTGATTGTACCGTCTTCACGGTAGATACGTTTTGCATTTTTATCTATTTCTTTCTTTTGGGAATTCTCGCTGCTTGATGAAAACAGATCGCAAGACGAAAATGCAAAAATACACACTGAAAATAGCACTGCAAGTTGAAATAGCCTCATGGTCATAAAAATTAAATTTGCATAAAGATAGTGTTTTCAGTGAATTCCAGAAGATTAAATAACAATATCTTTAAGAGTTTACAGAAGCTCCCGAAATATTTCCGATAGCAAGACTGAACCCCCAAAGGAAACTTACCTGTTAAAAATAAACATCGTTCAACTTATTCCCAAATTGCACGGCGGGGCAGGCGACAAGGCTTGGTTGTTTTTGGATGAGATTGAGAATGAGTAACCCAATTGGATTATTTTTGAAGTGGTTGAGAAATATATATCTTGTGTTTCAATCCGAAATTGCCGAGCTTTGCAAATCAAATTGAATGTAAACGAATAAATGAAACCAGATTTAACAATTGAGTTACTGAAAAAGGCAGCAAAAGAATTCTGAATATCAGAGTCAAACTTCCAAAACAAAGATTTATATGGAGTTGAAATATTGAATCAGATCAAAAACACATCCATGTATTAATACATTATTTTTCTTTGCACCTCCGCGCCTTTGCGGTGGATTGATCCAATACTTGCGGAGTACACCTAAAAATGAATATTTTTGCCCCGGTTTTTAAAAGGCCATAGACAGATTTAAACAAGTAGGACAACCGAAGGCAATGAAAATTTCAATCATCATCAATAAAATTGGGAAATACGAAGCATACTTCTTTTATGCTTTGGTGCTGATCAATTTATTGCCTGTGCTGCTTTGCCGGTTTTTTCCAACGGTCGATGGCCCGGCCCATTTGTACAATGCAAATCTCATTGTTGAAATGCTTAAAAACCCGGGCAGCCGCCTCGATCAGTTCTTTGTCTTCAACTCAAACCTTAACCCTAACTGGACAGGGCATTTGATCCTGTCGGGATTGTTGTTTGTTTTTCCTGCCTGGTTGTCCGAAAAAATCCTTGTCGTTTCCTTTTTGCTGTTTTTCCCTCTTAGCTTTCGCTATTTTTTCCATTCCATCGGCCTAAAAAAGAATTACCTCCTCTTTTTGATATTCCCCTTTACCTACTCGTATTTATTACTCTACGGTTTTTTCAATTTTCAATTGGCATTGATATTCCTATTTCTAAGCCTCGGATTGTGGTCGCGGTACAAACGGGAAGGTTTTTCGACCGGAGGGATAGCTTCATTACTTGTGGCAGTCACTCTTATCTGCCTGTCGCATTTGTTTGTGTTTGCTGTTTTTCTGCTCATCCTGGCCGTCCTAAACCTTGGCAATCTCACGGATCTTTTCAACCAAAAAAAACAAGCACCGGCACTTCGGGAAATTGGGCAACAGATATTGTTTGTGCTGCCTGGCCTAGTGGTTGCTATCTTGTATTTTGTTACGAACCCGGTAAGCGAAAGCCATTATTCATTCCCATCGTTTGAATCTAATCTCCAAAACATCTGGCGGGTGCAGCCGATGAAGGCAATGCGGGCCGGCAAAGAAAGCATATATGCATCGTGGGTCTTATACTCAATGATCCTACTTACCCTAACGGCATTCTTTTATAAATTGAAATCGAGCAACCGTCCGTTCTCGCTTGGATCTTCACCCTGGGGTATCCTTGTTCTACTTTTCCTATTCAGCCTTTTTATTATGCCCCACCAAATGAACGAGGCCATTGGCTTTATTTCTTCGCGCCTGGTTTTTTTCTTTTTTGTTTTTGTCATCGTATGGCTGGCTACTCAGAAAGCCCCATCGTGGATGAAAGTTACCGTTTTCATCATTATAAATTACGTAAACTTTGCTTTGATACGGGTGTATGTGCAGGCCACCAAAGAATCGAACCGGCTGGTGACAGAAATCGTGGAGGCATCCAAATTTATTGAACCATACAGCACGGTGCTGGCAATTCCCAATTCCGGCGATTTGCTCCATGCGCACACATCGAATTATCTGGGTGTCGACAAACCAATGATCATCCTTGAAAATTATGAGGCATTGTTGGATCATTTCCCATTAAAATGGAATTATCCAGAACTGCCAAATCTCCAGTTTGGGGAGATGCAACCATCGGAAAATTGCCTTCAATGGCAGGTGTCAGACCAAAACAGGCCGGAACCTATCGACTATGTATTGCGGTATAGTGGCTCCCACTATCGTTTTTCGCTCGATTGCATAGATCGGGCCGACCAGCAACTTAACCGGTTTTACGACCAGGTGTTTTGCAGTAAAGATGGGTGGGTCAAACTTTACAGGATAAAAAAGGAATTCGCTTCCTCAGATTGATTAACCTTAATTTTATATTTTGATATTCGATCCATTCAACATAGATTTACCCATTACCGAAGTAATTCCCGAAGTGCGGGAAAAACTGGCTGCGGAAAATACACTGATAGTGAATGCCCCTCCCGGTGCGGGAAAAAGTACCTTGCTGCCCCTTGCCTTGATGGATGAAAAAATGTTGGGGGGTAAGAAAATCCTGATGCTGGAACCCCGCCGCCTGGCTGCCCGTACCATTGCCGCTCGGATGGCCTCTCTTTTAGGTGATGATGTAGGTGAAAAGGTTGGTTTCCGAATCCGATTTGAAAACCGTACCAGCGAACGCACACAAATAGAAGTCCTCACCGAGGGTATTCTCACCCGCATGTTGCACAGCGACAATTCCCTCGAAGGCGTTGGCCTGGTTATCTTCGACGAGTTCCACGAGCGCAGTATCCATGCAGATATTGCCCTTGCCCTGTGCCGCGAAGCTCAACGGGTATTGCGCCCAGATTTGCGCATTTTGATCATGTCGGCTACCCTGGATATGCCTCAGCTTTCATCACTTTTGAGTGCACAGGTTGTTGTTAGCGAGGGAAAGCAATATCCTGTTGAAATTATTTATACCGGGCCGAACGATGAAAGGATGATCGCTGAAATCACTGCCCGGACGGTTGTTAAGGCAAGCCGCGAAAAGGAGGGAGATATTTTGGTTTTCCTTCCGGGAGAAGGGGAAATCAGAAAATGTGAAGAACTATTAAGAAAAGATATACAGGGAATAGCCATTCACCCATTGTATGGCATGTTGCCCCAGGGACAGCAATTGGCCGCCATCATGCCCGACCGGGCCGGGAAACGAAAAATTGTACTGGCCACTTCCATCGCCGAAACCAGCCTAACCATCGAAGGGATCAAAATAGTGGTGGATTCAGGTTTTGGGCGTACCTCGAAATTCGATCCCAAATCGGGGCTGTCGCGATTGGAGACTATCCAAATCTCGAAAGATTCTGCCGATCAAAGGGCGGGGCGGGCAGGCCGGTTAAGCCCGGGAACCTGCTACCGGATGTGGTCGCAAGCTACGCACCAAAGGAAGGCCGAACACCGGACCCCCGAAATCATGGAAGCCGACCTGGCCGATTTGGTCCTCGACCTGGCCCAATGGGGAATTATGGATGCCCAACAACTTGCCTGGCTGACACCTCCACCTCAGGCTGCCCTGTCGCAAGCTTCCGATACTTTGCATCAGCTCGAAGCACTCGAAAATTACAGGATTACCACACATGGCAAAAAGCTTCATGCCCTTCCTTGCCATCCCCGAATTGCTCATACCCTGCTTATGGCCCAGGAAGAAGACCTGCTCGCCCTGGCTTGTGATATAGCCGCCATTTTAGAAGAACGCGACCCCCTGCCCAAAGAGTCGGGCATTGACATCAACCTCCGGATTGAAGCTCTTCGAAGGGCCAGAAAGGAAAACAGGTTGGGCAAGAAAATGGCCAGGATCGAGAAAGTTGCATCCTCCTACCGAAAGCTATTTTCTGTTGAAGAAGATAACGGGGCAGTCGACCCATACGAAACGGGCTTGCTGATTGTACATGCATACCCCGAGCGTATTGCAGCTTCACGCCCAGGAAACAATGCTCAGTTCCAGCTATCGAATGGGAAGTTTGCGATGGCTGGCCATAAAGATGACCTGGCCTTTGAACCCTGGCTGGCAGTGGCCCACCTGGATGCCCGTGAAGGAACCGGAAAGATTTTTCTTGCCTCGCCATTAAATCCGAAAGACCTGGCCCCCCTGGTAAAGGAAAAAGAAATCATCACCTGGGACAGCAGAAAAGGAGGGATATTGGCCAACAAAGAGTTGCGCGTTGGCAATATCGTTTTGCAGTCGAAGCCATTGCCGTCGCCAAACCTGGAACTAATAAAACGGGCCATATCCGAGGCTCTTCAAAAGGAGGGGGAGTCTTTGTTGAATTTTGATGAAGATACCAACCAGTGGCAGAGCCGGGTAATGAGCCTGCGCACCTGGCGGCCCGATGAAGGATGGCCGGATGTTTCTACCTCCTGGCTCCTGAAAAATAATGCAGATTGGCTTGGCCTTTATCTTGATAAAATAAGGAAACCTGAAGACTTGAAGAAACTCAACCTGGCTGAAATACTTCAAAATAGCTTGACCTGGGATCAGCAAAAAAATCTCGACAAGCTTGCACCACAGCGCATCGAAGTGCCTAGTGGCTCATCAATCAGAATAAAATATTTGGCTTATGGAGAAGCCCCAATCCTGGCGGTGCGCCTGCAGGAGGTTTTTGGCCTGAGCGAAACACCCAAAATAAACGAAGGCAAAACGGCACTGGTGCTTCATTTGCTTTCCCCGGGGTTTAAACCCGTTCAGGTAACTTCCGACCTCCGCAGCTTCTGGGACAACACCTATTTTGAAGTGCGAAAAGAATTGAAACGCCGCTACCCAAAACATGCCTGGCCCGATGATCCCTGGACGGAGGAAGCGGTGCGGGGTGTTCGGAGAAGAAGGGAGTGATTGAGAAACTAAGTAATTGGGAGAAATAAATAAATTAAGTGAATTGAGATAAATAGTACCCGATGTAGAGACGCAAGGCTTGCGTCTCATTATATAAAAATACCACCCTTATATCCACCAACCCTAATCCCCATCACCAAAAAATACTAATTTTGCCAATGGATAAAGTGAGCGGCAAGGACAAATTTATTCCTATCGATTTCTCCCGACTTTTTCCAAACATGAAATGAATAATCAGCTATTCCTAATCTGAGTAATATTAGAAACCCATTTGGGATAAGCGCATAAATTCCCTATTCAGTGGCTTACGCTACTGTCAAGATTCGTTTATGTTTGGTTTACATGTTGCCTCCTTTTTGGTTTATTTGGTTT
>JAIOYV010000119.1 GCA_021740905.1 Bacteroidales bacterium
GCAATTTGTATCAAAAAACCTGAGATGCCGCCTCAAATCCCTTAAAAATAGCGCGAAGATTGTTTTTTAGGGTGCTCACTATAAGGCTTTGCTGTCAGGCTGTTAGGGCAAAAGTTAAATTCATAAGGAATAGCTGGTAGAAACAGTCCAGTTATTCTAAAACATTTCAAAACCTTATTTGTTAGGCGTACTTATATTTAAGTAGCATTTTGAAAATTATTTATAGTGAATAGAAATACATTGATAGACGTACGAGTACATGAAGTTATATCGGTCCGGCATATTACCGAATCGACTTATGTGTTAAGGCTGGAACGCAACGGACTGGATTTTATACCAGGACAATACATTAGCATTGGTAAAGCAGGCAGCATCGACAAAAGGGATTATTCCATTTACAGTTCGCTTGCTGACGATTTCATCGAAGTGATTATTCGTGAAGTGAAAGAAGGATCTGTCTCTAAATCATTGAAGAAGATGAAGCCCGGTGAAAAAATTGAACTGGAGGGGCCTTTTGGGTTTTTTCGACTGAAACCGGAAGATGAACTTTCCGGAAAATTCCTTTTCATAGCAAGCGGGACAGGTATCTCCCCATTTCATAGCATCGCAAAATCCCACCCCGGATTAAACTATACTGTCCTGCATGGAGTTCGACATGCTGAGGAGGGCTACGACAAAAAGGATTATTCCAATGGAAAACACATCTTATGTACCTCGCGCGATGGCAGCGGCGACTATTACGGCCATGTAACTGATTATCTTCGTGAAAATTCGGTTGCAAAAGATACACTTTGCTATCTTTGCGGCAATGTTGAAATGATAAACGATGTGTACGATATTCTTGAAGAACAAGGTGTTCCTTCAGGGAATATGCACGCGGAGGTGTACTTTTAGGGTAGCACCTTTATTTATACATAAGTAGGCAGTCTTCAGTCCACAGTAGGCAAATCTGTTACTGCCGACTGAGGACTGAAGACTGTGGACTGAAGACTAAAAAAGATGAAATATCATTTAATTACTCTTGGTTGTCAGATGAACAAATCGGACAGCGAACGGGTAAAAACGGTTATTGAGGGGATTGGTTTCCGGTGGACGGAAAATGAGGAGGAGGCAAACCTGTTGGGCGTGCTGGCTTGTTCGGTGAGGCAAAAGTCCATCAACAAGGTGTATTCCCAAATTGCCAAGTGGAACAAACGCAAAGACCGCGAAAGCCTGATCACTTTTGTGTCGGGGTGCGTGTTGCCTGCCGACAGGGAGAAATTCCTCAAGCTTTTCGACCTCATTTTTACCATGAACGAGCTGCCACAGTTCCCCGAAATGATACAACAGTATGGCATTGTTACCCCGGCTTCGGTTCGGAAAAGTAGTCTTGGACAAGAAAGCCATGTCCCCACCATTAACAAAAAGAATAATGAGGGACCTATTTTTGATCTTTCCGCTATAGTACGACAAAAGACTAAAATATCGGCTGCCGATATACAACTCAACCTGCCAGAAAACCCCGACATAAAAGAGTTCTGGGACATAATCCCGGAATACGATTCCAGTTTCGAGGCATTCGTTCCCATTCAAAATGGCTGTGATAAATTCTGTACTTTTTGTGCGGTACCTTATACCCGGGGTCGTGAGGTGTCAAGACCTTCCGAAGAAATATTGTCCGAGGTGAAACGGTTGGTTGAGAATGGCTATAAAACCATCACTTTATTAGGCCAGAATGTTAATTCCTACGGCTTCGACAAAAAGGGAAATGAGATATCCTTTTCAGAATTATTGAAGAAGATTGGCGAATACGGCGATACCTGCGGGAAAGAATTCTGGACCTACTTTACATCGCCTCATCCTCGCGACATGGGCGTTGATGTGATTGAAGTGATCGCAAAGCACAAGTGCCTGGCCAAACAAATCCACATCCCTATCCAGTCGGGCGACGACAAAGTGTTGATGCGCATGAACCGGAAACACAATGTGGATACTTACAGGCACATCATTGAATCGATTCGGGAAAAACTTCCGGAGGCTACTATTTTCACTGACATTATCGTAGGATTTACCGGCGAGACAGAGGAACAATTTCAAAATACAATCAAAGCCATGAATGAGTTCAGATACAACATGGCCTACATTGCTATCTATTCGCCCCGTCCAGGTGCCACCAGCTCGCGCTGGGAGGATGATATTCCCCAACCCGAAAAGAAGGAACGATTGCACAGGCTCACAGCCGAATTGGAAGTCCATGCGCGCAACTACAACAATACTTTGGTGGACAAGACACTGAAAGTGCTGATAGCAGGAACAGAAAAACGTTCGGGTTACCTGAGCGCATACACCGAAGGGAAAATACCTGTACGGATTTATTCCTACGATAAATCGAGGATTGGGGAATTTGCCACAGTAAAGATTATTTCTGCCGGAGACTTTTCCGTAGCTGCCGATTTTGTGGAGGTGATGCAGGAAAGCGAAGTGTAGCTTTTTTACAGCTTAAATAAATTTATTACCATATTTTGGTAATATGTCATATTTAATCATATCTTTGCATGAATTAATATATTAAACATGCTAATTGAATTTAGATTTAAAAATTTTAGGTCCTTCAGAGATGAAACAAGGTTCTTAATGTCGAATGTTAAGTCGTTTGGCGAACATATTGAAAAGAATATAATCAAAACAAAAAAGGAATTTGACTTGTTAAAAACCTCAGCCATATATGGTTCAAATGCTGGAGGAAAAAGTAATTTTATTTCAGCAATGGCCCACATGGCAGGAATCGTTCATAATTCGTTTAGCAATTCATTAAAAAAAGAAGAAGACAAACCAATTCATGATTTTCAGTTTAAGTTAAATACAAAAACAGAGAATGCTGACACGATGTTTGAAGTTTCATTTTTGTTGGTCGATACAATTTACAGGTATGGTTTTCAGATAAATGGACATGAAATAAAAAAGGAATGGCTCTATAAAAAGATCGAAAGGGAAATTGTATTATTTTCACGAGAAGGTGGGGATTTCGATATTAACAAATCGGCATTTAATGAAGGTATAAAATACAAGGATGATGTAAATCAGAATGTGCTTTTTATTAGTCACCTGGCTCAGAATAATCAAATAATATCGCGAATTGTCTTTAACTGGTTTTTGAATGTAAATATTCTAAGTGGTTTGACAGAAGACAATTACGCCTTATATACATCCAGGCTCATTCAGAAAGATACTCAATTTAAAAACTGGATTTCGTTGGCTTTAAAATTTATGGAAATTGCAAATATTGAAGCCGGAGAAGAGGAGGGAAAAGTGGTAACTTATCACAACCGCTTCGATGAGAATAATTTATTGATCAATTCTATTCCATTTAATGTGTCAGAAAACGAATCACATGGAACAAAAAAGCTTATTTATCTTCTTGGGCCAATGTATGATACTCTGAGAAATGGTAGGATCCTTTTTATTGATGAATTTGATTCAAAACTTCATCCTAATCTCACAAAGAAATTATTGATGTTATTTAATGAATTTAATATTAAGGGTGCACAACTTGTTTTTACAGGTCATGATAGTAGTTTGTTAGATAAGAATCTACTTAGGAGGGATCAAATTTGGTTTATTGGTAAAGACCAATTTGGAGTGTCTGAATTATATTCTCTATCAGAGTTCAATGCTAAAACTGTTCGAAATACCTCTTCCTACGAAAAAAAATATTTAGAAAACAAATTTGGGGCTTCTGATACCATAGAATTAAATCAAAAATTAATGGATTTTTTGTATGGCGAGTAAAAAGAGCAAGAGACAACAAAGCCCAGCATATACAAGGGAACAAGGTAGAAGAAATGCAATTGGTAATAAACAAAGGAAAATTACCTTTAGTTTTTCTAAACATATTAAAGATGATAAGGGCATTGGTCAGTCGATTGAAGAATGGGAGAGATTAGGCCTTCTCAAACCTTTAATATTAAGAATGAAGAATTTAGGACAACATACAACTTTGGCCGTAAGACAATACAATTGGATCAAAGAATACCATAAAGTCGATTTCCCTCCACATTCCGAATTTGCTGAACCAAAACATGTTACTGGTGTCACATGGGCGGTAATGCACATTACTGACAATAGCAAAGAAGTGGTTGTGGGTTATATCGAAGAGGATGTTTTTTATATTATTTTCCTTGATAAAGACCACAAATTTTGGCCAAGCGAACTAAAAAACACATAAACGAAAATGTCTGAGGGTTCACACAAAATAGGTTAATTGCTTTTTATTATAGAAGTAGATAGAAATAAGTTCCAACTCCAGGTAAATATGTGCCCTTACAATGAAAAAGAAAATTGCTTTTAAAACTTTGGGTTGCCGCCTTAACCAATACGAAACCGATTCGTTGATTTCACAATTTGGAAAGGAGGGCTATGAAGTCGTCGATTTTAACGAAGAGGCCGATGTGTATGTGGTAAACACCTGCACAGTGACCAACCAAAGCGATCATAAATCCCGCAATATCATCCAGCAGGCTACCCGCAAAGGAAAGGAACCTTTAGTGGTGGTGACCGGTTGTATGGCCAACAGCAAAAAGGATACTCTTCAACAGCAGGATAAAATCACTTATGTGGTTGAAAACCGACAGAAGGGGGCCATTTTTAATATTGTTGATAAACATTTTCGGGGCGAGATAACCCTGCCCGATAAATACGAAAGCGACCCTTTCAATTTCGAATTGGGTGATCAGGGCATTCACATCCGCAGCCTGGTAAAAATACAGGACGGGTGCGATAACTTCTGTACCTTTTGCATCATCCCTTTCGTTCGTGGACGGGCTATCAGTCGGCCAGTGGAGGATGTACTTGAGAATGTAAGAAAGCTTGTGAATTCGGGCTACAAAGAAATTGTGCTGACCGGGGTAAACATTGGCCGATACCAATACGAGTCATCAAATTTTGAAGACCTGGTTGAAAAAATCCTTGATCTGGAAGGCGATTTCAGGGTACGGATTTCATCCATAGAACCGGAAGGTTTTGGCGACAAATTATTCGGCCTTATGAAACACCCCAAACTGACTCCCCACATGCACATCTGTTTGCAGTCGGGGTCAGAAAAAATATTGCTGAAAATGCGGCGCATGTACACCGCCCGTGGCTTTCTCGAAATGATTGAAAAACTGAAAGCACATCGCCCGGACATCAACCTCACCACCGACATTATTGTGGGCTTCCCCGGCGAAACCGAAGAAGACCACCAGCAAAGCCTCAACATGGTGGAAAAGATTGGTTTTAGCCATGTACATACTTTTAAATACTCAGAGCGCGATGGCACACGTGCTGTCCGTATGGAAGGCCAGGTTTCAGGAAAGATAAAAACCCAGCGCAGTGAGGACATGCGCATCCTGTCAGAAAAACTCAAACGACAATTTCGCTCCGGCTTAATTGGCAAAAGCCAATCGGTCATAATCGAGAAAGTGTACAGGGGAATAGCCTTTGGCCACAGCCAGCATTTTGTCCCGGTAAAAATAGAGGGAGCTTCCCTTTCTCGCGGCCAGCAGGTTGTGGTTGAAATTATTGGGATTGAAGAGGGGGAGGACCCGGATTTGATAGGGAGAATTGGTCAAGTCGGCAGTCTACTGTCAGCAGTCTTTTAATTGCCTCATGAGGGTATTGAAACTGGAAGCTGGAAATTAGAAATTTGGCGGAAACCTGACTCGATTGTGTAAAGGCAATATTATCCGGGCACTAACAATTTAGTTAGATGATAGCCCAAATTTCCATCTCCAATTTCGCGGAACATCCTGGTGTACACTTGCTAAGCATTTCCAAAATACTTCCCAAGTTTATAAAGTTTGGTTTCCCTTGAAATCGAAAGGCTTTATCCGAATTTTGAACAATACCTTTTCCTATGGTGGCAAGATTTCTCTACCATAATGCTTTTCAATAGTATAATGTTGTGAGTTATTTGTGTCTTCAAATAAAATGATATAGATTACATGGCTATAAAAAACGTTCAAATCAACGTTCAAATTTAATGTTTTATCCTTTGACTTTATCTTAAAATTATGATTTCCAATATCTAAATGTATTGGAATTGTCTTTCCCAACCGCCATTTGTTACTTATCGTTATCTCTTCGGCACAAATAAATATTGAGTCAATAAATAACTTCATTTCATCAGTTTGAAAATTACTACTATTTCTAATATGAATAAATACATTATTGTCAAAATAATAGAGTTCATACAGCCAATTTAAAATAAAGATGGAAATTATTGCAATTATGAAATGTTTGAGTCTCATTATTATTTCTTTTTACCTCTATGAGAAATGGCGATATTTAATATATCCTTTAACGTTCTAGTCTTTGTCAACTTTTAATTCTAAACGCAGATGAATTTGGCCTTACCATTTTCTACCTTTTGCTAGAATTTCTTCATGCCAATCAAGCGATCCAAACTCAGATTTATCCTGTAAAATGACATCCGACAAAGCCTCCATGGTTTGAAGCCTTTCTATTGTACTCATACTTTCTAATCCGGGAATAGTCATAAACAGTATTTGTCCACAATAGCACAGCTACTCCACCACAATCTCATCGGCAAACAACCAGCTTGCCGATCCTGCGGCATCGTGCCAGTCGGGGTTTGTGCCTACATTTTTGGCGATCACTTTAATAAACCGGGAACTGGTTTTAAGGAATTCAATTGGGAATTCCATGATGAATTTATCGCTGCGTTTTTGATCCACGTTGGGAGCTAGACTTGCCAATTCTGTGAATTCAACACCATCAGCTGAACTTAAAACAGTAATTTCCGTCGGCATCAAAATCCACGAAGGCATGCTTTGCAAACAACTCAGGGTAACTTTGCTGAATTCAGCTGGCTCACCAAGGTCAATCACAGCCACCAGGTCATTGCCCTGAAAGCCTTGCCATTTCCCATCGCGGAAATTCTCTGTGCCACACAAGCCATCGACTAAAGCGTTTGGAGAGCTTCCATCGTAATTGGGGCTGAAAGGAAATTCAAGTTCAACTTTCTTTCCCATAGCCTTATGGATAGTAAACTTCTGATTGATGGTTTTAATTGGGCCATCCTCGCCTTTGGCAGCAATGGCATTTAATTCTGTGCTTTTATCTATATTGATCGGGGCTTCATATTTAGTAGAATGAATTGTGGGTTCGGAGCCATCGAGGGTATAAAATAGATCGAAGCCCTTTTGGCCGGAAATCAGTTGAACGGTATAAGACCGGGATGCCGGATCGTACTCGGAAATCACTGAAACGGCCATGCTCTCAAAACCATATTTCACGCCAAGGAAATCAAGTCTATTGTAGTGATCCTGCACCCGTGCATGAAAATCGGAATAATCCCTTTGCCCTTTATCTGTCCACAAAACCTCGCTCATGGCCAATAAGCGCGGGAACATCCTGTCGTCGATTTCTTCTTGTGGGGCACGTTCGGTCCACATGTTACATTCGCCGCCAATAATGTGTTTCTGATGTTCCTTGTCCAAACCCGTGGGGACAGGCTCGAAAGAATAGACCTGCTTTAGATCGGTGGTTTCGATAGAATAATCAAAATAAGCATGGCTGGTGGGGGATACGATGGCATCGTGGCCTTGCTCGGCAGCTTCTTTTGCGCCCTCGAAACCCCGCCACGATTGAACGGTAGCCGAAGGAGCCAGACCTCCTTCGAGGATTTCGTCCCAGCCAATCAACTTCCGTCCATTCGCATTAATGTATTTTTCCATGCGCGTAATAAAGTAGGATTGAAGTTCATGCTCGTTCTTTAACCCTTCATCCTTGATTCGTTTCTGGCATTTGTCGCAATTTTCCCATCGGTATTTTGGGGCCTCATCACCCCCAATATGTACATATTCAAAAGGGAATAAATCGAAAATTTCATCATATACCTTCTCCAGAAACTCGAAACTTTTATCGTTTCCGGCGCAATAAATATCTTTAAAAACGCCCCATTGGTTTCCCACTTCAAAAGGTCCCCCCGTGCACGAAAGTTCAGGAAAAGCTGCTAATGCCGCCAGGGAGTGTCCGGGCAATTCAATTTCTGGGACTACTTCAATAAAACGACTTTTGGCGTAGGCTACCACTTCCCGGATTTCATCCTGGGTATAAAAACCACCATAGCGCGATCCGTCTTCCTCGGTTCGCCAGGCACCAATTTCGGTCAATGTAGGGAATTGTTTTATTTCTATGCGCCAGCCCTGGTCTTCGGTAAGGTGCCAGTGCAGACGGTTCATTTTATGATAAGCCAGCAAGTCGATATACCGGAGCACAAAATCTTTTTCCATGAAATGACGGCAACAATCCAGCAACATGCCTCGCCAGCCAAATCGGGGCTTGTCGGTAATTTCAACAAAAGGGACAGTCCAATTCACATTTTCAACCAAAGCCGGGCTTTCAATTTCGGCAGGCAACATTTGGCGCAGGGTCTGCAAACCATAAAACAAGCCGCTGGCAGCAATGGCATTGATTCGTATCCCGGTTTTGTCCACCTTTAGAAGGTAGCCTTCCATGCCAAGCGAATCGGGGCAAGAGCCTAACTCAAGCACAATTGAATTTTCAGGGATTTCGTTATTTTCCACTGCTTCGACTTTAAGCTGAAAACCTGCCGCTGTTTGAAATTTCTGGTTCAGAAAAGCTGGGATGTCAACAATATCATCACTTCCCTGGTAAAGGATTTTCATGGCAGTGCTAATCTCAAATTCACCCGGTTGGATTTGTATACTTGCCGGTTTTGGGATAATGGAAATATTGCTTTCGGTTTTTACAGGTTTCTCCGAACAAGAAAGGGTGATTACTGCCAAACAGATAATCAAAAGAGCTTTAAAGTAGTGTCTCATAGTAATGGTTTTTTGTTGATTTCAAAAGTAGAAAAATCTTTTGGCAAAGCTCAAACAAAATTTGTCAGACACTCCAAGTTGAGCAACCTTCAAGAAGTTTTATCTTTGTTAAAGATGAATACAAGACATCACCTATTTTCCACCGTAAAGGAGCGCATCCGAAAAATAGACCTGGAAGCGCAGATTATTCTTTTTGGTTCACGGGCAAGAAATGATTTTCATGATGGATCGGATTAGGACTTCTTCATCCTTACAAAAATAAAATTAGGGGAGGTGTTTTAATGGTTGGCATTTTCATATTTAATTTGATTCAATTTTGTTAGCGAAAATAGCATTTCTATTTACGCATAATCAAAAAACAAGATCAAAGGATCAGTATTAAATTCAGAACTTTATTGTTAGGGTTAACCCTTTTTGTTGACCCCATTGGTACATCCCGACATCTATATTCTTCATTTTCTCGGAATAATATTTCACTTTCTTTTTGCCTATTGTATTTAACACAATTCCGGTAACACCCATTGGTATACCAACAACTAATCCAACAATCCCTAAAACCCCGCTGCCATCGGTGGTGTTATAGTTTGTATTTCCGTATATATCTACTGTTTTTTCCCATTCGGCATTCGATATCGCTACGATACTCAACATTGTCAATCCACCTCCAATGCCAGCTAAAATCCCCCCTGTCTTCTTCATTTTGGTAAAACTCTGTACCTTTCTTTGATACAATTCATTTTCTTGCTCCTTTAGCTGTGCGTAAGAAGTTATTGATATTATCAATAATAAAAACACTGCAATAAATTTCTTCATAATGATTATGGTTAAAAAGTTTATAAAAAGCTGTTTATTCGTATATTACACCTTCGCTGCCATCTCTGCACATCGCTGCCCATCAATAGCCGACGATACAATGCCCCCTGCATAACCCGATCCTTCGCCTGCCGGGAAAAGCCTTTTTATTTGGGGATGTTCAAGTGTCTCCTGGATGCGGGGGATCCGAACGGGTGATGAAGTGCGAGATTCTACACCAAGGATAACTGCCTCGTTGGTATAGTAACCTTTGTACTTTTCCCCGAATTGCTTAAATGCCTCCTGCAATCGTGAGCGAATGGGGTCGGGCAACCATTCGTGCAAAGGTGATGGGATGGTCCCACAATAATAAGAGCTGTCGGGCACATCTTTGGAGAAACGGTTTTCGACAAAATCGACCATGCGCTGGGCCGGGGCAGTCTGGTCGCAGTTGGCATTTTGATAGGCGAGGTGTTCGAGATGTTGCTGGTATTTTAATCCGGCTAGGGCACCATACTCTTCGTATTCTTTTAAATCTTCCAGGCGGACTTCCACCACCATGCCTGAATTGGCATAGGCCGAGTTTCTGCCTGAAGGGGACATGCCGTTTACCACAATCTCTTCGGAGCTTGTGGCCGAGGGGACAATGTAACCTCCAGGGCACATACAAAAAGAATACACACCCCGGCCTTCCACCTGGCTAACCATGTTGTACGATGCGGCAGGCAGGTATTTGCTGCGCACATCGCAATGGTACTGGATGGAGTCGATCAATGCCTGGGGATGCTCGATGCGGACACCCATTGCAAAAGGCTTGGCTTCGAGGGCTATGTCGCGATGGTAGAGTAATTCGTACATATCGCGCGATGAATGGCCTGTGGCAAGGATCACTGCTTTCCCATAGATTTTTTCATCGGAAGCAGTTTCTACGCCAATAACCTGACTATCTTTAATCAACAGGTCGTCGACACGGGTATTGAAACGGATCTCGCCCCCGGCCTGTAAAATGCTTTCGCGGATTTTCACGATCACCCTGGGCAGTATATTGGTTCCAATGTGTGGGTGGGCATCCGTGAGGATTTCTTCCTGTGCCCCATGAAACTGCAAGAGTTCGAGGATACGCTGGTTCTCGCCCTTCTTTTTCGAGCGGGTGTACAGTTTTCCATCTGAAAAAGTGCCGGCGCCACCTTCGCCAAAACAATAGTTCGATTCGGGGTTTACAATTTGTTCTTTGGCCAGGGTGGCAATGTCTATCTTTCGGGCACTTACCTCTTTGCCCCGTTCAACAATAATTGGTTTTACACCCAATTCGATCAACCGGAGGGCAGCAAACAATCCCGCTGGCCCGGCTCCCACAACGACCACAGCTGGTTTGTTTCCCACAAATTGAAAATAAAACTCTGGTCGTGGGAACTTGGGTGCGGGTTCGCTGTAGACAACCAATACCCCCAGATTTATTTTCACATCTTTCTTCCGGGCATCGATGGAACGTCGCAGTACCTTCAAAGCTGTTATAGTCGATAGTTTGATATTGAGTTTTTGAGCTGCTTCCCTTTTTATTTGATCCTCCTCTGTGGCGGCTTTGGGGCTTAGCACTAATACTATTTCTTTTTTCATAGGGTAGCAAAAATAATCTATTTTGGGATAAGGAAGCTTAGCTTGGCCAGAATGAATAAATGCTAAAAATCAATTTCGTCATTGAAATACAAGAATAACTGCTCGAAAGGTTTAAACCTGATTAATTAACAAATTGATCTATTGCGAATCAAAATAATCAACAGGAGAGTATAAAAATAAACCAACAGTTGATGCCAGGTAATTCATTTAGCAACAAAAAAATACTTGCTAATGATTCAGCATTGGTGTAAATTTGCACCTAAAACAAGAATATGGTTAGACAAAGTATATCTTTCACAAAACCCAACGATGAGTGGTTAAAGGAACAAGTGGGTACTAAGGAGTACTCCAGTAAAAGTGAGTTGGTTAATGATTTAATCAGACAAGCAAGAAACCAACAGGTTCAGATTGACTGGATAACAGACAAATTAGAAAAAGCTGAAAGTAGTGGATTTACGGATGATACTAAAGAACAAATCTTAACCCAATCAAAGTTTTTATTGAATGGCTAATTATAAGTTAAGTAATTCAGCCAAAGAAGACTTGATAAGAATACATCATTATGGTGTCGCAAAATTTGGCATGACCCAGGCTGACAAATACTTCTATGAATTTTTCGAATGCTTCGACATCATAGCCAAAAGACCATTTTCATTCCAATCAGTTGATCACATAAAAAAAGGATATCGACGCTGTGTGTGTGGATCCGATAGTATCTATTATAGAATCAACAATAACATAGCTGAAATAATGGCCATTGTGGGTAAACAGGATTTGAAAAATATTCTTTAATCAAAGGTACGGACAGGCAAAAATTTGAATAACATATCCCGGAAAAGTATATTTTTTCAGGGTTACGACATTATAATTGGGATTAACAATGAAGATTATTGACTTTATCATAATTTCATATTATATCTTCTTGAGGAATGCAAAACAGAATCAATTAGAAGTGAGTGTCTTCTTGGCAACTATAATACCAATTCTGTTTTTTTCTATAGCTCTAATAATGTGGTTTATTGGATACTTCTTTGAGGGAGACATTCATCCTGTTGTGATTGCAGTAATAATGACATTTTTAGGTTTTAAAATTAATAGGGTCTTATTAAAATACTATTTACCCAAGTTGAAGTATATTGAAATGACATGTGATAAATATTCAAAGTTTAAAATAGCATTTATAATCTTGATAATAAGTAATTTTATCTTCTCAATTTTTATTTTCTTCTTTGCAATGAGATTCTTACCATTTTCACTTTAGTTTATAAGATTGATTCCACTCCGAAAAGTCGATTTTAGCCACGAAGGCACAAAAGCACGAAGAATTCACTAAGGGTAAAGTCATAGTAGCAAACCCTTTGTGAAACTTAGTGACTTAGTGGCTTTGTGGCAGATTTTTGTTTTTTTGACTTTTCGGAGTGGACTCAAGATTAAGAGTTTGAGATTTTTCAGAATTGTCGTACTAATAATTTGCCTTCCCCGTTCCCCAAATATTAGTTTCCTTTGTAAAGATGATGTTTAAAAAGTTCAAATTTGGTTTTATGAATAAGATATCCCAATTGGGTATGGTTGTATCAATAGCATTTTTAATGTTCTGGTTCATGCCTCTGCATGGACAGGAAGCAAAAGATACTGTTGCATTCCTGCCCGATTATTTCGACGAGGGCTATATGCGCTTCGATAATTTCATTTACAACGAAAATATCCATACTGTGCAATTGCACAAAGCCGCCGATTTGCTTTCGCTGCCTGTTATTGCACTGAATGGTTCCGAAATTTTAAAACTGAGTTTCGATGACCTGGCTGACGAATCGAAAGATTATTACTATAAAATATTCCATTGCACCTCTGATTGGGAGGATTCGCGCCTGAGCACTTACGATTACCAGGAGGGTTTTGAGGAGAACCAAATCCGTAATTTTAAGTTTTCGTTCAACACTTTCCGGAATTATTGCCACTACGATTTGTTGTTGCCAAATGATGATGTACAGTTCAAGATATCGGGCAATTACCTGATTAAAGTGTACGTAGCCGGGAACGAAGACCAGGCTGTTTTTACACGGCGGTTTATGCTTTACGAACCCCGGGTGCAGATTGTGGCCGAAGCAAAACGCTCCACCATTCTCGACGAGATGAAGAGCCACCAGGAAATCGACTTTAACCTTACAAGTCAGATCCCCATCAACGACCCCTACCGGGAATTGAAAGTGGTGATTACACAAAATGGCAGGTGGGACAATCGTATCGACAATCTTCAACCTAAATTTATACGAAACAACGAATTGCTTTACGACCTGGAATCGGACAATAGTTTCGCGGGGAGCAATGAGTTTCGCTTTTTCAATTGCAAAGATGTGGAGTTCAATTCGGAGGGTATTGATAAGATTACATATAAAAAACCCTATTTCTATTTCGATCTAAAAAAAGACGAGCGGAGGCGCTTTAAGGTCTACTTTTATGAAGAAGACATCAATGGGCAATTCAAAATCGACATGGCTGATGGGTACGACATGGACACCGAAGCCGATTATGTGTACGTGAAATTCTCGCTGCCCTTCGAAGCCCCTGTGGTGGACGGGAATATCTATGTGTTTGGGGCTTTGTCGGACTGGGGCTTTCAGCAAAAGAATAAAATGACCTACAATTACGAACGCAAACAATACGAGCTGACCATGCTCTTGAAACAGGGCTATTACAATTATTCGTATGCTTTTTTAAAAGATGGTGAACAAGCTGCCAACACAGGGTACATAGAAGGGAACCATTACGAAACCGAAAACGAGTACCAGCTATTTGTGTACCTGAAAGAGAATTCTTCGCGCTACGAAAAACTTATTGGCTTTAGCTCCGTAAATAGCCTCAAGAAATTGTAAATGATTAATGATTATGTCGCAATACATTATAAGAAATATGCTCCTGGCGTTTTTCCTGGTTCAGGCTTGCACCCTAATGGGGCAGCCCGAAGGTATTGTGCTAAATGAAAGCTTCAAAAACAACCAGCATAAATGGGCGGATTATAATACCACTTTCCGCATGGCCAAAGTGTGGAAGAACAAATATTTATTGGTTACGCGGAAAAATAAAATCGGATTGTTGACCGATATTGATATTCCTCTGGATCAGAACAGTGATTTTTCCATTGTTGCCAATATTGCAAAAATTGGGGGCTTCGATGGCGATGGCTACGGTTTGTGCTGGGGAAAAAAAGATAAGGACAATTGTTTTACGTTCACCATTTCGGGAAAAGGGGTTTACGAAATAGGCAAATGGGAATATGGCAAATGGCAGTATATTTCGCGCCGCGAATCGAGGGCTATCAATAAATGGGATGCCGGCAATAAAGTAGAGATCAACAAAAAAGGAAGCCGCATCTTGTTTTTAATAAACGACAGCCTGGTAGAAAACCTTCCCTTTGAAGGCTTTTATGGATCGCGCATTGGTTTTGTGGTGTACAATAAAATGAGGGTTGAAATATCGGACCTGCTTGTAAAAGGAACATCCACGAAACCTAAGCTTTCGGATATTTCGAACAGCAGAAGGAGAAATCCGGTTGGAGATGTTGCTGAGATTGAAATCAGAAACCTTTATTTCAAGGCAACAGACGAAAGCCACGAATTATCTAAATCGAATAAGGGGGCTATCCATTTTCAATTGCTGAACCCAAACGATGAACTGAGCGAAGAATCAAGTGTTTGGCTCACCTGTTTGTCGAAAACGCAACGGATTTCCTTTGCAAGTGAATTACCCATTGCCCCGTTGCCTGGGAATAGCAGTTCGGATTTCACAATCCCCATCGAAGCAAATAGCGATTTTGCCGATTCGGAGCAGGAAATAAGGCTGCAACTTGTCGACCGCTTTGGTTTGGCGGCGCTTCCTCAGATCATTAAAATAAGATTGAAAGAAAGCCTGCCGGGAAGGATCGCGATTGAAAAAATAGTCCTTAACGATACATCACAGGATAAATACGGTGTGTTTACCTATGGCAACGGCGATGGTGTAGCCGAAGCTGGTGAAGCGGTGATGGTAAGGATCGATTTCAGGAATACGGGTGACAAGCTAAGAAAATTGAAAGTGAAAGTGTACGAGGAAAAGTATAGCCCCGATTTGGCCCTCGAAGAAAACGGGAAAGAATTTTTCATGGGCGATATGGCCAGGGGGGACATAGAACAGATTGATTTCACCGATTTTCGCAGGTTCTTAAACTGTGCATAATTTGCTCCTAAAATTAGGGTGTAAAAACAATCTCCAATTTTTTATTATTTAGCCAGGGGACAGTGATTGGATTTTGTAATTTGGCCACATCAAGAAGGATTGGG
>JAIOYV010000022.1 GCA_021740905.1 Bacteroidales bacterium
AGGCAGGTGGCCTGTCTTTCTCAACAGCATAAGAAAGATGATTCTCGTACCAGAAGGTGGAGAAACCGTGAAAGGTCAATTGATTATGAGTAAAGAACTAACAAGGGCTGCATAATGGTCATATTTTGGGAATGCACCCCACTGTTCTTTAGTAGTATAATATTACCTGCAAGGCTTGAAAGCATATTCGAAACTTCACCCGGATTGTTTCGGAGGTAACCTATTATATTCCACCCCGATGGGCAATAGATGGAAGTGTTTTCGGGCACTGCAATCGTCCCGGAGATTAGCAGTGAATCGCTTTGTGCTAATTTTATCAAATACCCTTTGCCCAGCTGAACTTCACCAATTTGATTCACATTGAACAAGGGCCAATAAACATAACCCAGGTGATTTTTTACTATTATAATAGAAGACACAATTGGGGAAAAGAAATCTTCGCAAGTTGGATTAGAAGGGTTGATATAGGAAGATATCATACTCCAACCCTGGTTTATTTGAATGGTCTGGGCCGAGATTAATTCGGGTTCATAAATCGTGAAACTAGCATAAGTTTCACAGCCATTTGCTTCGGATATGGTTATTGAATAAGCACCTGCCGGTACATAATAAATTTCAAGTGAGGTGCTCCCATTCGACCATGTACATGTGTAGGGGCTTACCCCACCCGAAACCGACAAGAAAATTGCGCCGTCATTTTCTCCGATGCTACTGACATCGTATTTGGTACTTTGTATTTCAATCCCGGTAGGTTCCAGAATGGTGTAGTTTTCAATAATTGAATCACCATACACATCGCTTATGATGACCGAATAACTACCAGCAGTGAGGTTCGTAGCTTGGGCAGTACTGGCTCCATGGCTCCAGTTAAAGATTAACGGGTAAGCCCCGCCAAAATAAGATGGGATAATTGCACCATTGTTTCCCCCAAAACAGGATACATCAACAACAGTTGCAGCTGTGCCCATTTGAAGTGGTACATAAATAGCAAATAGTGTAATGCTGTCGGTACAGGTTTGGAAAGCATTGCTACCAGTAATATAGATTGTTTCAGTAATCTGCGGATAAAGCAGCACGCTTAGGGCTGTATCCCCGGTCGACCAGTTAAATTCGGTGGATTCATTAGGGGTATTCAACGTGATTTGTGGATTGATTGTATCACCCGGTATAAAGCTAAATGTGGACTGATTTAGATCGAAATCCAGCATATTTACGAAAACACTGTCGATGAATTCGGCTCCGTACGAATCGGCAAGTGTTAGTTTGTAAATTCCCGAGTTACTGACCAGGATGGTTGAATCGCTAGAACCTGTGCTCCAAAGATAATGGTCGGCTTTTACACTTATGGTATCATACGAAATGGTAAATTGATAATAGTCTGCATCCTCGAAATAATTCGATTTTTTCTTCGATTCGGTAAACAATATAAGGTAATTACCATCCATTTTTTTTGTGTAGATGGGGTATCCATAAAACATGTGAGCATTAGGGAAGGGTCTCAGAAAACTTGTAAAAAGGGTATAATTTGTAGGCGTGTGGATAATCTCCGATGGCTTGTTCTTATAAAGCCAAACCCGCGATTCGTAAGCGGAATAGGTCGGACCTGCGTAGTGCCGCCTGTCGGTGGCGATAAACCAGAAGTCGTCATTGGCTTCATCATAAAACGACGAGGGGGCAGGGCAGGGGAAGGGGGCTGCAATGTTTGTGAGGGTGGGCTGGGTCCAGGTGTAGCCATAATCTTCCGAAACCATCTGATAAAATGTGTCTCCGTAGCTGCCATTCTGATTTCGGGCAAAGCCGATTATCCGGCCATTGCCACAGTAAGTGAATTGGATTTCAGTTAGGAAAAAAGTTTGGCTAACTCTATAGTCCCAACTATATTGGATACTATCCCAGCTTAGGCCATCGTGTGAAAATCGAAGCTCCACATAATACGATGCGTATATTGCCATCATGTACCCTCTGCCTGGGATTGGGATTACCTGTTGGGAACCGAAACAGGTGTTGGGGGTAAAATTGAAATATTGCAAGGGCGACCAGGTAAGTCCTCCATCGGGGCTATAAATATAATATAAGCCAATCTCTAAATAGGTATAGGCATCATATTTCCTAAAAAACAGAATTATGGTGTCTTGACCCAGCTTTCCTCCATACACGTTTCGGTCATCATACTGAATATCATTATACACTAACTCTGGGGTAGTCCAGGTAAGTCCGCCATCAATACTGGTCCTTTTTACTATCATAGAGTTATTTCCCGCATGGTTTCCATAATATCCAGGATCTAACCTGAAAAGGTTGACTAAGGTGCCGGTGCTCAAAGTAACAACAAATCCTGAAGCCGTATGGTCGGGGCCAACTAAGGATTCTGATACCGGGCTAATGTTTGGAATTGCATACAAGGTTTCGTGATTGGCCTTTAATTCTACAACGGAGTTATTGCACTTTAGAATAGAATCGGTTGCATTTATCAGGTATGCTTGACTTTGTGAAACAGCCGAGAGCCTGATAATTAATGAAAGATGCAATACTAGGATAGAAATTTGAAGATATTTTGTCATACTCATTAAGTTAATTATTGGATATTAAAAGTATTGCTTAGTAAGACTCAGGACATTAAAACGGCATTAAAAAAGCATTAAAAAATAATGGACTTATGGCAATAACCTTCATTACGGGATGGATCATTTGGGTAAAGCATAAGGGCACCTCTAAAAACCCCAATCTCTGCATTACTCAAATTCCTGACACTTATTTATAATGAATGAGAATTTGCAATGCTCAACCCAACACTCCATCACTCCAATACTCCATTGCTTCAATCCCCTCAAAATTCCTATCTTTGCTATCGATGGAAATATTGCTTTACATAGGTATTGTGCAATCGCTATTTGCCAGTCTTTTAATGTTTACCAAAAAAGACAGGCAAATTTCCGACATTGTTTTGGCCATCTGGTTATTCCTTATGGCCCTTCAAATGCTTTCCAGCTTGCTTAGCATAAAGTTCGACAGGTTTACTTTCCCCGAACTTATCATGTTAAAACTGATCCCATTTACGTATGGGCCATTTGTTTTTATTTATGCAAAAATGCTCATCCTCGAAAAGCCTGTTTTTCGCGTCAGGTACTTTTTCCACTTTCTGCCCTTTGTGGTGGCTACCACATTTTTCATGCTATTTGTATCGAAAGAAGCCATTATGACCGAAGTACATACCAGCTTTCTGGGCGATAAAATTTCGGGTTATCACATGGTTTATTCAGTACTGATCGTCACCTCCATCTTTTTTTATGTGGTGCAGGTACTGTACCTGTTGCGTGTACACGAAAAAAACGTGTATAATTATTATTCCTTCGATTCGCATAAAACCAATCTTCGCTGGTTAAAAACAATTGCACTGATATTTGCACTTGCCTATTCCCTTGCGGTGATATCCCGTCTTTTTAATTTTTACCTCAATCTAAAAAACCCAATCCTTCAACCCGATATATTCCCCATAACCGGTCTTACTTTTTTTGCTTATGCTCTCAGTTTTTTCGGCTTCAACCAGGATACTATTTTTGTGAGCGAGAGTTTCAAACGCCTCCATCGTCGGCAAGACCGTTTGGCAGCCGCCGACGATGAAGTGATAAAGGCTAATCCAAAGTATCAGCGTTCGGGTTTAAAAGAAGACGTGGCCCTAAAATATATCGACATGGTTCAGCAATACATGGAATCGGGACAGCCCTATTTGAACGGCGATTTTACCATCGAAAACATGGCCCATACATTAAACATCCCGAAACACTATATTACCCAAGTACTAAACGAACGGCTCAACAAGAACTTTTACACCTTTGTCAACGAGTTCAGGGTAGAAGAAGTGAAGCGAAGGATGGCTGATAAAAAGTATGAAAACCTGACATTGCTCGCACTTGCTTACGATTCGGGCTTCAATTCAAAGTCATCATTCAATACTATATTTAAGAAATACACAGGTTTTACTCCTTCGGAATATAAAGTCAGATTTGTGAAAGAGGATGACAATGATGGAAGTTGATGGTCATTCGATGGTCATTCAATAGTCATTCAATAGTCAGTCAATGGTCATTCAATAGTCATTCAATAGTCATTGATACTAAATATTTGATAAATTGCGACCAATTACGAAAAGTAAAAGACAATAAATGACAATTGAATGACGGCGAAGCCAATTGACGCAAAGCGAATGACACGAAGTAAATGACGGCGAAGCCAAATGACGCTAAGTAAATGACGGCGCAGCCCCTGAAGCAAAGAATGGATATGCAAAAAGTAAAAGAAGTAAATGTATTCACAACGGGCGATTCGGCTGACATCAGGACATGGTCGAACGTGCCCTATTTTTTTACTGAAACACTTATCTCGAAAGGCATAAAAGTAAACAGGATCGATATCTACCCGAAACCGTTCCTCACCAAACTTTACGATAATTCAATCCTTTTTTTATTTAAAAAATTCAATACCAATACAACCTATTTATTGCATCGCACCCTTTTTCACTTTTTTTACTCCCGTTGGATAATCAGGAGAGCTACCCGGAAATTCAAAAAAGCCGATGCCAATATTTTTTTGAGTTTCAGTTACTCATCAGCAGGGTATAAAAATAAACTTTCAGTATTGTTTAGCGACTGGACTTATGAGCACCGTTTTGCCTATTTCGAGGGCCGAAAACCTGGATTTTTCGAGAAGGGCTGCATAAGACGAGAAAACCGCCAAATTCAAAAATCCGATCTGCTGTTGCCTCTTTTCCCGGGCATTGCCGACTTTATGAAAGAACGCTATCCGGACAAAAAGGTTTTCTATCTTGGCAATGTGATCAATTCGGTGTACGAAGCAGATGCTTCTGTCATTATTGAAAAAAAGTGCCAATCGCAAAGCCTGCTTTTTGTAGGAAGCAAAAAATACATGGATGCTGCTCGAAGCCTCATTGATTCTTTCGGTATGTTGAAACCAGAATACCCTGGACTATCGCTTGATATAATTGGGATAGATTCTGCTGATTTTTCTGATTTGCCGGAGGGTGTAATGTGTCATGGCTACCTGGACAAAGGAGATAATGCTGATCGCCAGTTGTATTATGGATTGTTGGAGAATGCCCGGATGTTTATCAATACGAGTGCAAAATGGGGCGCTTTTTCCGCTACCATCGAAGCCATGTATTTTTATATCCCGGTGATTGTTGCCCCTTACAATGAGTTCATAAAAACCTTCGGGAAAGAAATCGGGTTTGGGGCTTTTTGCGAAACGAACACCCCTGATTTGATAACGACAAAAATCAAGGAAATCTTTAATGCCCCCAATTATGATTCGCTTTGCATGAATTCGCACAATGCCGTGAAACAGTATACCTGGAGTGCTTACATCGATAAAGTAATAGCGAGAATCGAAGAAGAACTTGGTGAATGTTGATTGACTAAGGATTATTGATTAATGTTAAAACCAAGAAGACTCACCTACTTGGCACTGAAAATCAGAAAATACTTAATCTTCGAATTGATCGAATTATTACCTGCCAAAAGCAGGTGAAATTAGATCAATTCCCCGCATAAATGACGGGGCAAGCTGTGTAATTCGATGATAAGTTTTTGTTGAGGAAGATTTGTTGTACACCCAAAACAAATCCACCGTAATCTATTTAATTATGTATTGATAATCATAGCTTTATATTTGAATAAGTGTGAGTTTACGATTTCAACATATCAAGTTGACGAATCATGATCGAAAAGTGTGACAAATTCATTTTACGGAACAAAATCTATAAATGCTTGATATTTTAACATCGGATCAGGAGTTCTGAATATGTTGCGATAATTTGCGATTCGTATTTTGAAAAGTAGGATATTTCGTAAATACTTGACTCATGACAAATCGGATTATGGCTTCGGATTGGTTACACTTGATAACTTTGAGGCGTTTGTGTTTGATAGATAGGCATAAATAAGCTGGCACCTGGTTACAAGTCGGAGTGCGACTTTTAGTCGCGCCCCGACTTAGTGAATTGACAAGTGAGTGTTTCGCCCGAGTGAAGTCACCGGAAGAGTTTTTGAATAGAAAGCCAAGAGGTTTGTCCTTTTCGAGTCTTTTGCATTGCACTCACCAGGTGACTGAAATGAACCTGCAACGGAGACACCGATAGTTTGAACAAAACCCACCCCTCATTGTTGAGTGCTCAAAATAAAATCAATTGAAATAATGAAAGGATTATATCAGGCACCACCGGCTAAAAACGAACCGGTACTTAGCTATGCACCGGAAAGCCCGGAGCGTATCAAATTAAAGAAAACCATAGGTCAGTTGCGGATGACCGAGATGGATATCCCCATGATTATTGACGGGAAAGAAGTCCGCACGGATAACAAAATCCGCATCCACCCACCGCACGAAATAAAGCATACTTTAGGCTATTATCACCGGGGTGATGCCTCGCATGTGGAGATGGCTATTCAAGCTGCCCTTGATGCCAAAGAAAAATGGGCAGCCATGTCGTGGAAACACAGGGCCAGTATTTTCTTGCGGGCCGCTTCAATGATTGCCGGGCCATATCGTGCCAGAGTGAATGCTTCCACAATGTTGGGTCAGTCGAAATCGGCACACCAGGCCGAGATTGATGCAGCTTGTGAGATGGTCGATTTCCTCCGTTTCAATGTGGAATATATGACAGAGATTTTCACCCGTCAGCCCGAATCGGCACCCCACATCTGGAACCGGATCGAGCAACGGCCGTTGGAGGGTTTTGTCTTTGCTCTCACGCCTTTCAACTTTACATCGATAGCCGGAAACCTACCCACAGCCCCTGCCATGATGGGAAATACAGTGGTTTGGAAAGTGTCAAACCAGCAGGTATATTCAGCCCATGTTTTGATGGAAGTATTTCGTGAGGCAGGCTTGCCCGATGGAGTTATCAACCTGGTTTTCGTTTCTGGTCCGGTAGCAGGAAAAGTGATTTTCTCGCACCCCGATTTCGCCGGGATCCATTTCACCGGATCAACCGCTGTTTTTCAGAATATATGGAAAACCATCGGCGAAAATATTCATAAATACAAAAGCTACCCTCGCATAGTTGGTGAAACGGGAGGAAAGAATTTCGTGTTGATCCACAAAACAGCCAACCCAAGTCAGGTGGCAACGGCCATTACCCGAGGGGCTTTCGAGTACCAGGGGCAAAAATGCTCGGCTGCCTCACGGATTTATGTGCCCGATAATTTGTGGCCCGAAATAAAGGAATTGATGCTGGCTCAGGTAAACAGCATCACCATGGGCCCGCCCGAACGCTTTGGGAATTTCTTCAATGCGGTGATTGACGAAGGTTCCTTCGATAAATTGGCCGGGTTTATCGACCGCGCAAAAACGGATAAGGATGCAGAAATTATATCGGGCGGCGGCTACGATAAATCGGTGGGCTACTATATCGAACCTACAGTGATCGTGACCACCGACCCACATTACATCACCATGGAAGAAGAGCTTTTTGGACCTATCGTGACCATCTATATATACGAAGCCGACAAGTTTGAAGAAGTCATGGAATTGGTCGACACAACCTCTATATACGCTTTAACGGGTTCTATTTTTGCCAAAGATCGCTATGTTATTGAAAGGGCAAGTGAACGATTGAAAAATGCTGCCGGAAACTTTTACATTAATGATAAACCCACCGGGGCAGTGGTTAGCCAGCAACCATTTGGCGGGGCACGGGGTTCGGGGACCAACGACAAAGCCGGTTCGGAATTAAACCTTTTACGTTGGGTTTCGCCCAGAACAATAAAGGAATGTTTCCTTCCGGCAGAAGATTATAAATACCCGTTTTTGGAAAAGCCGGTTTGTAAGAAACACTAAGTTCAGATTAAGTTTATCACAATAGATTGCGACGTAGCACTGTCTCCCCTTGGGGGAGAATAAGAGGCGGGAGACACAGCAAGAAACTCCACACCCTAACCCCCGCCAGCGGGGGAAACTGTCGCTGATCTACCAGTCATTACATTTGAATACAATTGGTATCGAGTAATGCCTAATTCAAAAAATAAAAGCTATAAATGAATAATTAGTGCATTCGTGGCTTTTATTTTTTAGTCTAAAATCAGTTTTTCAATTACTTTTTCATCATCCTTTTCGTACACAAAATAGTACAAGCCGGAAGGCAGGCCCATTCTGTTAAATAGGAAATTTTTCTGTCCTGAAACATTCAATGTGCGAAGCATCTTGCCTTGCGAATCGTAAATTTTCAATTGCTGATTGCCTTTGATTTCAGAAGGAAAAACAATCATGCAATTTTCTGTGCAGGGGTTCGGGTAAATTTGAATGTGGGTTTTATTCATATCTTTAATCCCAGCCTGAGTGGTTGTAATACACCTGAAGTTTTGAGTGAATTTATTCTGGGCTACGCTATCGTTAGCGAATTCAATTTTCACCCTGCCCGTATCAGCTACTGAGTTTGTATTAAAATACATGGTAAAAGTACCGGTATCGCCGGGCTGTAAAAAAACATGGGCAACATCGGTAAACACATCATAACAATTTTGATGGGTACACAATTGCGAGGTCCAACCCTGGGGCATGTCGTTTACCAGTTTGGTTATGGTCATATATACATTGCCCTGGCTGTTGTTGGCATATTTTGCTTTGGTCGAATGGGTGAGACCAGGTGCTCCAATTACCTGGGGTGATCCATCTAATGTGAAAGTAAAATTCCCATTTGAACCTGATCCGCCACATCCAGTTGGGTAGCCTAGCAAACTGTCGATGTCGCAAAAAATATCGGCAGGTGTACCATCGGGGTGAAAGTCGTCGAACTCGCTGTGCATGGAAAATATCACACCTGTTGAATCAAGAAGTACTGCATTATTGGGCCAGTTGGTGTAATACATCCACCATTCGTTGCATGGGCCATCCAGTAATACAGGAGCATTGACTGTCATGGTTTGAAGCAGGTGGGTCACATTGTATTTTCGTTCGCTGTATGTTTTGGGCTGACTGTAATAAGAACCATCAGGGGCCGGGGTTTGCCATACGTTGCCACTGTATGGGCTTGGGTCGGGGCTGGCAGGATGAGCTTCAACAGCATACACAACATAAACCTGGAGGCGGTCGGGGTAAGCGGCCACAACCTGGTTTTGAATGGGCAGACTGTTCGTAAACTTAGGTCAGGTAAAACTTCCTGAGACAAGGAGGATATGCTTGCCCACATTCAGCAACTGGTCATGTAGGTTTACCGAATCACCATTCAAATCATACAAGGTAAAATCGGCCATTGTATCACCCACATCAGGGACTGTGTGGGGTATTCCACCATTGCTTGGGTTTACATTGTGAATGTAACAAATCGAATCGGCATCAGAGGGTAGGCTGAATAAACCGATGGACGGCAATAAGGTTATTCCCTGTGATGCGCAGAGAAGCGGCAGAAACAGGAACAGAAAACTAAATTTTCGCATATTGAAATTTTTTGATAAAGATACACATAATTGATTGTGGTTGTCCGGCCAATTTCTCAAATCAGAATGGCTGGGAATCTTTCAATTGGAGTAAGGGAATGTAGGTGTATTGGGTGAGAATTTACCCCTTCTTCGCCAATTCACCATCATACAAATCCTTTATATAGTAGAATCATTTTCAGAAACCTTTGAAATGTGTCCTATCTGATAAGGCTGCCCTTGCATATATTGATATGTATATATTATTATATTTGCCAGGTACTAAAACAAATAATATGAAAAGCAGATTTTACACATTGATTATTATTGCCGGATTGATAGCGATAGTTGGTTTGACCAGTTCGTTTACCGGACAACCAAAGGCAACTCAAACCCCAGGTAATATGACATTTACTTTTAAAACAGTGACCAACAACGGAACCTATTCGCCAAAGCATGTATTGGCAGTATGGATAGAGGACTCGAACGGATTTGTCCGCACCCAGTTGCGGCGGGCCGTGGCAAGGAAACAATACCTTTACACCTGGATCGCTTCCACTGGCCAAAACGAAGTGGATGCAACCACGGGGGCTACCCTCACATCGCACCAAACCCAAACCATTACCTGGGATTGTAAAGACCTTAGCGGAAACGAAGTACCCGATGGGGATTATACAATTAGGGTTGAGTTTACCGACAAACATGCCCAAGGGCCGCTGTATTCCATAACCTTTACAAAAGGGGCCACATATCAGCACCTTACGCCTGCCAATGAAACCAACTTTATCAATATTGATCTTGAATTTACCCCTGAAGTAGCTATTGCTGATTTTTCGGTAAATACTCAATCGGTATGTACTGGTGAAGATGTCGTATTTACCGATAATTCTTCCCTTGCCACCAGCTATGAATGGGATTTTGGCGATGGTGCCAATCCTGCAACAGCCAATACGGTTGGGCCACATACGGTAAGCTATTCAACTTCGGGGGCAAAAACAGTAAGCCTTACAGTGAATGGTTCGGTTGTTCAATCGTTTACCAATTATATTACTGTTGAAGCTACTCCGGTTGCTGGATTTACGCAATCCATCGGTAATAACCTGGAAGTGACATTCACAAGTACAGCGACTGATGCCCTTGTGTGGGAATGGAATTTTGGCGATGGAAACTCAAGTTCTTTGGAGAACCCTGTTCATACGTATGCCACAGAAGGCAATTACGAGGTGCAGTTAACTGCCATTAATGTTGATTGCGAGAATGATTTTTCCCAAATGATAAATGTGGTAAACCAAGGGATAGAATCAAATGGGACAACCTTTGGATTTTCAATTTTTCCAAATCCGGGCAACGGCATTTTCAATATCCACATAAACGAAAATTCCATCGGCTTTCCCAATGTCAACATTTATGATTATAGTGGAAAGATGGTGCACCATCAAGTAGTTTCCAATTTGATTAACGGTTCTTTTGCGCTGGATGCCGGTAAACTTGCCCCTGGAATCTATTTTATGAAAATTCAGACGGGAGAAGAAATTAATATTGAAAAGTTAGTGGTTCAGTAGATTGTATTTGATCCTCAAAATATTTACGGATGGTTTAATTTCGATTAGGCCATCCGTTTTTAATTATTTCCTGAACCCAAAATCCTTCGCAAGGCTGCATAAAATTCTTTGCTATATTTTGGGCTTAGCGGTGCAGTGCATTTTTCGGACAAGTATATGGTTGTGCCGTCCGAATTAAGGATGCTCCCCACATGGTACAGGTTCACTATATGCTGCCGCGATACTCTTTGAAATTCATTTCCCGGTAGGTTAAACTCGAAATATTTTAGGCTTTTAGTACTTTCGATTGTCCGCTTGTCAGACAAAAATACATGGCAAATATTCGCATCGGAACGGAACATAACAATATTGTCCCACGAAACATATTCGGTACCTCCTCTTATGGGTATTTCAATTTTGTGTTCGAGCTTTTTGTATTGCAAGGCAGCAAGGGTTTTATTCATATCCTTTAGCGTGTTATTCTCCTCCGACATGTTTTGATTCGCTTTGGCAGCAAATACAGCATTTATTACATCGTCGATACCGAGCGGTTTAAGCAGGTACTTCAAAGCTCCATAATCATTTACGGCTTTCAGTATTTTGTCCGACTTTTTTTCGCCGGTCGTAAAAATAATAGTGAAATTCTGATTTGGAATGGCATTAAGGATCTCGAAGGCACCATTGTCGGCGGCATCTAATTTTATATCGAGAAACAATAAAGTTGGGTGGCTTTGCTTGATCAGGCGGATCGCCTCGTCAACGTTTGCTGCCTTGCCAATAACTTCCACGTCGTCGTCGCAATAATTTTGCAAAATCATGGAAAGAGCTTCCATGCTCAATTTTTCATCTTCAACAATAATGGTTTTTAGTTTCATCGCCTTTCAGTTTTACAACACATCATCCTGCCCGTTGTTATACTTATATGGAGCAGCATCGGGAATATCTCGATTGGTTTTCAAGAGTACTAAAAAAAACGTTTATCAATGATTGTTTTTTGACAAAACTACATATTTTATCCATGAGTGGCATGGATGTATCCAAACCCAAAATTTAGTCACTAATCCCGTATGTGCAGCAACAATGTTTCACTGTGGTTTCCTTAGTGTTCTAAGTGCCTAAGTGGTTTTTTTATCTGTTTTTCCAAAGTCCGGCAATTTCAATTCGATCAGCGTACCAGGGAATTCATTGTTTTCGGGCGATGCTTTTCTAATGTCCAATGATATTTCGGTTTTATATATTTTTTGCAGGATGTTGATACGTTCCCGGATGTTTTTGATGGCCGTCGATTCCCGGTGTCCTTGTCTTGGTTTGGCTTTCACTTCTTTCATACCAACCCCGTTATCTTTCACCACACAAATCAATGAATTTTCGATTGCCAAAAATTCAACAACGAGCAAACCAGGCACTTTCATTTCTTTAAAAGCATGTTCAACCGTGTTTTCGATAAATGGTTGAATCAACATTGGAGGTATTTTCTTTATCAACACTTCGGGTCTGACTTTAAACTCGAATTCAAACTTTTCGGGGAATCTAAGTTGTTGCAATAAAAGGTATTTTCGGAGTGACGAAATTTCCGATTCAACCGTCACAAATTCGTTTTTCGAACTTTCCAATATCTCGCGCATAAGGGTCGCAAAAGTAGTCAGGTACTTGTTTGCCGAACGGATGTTGTTCTGGAGGACAAAGCTGTTGATGGCACTCAGGGTATTGAAAATAAAATGGGGGTTCATCTGGGTTTTCAAGAAATTGAGGGTGGACAGGTTGGCTTCGCGTTCAAGCCGGACTATCCTCATTTCCTTTTTCATGTTGATGTTTTTCAACCTAAGCAACAAAGCTGCGATGAGCGCAAATAAAAGCGCTGCAATTGTACTTAAAATAAAACCGTCTCTCTGCCAAAATACTTTATTCTCCACTTCAATTGCCATTTTAAGGTTTTCTCTTGTCCACGAGCAATTTTCATAGGTCGATTCAACAGTAAAAAAATAATGGCCCGGATTGAGATTGTAATACCGTGCAGCCATTTCGTTTCCCTGAACTTGCACCCAATCCTTGTTGACACCAGAGAGCTTGTAACGGTAAGCCCTGGTGTCTGGAAAACGAAAATCGAGACAGCCAAAGTTTATTTCAACCGAATTGTCTTCGTTGGCCAAAACTATTTCTTCGCCTCCTGTAAGCGGATAAGAGAATGGTAGTTGACCGTGTTTGGAATGAATACTATGGATAACCAATGGAGTTTCAGGCTGAGATTGAATAAACGAATCAGGAAGAAAACCAATGACACCCCCTTCGCCACCAAAATAAATTTTCCCGTTATTGGCTTTGCAGAATGCACCGGCAGTAAAATCATGAAAGGGTAAGCCATTTGCCCCAGAAAAGTTTAGAATGTTATGATTCTGTAAATTGAACTGTGACACCCCGCTTTGTGTACTGAGCCATAAATATCCCTGTCCATCATCTACAATGGCATAAACCGAATTGTTTATTAGCCCGGTCGTATCGCAAAAATGATGGATGAATTTTTGTGACTCAAGATCGAACCCATACATACCATTGCGGATTGTACCCATCCATAGTGTACCATCATCCGATTCGCACAAACCAAAGATTTGAGGATCAGCTTCGCTTCCAGGTGGACCAAAAACAACACTTGATGCCGGATTTTTTTCATTGTATCGAACTAAGCCGAATGCAGAGCCAAGCCATATTTGTCCTCTTTTATCCTGAACGACACTGCCCACATAATTTCGAAAAGGCAGAAATCCTGAGTGGGGGATCGAATGATAAGAATAACTTCCTGCCCTTTCTTCGGCAATAGTCAATGAGTCGAGATCGATTATCCACAAACGATTATCCTTGTCCCGAAAAATTGTCCTGGCCCACATCGATACAGGTTTAAACAATTCTGAATTTCCTGTTTTATGATTGTATTTCATCAACAGAGTATCGCTACCTAAAAGCAATTCATCCTGGTTTAAGACATAAATGCAGGATACATTATTTGCGCTATGGTCGCTATCCAAAAATGGGAGTTGGATCGGGATAATTTCATTGGTTTCAATCTTCACTTTTTTCAGCCCGCCTCCTTTCGAGCCAACCCAAAGAGTATTATTTGCTTCGTCAAAATCAAGGGCAAACACTCTGTTTTGGTCTATTCCTGTTTTATTAGAAAGATTAAAATCCCATGAGTCATATTTTAATAAGGGCAGGCTATACTTATACAAACCGTTCAAAGTTCCTATCCAAATATTATCTTGCTTATCTCTAAAAGTAGAATAAACGGTCTGTATGCCAATCGTTTCATCAAGCATTTTATTATTGACAAGCGCACCCTTTGTGAGATTATAAATCTGGATCCCCAAATTATCGCTCGATAGCCAAAGTTGATTGGTGTCGATTTCTTCAATGCAATTTATAGAACCCCAATTGGCAAGATTCAAATGATCCCTGTCGCTTAGGATTTCATAACTACCCGATTGGGGATTGATCAACATGATGTCGTTCATATTTAATCGGGTGAGAAGCGACCCATTCGAAATCCGGAAAAGGTTGGTGAATCCATCTATTTGTTTGCCGGCGTTAAGAGGGATCGATTTAATGGCCATTGATTTGGCTGCAACCTTTTTATTGCAAAGGGTTTCCTGATCGAACAGATACAAACCTTGTGAAGAAACCAGCCAAACATCTTTATCTTCTTGAAGCATAAAGCCATCTTTGGAATAAATATCAGCAATATCGATAAAAAAGGAATTGCCATTTTCCGGGTTGAAAACATAAAGCTGGTATTTAGTAAGCAACCAAATCCTGTTGCTTTGATCGAAAAAAAACTGCCTGATTTGGTTGCCTGGATTTAAAGATTCACTGGGATTGATCTGACCCACCCGTATAAACTTTTCGCTTTGCCTGTCGAATCTCGACAAACCATTCCTTGTAAGAACCCATAAGCTGCCTTTTTTGTCTTCAAGAATTTTATGAACCTGGTCGCCATGAATGCTCAACGAATCATTGGGGATATGCTTATAACTTGTAAAACTATGCCCGTCGAAACGGCTTAGACCGTCCCATGTACCAATCCAAATATATCCGAAACTATCCTGGTATAAGGTAGAAACATAATTGTGAACCAGTCCATCAGTAAAAGAATAATGCTCTCTATCTTGCGAAATTGCATCAAAGCAAAATAAACTCAGGACTAAAATAATATACCAGTTGCGAAATTTCATGTAACAACGTTTGCGATGATTTGATGGGATAAAAATAAGAATCTTTCTGGGGTAAAAATTAGTTCTTTTCACGAAATAACCCACTTTCATAATCGAATAGGGTGGTTTGGTCATGCAATGTAAAAATATCGTAATGGGTTTTTATAAATTCGTGACGTAAAAAAACTAAACACGACACAATGAAAAGGACACATCAAATTATCATCTACCTATTTGTTCTCAATCTTATTTCGACAAACGTGAGGTCGCAGGAAAAAATCTATTACGATTCGCTTTGGAAAGAGACGAAAATTGAAAATGCCGTCTACTATCGGGTTATCGAAACGATTGAGAAAGGGAAGCTTTATCTCGCAAAAGATTATTTTATGAGCGGAGCGTTGCAAATGGAAGGCTGCTACTCAAATATCAAAAAGGAATTAGGAGAAGGCCCTTTTGTATGGTATTACGAAGACAGCGTTGTTCGTTCAAAAGCAAACTATCAAAATGGAAAGTATGACGGGGTTTTCAAAAGGTGGCACCCAAATGGCCAGCTCGAAATGGTGGGGAAATATTCAAATGGAATACCAGATAGCTTATGGACATGGTGGTATAAAGATGGCACGCTAATGTCGAAAGTAAATTATGTGGATGGGAATAGAGATGGTGTTTGGCATATAAATCATCCGAATGGCAAAAAAGCAAAAGAAGTAATTGTAAAGAATGGAGAGTTTGATGGATATTTTTCAATCTGGGATACAACAGGGATATTGATAACAAAATACGAATCGGCTGGAGAAGACCCATTCTCCGGGGTTATAACAGATAATTACCCGGATGGAAAAATACACTACCGGTGCAATTATGTAAAGGGGAAGCTGTCTGGGCCATGGAGTGAGTATTATGGGAATGGCCAGGTTAAAATAACTGGTGAATTAAGAAGGAACAAGGCAATTGGGAAATGGAAATATTACGAGGAAGATGGAAAAGAGTATCATGGGAATAATTTCATGAGTGGAAAAAAATTCGATTCAGATTTACACACATTTGTCTATGCAAATTTCTTTAACTATTAATCAAAAAAAAAGATGAAACAACTTTTTGCAACAACACTAATTATTCTTCTTTCAATCCCTGTTATGCTTACAGCACAGGAAAACAAAGAGGCCATCGAGCCTAATCTTATTCTGGAGGTGGATGTAAATGGCAAACATTGGGTAATAAATGAAAAGGATACGATTTCTATTGGTGATAGTCTGGTTACCATAAAAGCCAGCAACTATAAAGTTTTCGACTTTGGCAAAGTCAGTTTTCACTACCCAAAACATTTTTTGTTTACCTACGAAAAAGCATTCACATCTAAAACCTGGAGCGTATATGGGAACAATATGGCTGTTGTTTACGCCATTCGCGACTATAATGTCGATTTCGACTATTTCGTAAAATTATTTATAGGGAAAAGCAAAGCAAAAGATTATTCCATCGAGGATGTTGAAACGAAACTTGGGAAGAAAGCAGTGCAAGGAAAAAGGATAATCTACGGAAGAAAATACACAGCGGGTATTTATGATCTTTACCCCGTCGAAGTAAACGACTATTCGAAGCATTACCTGATCCTGAAAAATTACCCAACTGTTGATGGTTCAAATTCACAGGAAGTGCCGGCTACCATCGAATTATTAAGCAATAGCTTCAAAATAAAAGGAGAGGAACTTTAACGAAAATGTCGAAAGCGAATGACATATCAGAGTGTACGCCCACAAGAAAGGAGAAGGGTCTTGTGGCAAACTTCTGTAGTCATTGCGCAGGGGTGATTGTAATTGAGGAGTTTGAAAAAGGACACCGCCCGTTTTGGCAATCGCTTTTTTCAACTCCTAAAACTCAACCACTTCATACTTGCTCAAACTGCGGAAAAGCGTATAGCGAATCGGAGCGTTGGGCAATTGTAGAAGCCATTGCCGAAAAAGAGGAGCATGAGAGAGAAATCCAAAGACTTTATGCCAGCACACTAACTGCTTGCCTAACGCACATTGCCATGATTGAAATAGGATGTTCTATGCATGTTGAAAAACAGATTTGGAAAGTAAAACAAAGCTTTGTGGAGTTTGACAGTGATATAAATGAAGCACTGGCCAAAGTAAGGGCCTCGACCAACCCCGAAGATATTGTGTATCCGGCCTTGCGCCTTAGCTCACAAAAATTGTCACCCGAAGTAATGATGCATATAATTGGCCATTGTGCCAAAGTATTCATGCAGGATTGCAACATGGCCGAAAAAGCGGAAACCCTTATAAAAGAATATTTGCTGGTGTGCGGGATTTCAAAAAACAGGTACGAGGAAATAGTGAACTTAAAAATGGAGGGGTGATGGAAGTTTTTATCGGGGTGGTAATTCTTGCGATAGTAATTGTTGGCCTTTATTTAAGATACAGTAGTTCTAAGGTATCGGAAGATTATTTCACCTGTAGTAGCTGCGGACACTATGTTCATAAAGATGCAACATATTGTCGGAAATGCAGGAGAGATTTTACCGGTACACAAGATTTGCATACGGCAAAGGGAATTACAGAGGTGTATGAGGGGTGAGATTATGAAAAGAACTAAAATCACCTTAGTTGTTTCTGCCGAAATTATGTCAAATCACGAACAATCAGGCTTTCGTCATGCGATTTGGATAATTGGTACTTTCTCATAAGGATGTTGTTCTTTCATATCCTTAATTTGGATTTTATAATGAAAATTTCACTTAATCTTATACAATTATGTTTATAATTTTTGGTGCAAAAGCACGACTGACGAAAAATGGAAATGATGATGAGTTACAAAACGCTTGTCCCAATTGCAGCAACAATCTACTTCTAAAAGATCTCAAAAAGTGGTTCACCCTATTTTTCATTCCTATCTTTCCGTATTCCCATGTCGATACTTTTTATCATTGCGAGGATTGCGATTCGACATACCGCGAATCGGCACGAGAAGCACTCTTACAGGCTACGGGAGATAATAAAAACTACCAGAAGGAAGTGAGTAAGCTCTATTCTACCACATTAGTGTCGTGTATGACACACATGGCCGGCATTGATGGGCATTATTCTGAAGAAGAAGAAAAAGAAATTGAAAATGTAAAAAAACAATTCCCTGATTTTTCCAAAGAAATAAACGAAGCTGTTGCAAAAATGAAAGCAACCTCTAATCCCGAAGACCTGGTATTTGAATCGTTGCGCAAATGCTCGCAAGTACTGACAACCGAGGCCATTCTTAGCATTATTGGTTTTTGTGCCAGGGTATTGAAAGCCGATGGCCAAATTGATGCCCGCGAAGAAATGCTGATGAAAGAATACCTTTTGGTTTGTGGTATCCCAAAAAGCAAATACAAGGAGATCGTATAAATAAACTAAAAACTATGAAAAATAAAGAAGAAGCTGTAGTAATTAAAGGAGCAAATGTTGCCATAAATAAAGAACCATTCAGAACCATTCAAGGCCACGACATATTCCAATTCTTTCCTCACAATAAAATTGAAGCATCCTCAATTTCGAATGAGTCATTTGTTAGTCAAAATGTTATGGTTGTCGGATCCAATCAGTTTTTAGCTATGCTTGAAATTGCATTCAGCAATCATAAACCTGTTACGATTTCACCCGATGCAATATGGCTACTGATATGTCAAAGTTTTGCAGAGCATATCAAGCTCTATCCCGATATAATAAAAAGAGAGTTCAATATCGACAAAAAACTATCGATCAATATCGATCGTCCCGATTTTGTAAAAGGTGAGGACAATCCCTGGGAAGAAATCTTCCCTCAATTCACCAAGAGTATCAATGAGGTAATGGGTGAGGATTTATATTCGAACCTGGTTTTGAATTTTACCACATCTACAAAAAAAGAAATTACGGCCTTCGAAATTGCTTTTTTGGATACAATGTCGAATCATTTCACCTACAGCATGACAACCGTATGTGGTATCCCGGAAATTAAGCTTACCGGTACAGGCGAAGATTACAACAAAATACTTATAGCGCTTGAAGCCTTAAAAAAATATGATCTAGCCTGGTGGGTCGACAACATAATTCCCCATTTGACTAAAATTAAAAAGGCAATAGAAGGAGAAGAAGATAGAAAATTCTGGACCTCCATATTCAAACGAAATAATATGTCGGGTGACAACTACATAACTGGTTGGATATGCGACTTCTTTCCTTATGTAACGCAATGTCTAAGAGAGAAGGGTGGAGTTATAAGCTACAACGAAAAAGGTTTCTCGAAAGAAGATGTTGTGAAAACTCTTAATGTCGATTCAAACCATGAAGGGTACAATGAACATGAAGTCAAGGTGAAAAATCCTCGCTTGTTCAACAACAAAATCCCTAAGTTTGAACTTTCGGATTTTCCTATAGGAAAATCAATCGTGAACTTCAAATGGCAATACTACGGGCAGGAATTAGACATGAATTTCGTTGCCGGGTTTATTGGAATAAAAGAAAGTGAAAATGACAATTTTTTATCGGCTGAAATAAATTGGATAATTGAAGAAAATAATTGCCCGGCAATAAGGAAAAACTTAGGCAATACATTGGTTAGGCATAACCAATACTCATCTATCTTTAAAAATAAATAGTAATGCCATGAAAAGGATTTTAAAAAATAGTTCTAAAATGGAATCAAAAATCTGTTAATATATTTTATTTATGCCTCTCAATCACAAAAATTCAAACAAGATGAAAAAAACATTTATCCTTATCGCAGTACTTTTATCTACCTATCCACTAATTGGTCAGGAGGTTTATCAAGAACTTACCGAGGCTGATATTGAAGCCTATAATCATACGCTGGATAGTATCGAGAACAGTTTTTCGTACCAGTATGGGGAAGTGAGAATTGGTGAAAATATTGCCAGGCTCAGTGTTCCCTCCGGGTATAAATATCTGGATACTAAACAGAGCAAGTATGTTTTAATAGATTTATGGGGTAACCCGCCCGAAGAAACCCTTGGCCTTTTATTTAAAGAGGATGAATCGCCTATATGCGAAAATTTCACTTATGTGATTGAAATTCAATATTCCAACGATGGTTTCGTGAGCGATGAAGATTCAGAAGATATTGACTATGAAGAATTGTTGGAAGAAATGCAGAAAAGTGCAATTGAAGCAAATCCCGAACGTGTAAAAGCGGGTTATCCAAGCATTCAATTAGTAGGTTGGGCAGCACCACCTTATTACGATGCAAAAAACAAGAAATTGCATTGGGCAAAAGAACTGAATTTTGACGACACACCTATAAACACCCTTAACTACAACATCAGGATATTGGGCAGGCGTGGCTATTTGTTGTTAAATATCATCGGCGACATGGACGTCTTGCCCGATATAAACCGTGATATTAATAAAATTCAGGCAAGTATTGAATTTACTTTTGGGAATACTTACTCGGATTTTGACCCCAAATTCGACCAGGTTTCAGCATACGGTATAGGAGGCCTAATTGCGGGGAAAGTTTTGGCTAAAGTTGGTTTTTTTGCCCTCGTCGCAAAATTTTGGAAACTGATTGCCTTGGGTGCTATTGGAGTCTTAGCGGGTCTGCGCAAAAAACTATTTGGACGGAAGAAAGAAGAAGAAATGGCGTAATAAGACTAAGTGCATAAAATTGATTTTGTGTGCATAAGTAGTACCAGTAATATTACTCCAAATAGGGTCAATGAAAACAATAAGCAAGGAATTA
Organism: Bacteroidales bacterium; assembly: GCA_021740905.1. Classification (GTDB taxonomy): domain Bacteria; phylum Bacteroidota; class Bacteroidia; order Bacteroidales; family M50B96; genus JAIOYV01. Next base: position 20,887 of record JAIOYV010000022.1, read on the forward strand.
AAAGCCGATTTGCTTGCCCATCTCAAAGAAATGGGAGATAATGACAAAATTCGTAGATTTAAAAGAAATGTGGTCGAGTAGAGAAAACTGCCAAAAAACACGGAGTATAAATAAAAAAAGACATGAATTATGAAAACAATTTTATTTTTCACACAGAACCTTGCTGTATTGATTGGTGCGCTGTTAACAGCCAGTTCCATGTCGGGACAAAATCAAAACAGTACAGGTCAAAACCCAAATTCAACCCTCAAGCAAAGCTACCTCTTCCACGAGTACACTACAAATGGGAGATACAGCCCACAATTATTCCCTTTTTTACTCGAAGATGCCAATGCCCGTGTGGCAGGTTTCGGCTCAATTGAGAGTGTGGCCAACCCACTTTATTTATGCGATGGAAACACTTTTAACCCCGCCTTGCTGTCGCGAAGGGTGAAGACCGCAGGTGCAACTTACACCCAATCGGGCTATAAGGGAAGTTCTATTTTAAAATTCCATAGTGGGGGTTTTCATTATAGTTTTAACGATAAAAATGTAGTGGCTTTTCATTTGAAGTATTTGCGCTACGACGAAATCACTTTTACAGATATTAATGGGTACGCCATAGGCAGGTTTCGACCAAAGTCGTATTCGGCTGGCCTAAGCTATGCCCATCACTTGGATAATGGTTTGTCGCTGGGGAGTGCCATCAATTATATTTCGGTAAGCGACTATCGGTACGATTTAGGCAAATACGAAAATCATTTTATCGCTTTCGATTTGGGAATAAACTACGATAAGCAAATTCTCAAAACCCAAAAAACAGAATTGTCATACAGCCTTGGGGCAAGCCTGAACAACCTCGGTCCAAAGGTTTCGGTTGTAGAGAATGTCGACAAAGACTTCCTCCCAGCCCAAATGTCAATTGGAGCCATGCTTTCGGATGCCATAATATATTCTGAAACCGCAAAGATTTGTTTCGATGTGGCGTATGAAATAGACAAGTACCTGGTGCCAACACCTCCAATATATGGATACGATTCTTGGGGGATTGAGCCACAGATCATGTCGGGCAAAGACCCCAATGTTTCTGCCTTTCGCTCCTACTTCCAATCGTTTTACGATGCCCCCGGTGGGTTTAAGGAGGAAATGCAGGAGTTGATCCATCAGTTGGGGATCGAGGGCAGACTTCATTCCAAAAACCTGATCCTGGCTTTTCGCTTTGGCCTGTTCCGGCAACACAAAGAAAAGGGCGACCTGAAATACAACACTCTGGGGGTGGGTGCCGTCTACAGGGGCTTTTACCTGAATTACAGCATTCATTATGACACCGACCGGGGTTTGTTCAAGGGCAACGAACTTAGATATGTGAAATATTTTCAGGTAGGGTATAATTACAAATTTTAAACTGCATTAATGAAAAACCGGCTTTTGTTATTATTCTCGTTAATTATTTTGGCGGATACGGGGTATGCCCAGCAATTTTACTCTAAACTTTTCCAGAACGATTTTTCTCTCTACAACCCAGCTTATGTGGGCATGTATGAAAAGATAAATGCGATATCCTACACGGCATTTTGGTACACTACTGAAAATGCCCCTGATCAAAAAGCAGGCATAAATGGGATTCATAGCCGAAGCGCTGCAATCATTCCTGTAAAAAAGTATTACTCTGCCTTCGAGGGATATTCTAATTTCAATACACTGAATGATGGGTGGATTGAACAAAAGGCAGACTATGGTTTAAATTACAGCTTTAAGTACGACTTCACAAAAAATATAAAGGTTGCACTTGGTAGCGGCCTTGCCTATTATCGAATGAGGTATAGCAACGAATGGGCTTATTCTCCGGAAACTGGTATTAGCTCTGAAACAACAGATCCTCCGTACACAATACTTAATTTTTTTAGGCTCAACCTTGGTGCTTGGGTAAAATTATATGGTTTTCAATTTGGCCTGTCAGGGCAAAATCTTAATAACCCCAAAGATGAGCTGGGTAGTTTCATCTACTCCCTTCAACAAACATATAATGTCATCCTTAGCCATGAAACAGTTGTGTATGGTGCGAATATATTAAAAAACAGCATCTTGGTGAGCAGATTAAAAAATGCATCGAAAATTGAATATTATAGCCTGGCAAGCCAAATCGCCTTCCGTGAAAAGTTATTAATTGGGATGTCGTATAATGCTTATAATTATGGCAACTACGATAAACCAAGAGCCTGTATCTCCCCAAATATTGGCTACAACTGGAACGATAAGTTCAATGTCATCCTCTCGTTCGACCTAGCAGAAAAGGATGCCACGCCTTATTCAAATAACAGCCTTGAGCTTCTGGTAAACTACAAATTTTAAAATTATGAAGACTAAAGCCATTATCATCCTACTCGTTTCGAGTTTCAGCTTGTTTGCACAAATTGAAAATGATAGCATCCCCCTGGCCGATGAAGTTGTCCGGCTACAGTTCATGCCTATTGGGTTAAGTTATGAAAAACAGGTCAACGAATACAGTTCCCGGGTATTCGAGTTTGGGGCAAGCATGCAAATGGACTTTTTAATCCTTAATGCCGTGGTTGAATTTCCCGAGATTCTTACGCCAATAGTATCGGCTGAATATAGATTTTACCGGATTAGGAAGCAGGCTATTTCGAAAAAACCAAAAAAAGATTTCTATTCAGGATTTTATGTTTCTGGAAAAATTAGTGCATTAGTGTTACTTTCGGAGGGACTAGAACCTTTAGCAATAGCTACGCCAATGATTGGTTATCAACATAAAATTGGAAAAAGGGCATTCTGGAATATGGCTTTAGGTTATGGCCTAACTTATTTCGATTATGAAATAATAATTACCCCAACCATCGATTTAAATTTTGGTGTGACTTTGCAATCATTTCAACAATAACAGATATATATCCATAATACAATTACAAAAACAAATTCGAATTATGAAAAAGATTTTCGCACTTTTAGTTACCCTAACCAGCTTGCAAAGCTATGGGCAAATAGAAAAAGGACAGGTAATGTTCAATGGGTCAGTGTATGGTAGCTACCAGTATCAGGAAAATGATTATGAAGGTAATTCTTCGACAGCAAACACCTATTCGTTTGTGTTTCGCCCTCATGTAGGATATTTTGTTCTTGATAATTTATCGTTGGGGGTGGTGCCACAGTTTGGAATATCAAAGTCGAAAATGAAAAGCAGTATTTCAAACGACCAGGAATCCAAAAGCAAAGGATACGGGTTAAGCGTAGCCATTGACAAATATATGGGATCAGGTAAGCTTTTGCCTTTTATAGGGGTTTCATGCGGATTAAACAAGTCAATCAGAGAGTACTACATATATAACATATATATTAATGGGGTTGTATCAGCATCTGAAATAAAGGAAAAATACCTATACTCAAACTTAAGCCTAAAAGGAGGATTAGCGTATTTTGTAAATGAAAAAGTAAGTATCAATTTGATCCTTGCCTACGATTACCTTATTTATGACTATAAAGTAAATTCTATTGAGTCTTGGAAAGGAAAAACACATCATATCTATTTTGGGTCGGGGATATCTGTCTTTTTATAATTTTACAATGTCATAGTGAAACTTTCACCTAGCCAACTCACCCAATATCCATACACATTCTAAATAATTTACACACCCATGTTAAAATTAGACCACCCGGTCGCATATCAATATTTTTCAGTAAATTCGGGCAGGGATTTTAAATATATAAACCATGAAGAAACTTTTACTCTTTAGCACATTCGTTTTCCTTGTCTCCACTGCATTTTCACAGTACAATCCGGTTGTTGCAAGCTCAGTTCCCAATGCTGAAAAGCAAACCCATCTTGAACTTACTGATAATGGAGTTAAGGGATTAGACCTAAACTATTCGTTTGAAAATAGTGTTTTGTCCACCATTAATGAGAAGGGTACGTCATATACCATTCCTAACCGCACCGGTTTTTCTTTCACCAAAGACATTGGGAAACCTGCTGTCCCAGCGCATAATGAGATAATTGCAGTGCCATTGGGAGCCACTGCGAGTATTAAATTCCACAAATTGGTTTTTCATGATGAAGCTGGTTATTTGTGCTATCCGGCCCAACCACCCGCCCCGGATACTTATGGGGCACCTGAGCCGGAGTTCGTAATCGACGAGGAATTCTATACCCGAGATACCTATTATCCTTCAAATCCGGTCGAAATTGTAGAGCGATTGAAGTGGCGGGGCATGGAATTATTAGTACTTCAAATCAGGCCTGTACGGTACAATCCTAAAAAGCATAAGTTCAGGATGTATTCAAAACTCGAATTCTCCATCGAATTTGAAGGTGGTTCCGATTTTGTCGATGCCAACCAGCATAGCCAGGGTTTCCTGGAACGCTATCCGGCAGCATTGCTCAACAAGGCTTCAATCGAAGAAGAAATCAGCAAAAAAAGAGAAATGAGCCAACCCAAAGATGGCGATGGGAAGGATTACATTATTATTACGGTGCCGGATTATTATACAGTTGCCGAAAAACTGGCTGCCTGGAAACGTCAATTGGGCTATAAAGTGGAAATTGTGGAGCAGGCCAACTGGACTTCACAGGAAGTGAAAACAGCTATCGAAACCCGTTATCAAAATTGGACTCCCAAACCCGATTATTTTGTCATTATTGGCGACCATCAGGATGTGCCGGGGCAAAATATGGGATCGCACGTAACCGACTTATACTATGCTTGTATGGACGGCAGTGGCGATTATTGGCCCGATATGGCAAGGGGCCGCATCAGTGTGGCTTCCGAATCGAATGCAAGTTTGGTTATCGACAAGATCATAAAATATGAAGCGCAACCGGTAACGAATGCAGCATTTTATTCGAGGTCAACCCATGCGGCCTATTTTCAGGAATCGGCACAAGCTGGTTATGCCGAACGACGCTTTGCCCAAACCGCCGAAGATATAAGGCAGTATATGACCAACCAGCAAGGGATGAATGTGGACAGGGTGTATTACACCGGATCATCGACTACGCCCACCAATTGGAACAATGGATATTATAGCTCTGGCGAGCCATTGCCAAGTTATCTTTTAAAGCCAACATTCCCATGGACCGGCGATGCTACCGACATCAACAACAACATAAATGCGGGAAATTTATACGTGCTTCACCGCGACCATGGATGGGAGAATGGATGGGGCGACCCGTATTACGACATCAGCAATATTAACAGTTTGAACAATGGTGATCTCACACCTATCGTGTTCAGCATAAATTGCCTTACCGGGAAGTTTAATGAAACAGAGTGTTTCAGCGAACGCTTTTTGCGCAAAACCCCTGGCGGGGCAGTGGGTATTTTTTGTCATTCTGAAGTAAGCTACAGCGGTTACAACGATGGGTTGGCTATCGGGTTGTTCGATGCAATTTGGGCAAGCCCGGGTTTGGTGCCTAATTTTACGGGTAGCGGAGGCATCAATAATCCCAATGTGACCCCCCACGAACCCATTTTAACGATGGGCGATGTAGCCACTCACGGCTTGATTAGGATGTCGGAAACCTGGGGGACAAACCAATATACCAACGAGCTGTTCCATTATTTTGGCGATCCGGCCATGAAAATCTGGACACAGGTGCCACAACCGATCACAGCCACCTTTTCCAACACTATTATGTGTGGAACCGATTCGGTTATCCATATTTATAATTCAACAGTTCTTGATGCCACTGCCACTCTTGTGGTCGATGGCATATTAATGGATAATATTGTTCTGGTCAATGGCGAAGGCTTTTTGCATTTCACCCCCGTTGTTGGAGTAAATGGATTCATTACCCTTTCGGCAGGTAACCATAAACCTTTGGTTGCCCCGATTTACATCCTGGGAGGCTGCCCCAAATCTAAATTCGATATCGGGCCAAGTCATTTTTGCCCCTCCGATAGTGTGTGGTTCGAGTCGGTCTCAACGGGTACAATCACCGATTACGTGTGGAATTTTGGTCCTGGTGCCACTCCACAAACAGCCACCAGTTTAGGCCCTCATTCGGTGTACTATTCAACCCCAGGACCTAAAACTATTTCGTTGGAAGTAACAGGACCATCGGGCAACGATACTTACGAACGCCAGATCGAGATCGATTCCGATTGTAAATTTTATATGCCTACTTCAGGCACTGCCATGTCTTCATTCTGTTATGGAGTGTTGTTCGATGATGGGGGATCCGGAAATTATTCCGACAACATCAATAGCACTTTTGTTATTGAACCGGATGGATCATCGGGTATCACCTTATACTTTAGTGAATTCGATTTTGAGCAGGATTGGGATACGCTATGGATATACGACGGCGATATTTCCACAGCAAACCTGATAGGAGGGTTTACAGGAAGCAACTTGCCAATGGGAGGGGTTGTCAGCACAACTTCAGGCAAAGTAACTATTATCCAGCAAACCGACCAGGCTGTCAACGAATCGGGCTTCGAGGTGGCATGGACTTGCAATTATCCCAATTCGCCACCCCACAGCAACTTTATGTGCATGGATGTAAACCCCTGTTTGGGTGAGGCTGCATTTTATGATATCTCGACCAACGTGCCCGATACCTGGGAGTGGGATTTTGGCGATGGAAATTTTTCTGCCCAACAAAACCCAATCCATACCTACGAAACAAATGGGGTATTTTCTGTCACCCTGGTGGCATCGAACAGTTTTGGGAGCGATACGGTAACTTACCATTCTTTTCTTGAAATTGATCGCCCCATGACTCCTGAAATCCAGGACAGTGTGGCGATATGTGGCCCCGGCACGGTCGATTTATCAGCGATTTCAGCCGGAACAACCCTTTGGTACGAATCTGCCAGCGATCCAGTTCCTGTCAATACAGGTGCCCAATTGCAGGTTACGGTCGATTCGAGCCGATTGTATTTTGTCGAGAACAGGCAGCCTGGGCCATCGGAATATGGAGCCAAATACAATGATGCAGGCGATGGTGCATTTTATTCCTATGCCACGATACATTATCTTGTTTTTGATGTGTATGAGGAATTCATGCTAAAATCGGTCAAGGTATATGCCGATGGGGATGGTGACCGTACCATCTACTTGAGAGGCTCGAATGGAGCTACCCTTGAAACTGCCACCGTATTTATCCCCGATGGTGAAAGCCGGGTCGATTTGAACTGGCTTGTTGCGCCGGGCACTGAGTATCAATTGGCGGCACAAGCAGCGCCCTATTTGTTCCGGAATCTGTCCAGCCTTTCGTATCCTTATGATATTGCCGGGATGGGAAGTGTGACACATAGTTCGGCGACATCAGACCCAACAGGTTATTATTATTTCTTCTACGATTGGGAAGTTGTCGGCCCCGATTGTTATAGCCCTCGTATCCCGTATTCGGTATTTGTGATGGATGACGTACCGGAAGCTGCCTTTAGTTTCGATGTATTAAACGATTCGGTGGTAGCTTTTACCAATTCATCGACCGATGCAATTTCGTATACCTGGTATTTTGGCGATGGGGCTTCATCGCAGAATAAGAATCCGCAACATGTTTTTGCCACCATAGGACATTATGATGTGATGCTGGTAGCAACCAATCCATGCGGGGATGATACCATTTCGGCCACCATAGCTGTTGGGATCGAGAATGTTGAAAACCCAGCCGATGCCATAGCCATGTTCCCCAATCCCACAAACCACGAAGTTACCCTGGTTCTGCCAAATGCATCTTCGGAAGAAATAGACTTATGTCTATATAATATTACCGGCCAATGCTTAAATACGTGGAAGTTGGACAAAAGGCAGGTCCGGGTTACCTTATCAATGGATAAGTATAGCCCGGGAATATATTGGCTGCGGATAGGGGACTCATTAAGCAAAAAGCTGGTTATTCAGAGGTAACATGAAATACTCTGTGTTGATACTCACCGGGTGACTCGAAGTCAGACATTTGTCTACTTTGCGCTAATCTTAATATTGTGTATATAAGCATATTATACAGATAATGAGCTATGACATGTTTTTGTTTGCCCAATAATTCGCCCACACTTTGAAATAATTGTCAATATCTTAAACCACAAGTTTTATAATTGAAAATGATCTTGTAATAGTCAAACTAATTTCTCGAAGTGGAAAATTTCAACTACGTGATGTTTGCAATTAATTCTTCTTTCATCGTAATTGACTTGATTTTCCGAGTATAAAAGAACCATAAATATTTTGAAATTGCCATTAATGGAAATATTCAGGATATTTTAAATTACTATTCCGATGTATATGGAAGTTCTGGTTATGTCTTTCCAATATTCAAGGCAATTATTTTTTAAACAGAAGCGGATACCTTAGCGGGAACTATAAAACAGGATTGGGGTAATTTTAGTGATGTATTGCGAAAAGCTTTTCATCATGAGAGCACCAACATGTACAGGCGAAAAGACAATGAATACATTGAGGTGGACGACCCTCATTTGGCAATTGCATTATCCGGTACTCCTAAGCAAGTGCATAATATGATGCCGGATGTGGAAAACGGTTTATTCAGTCGATTCCTTTTCTATGCCTTTGAAGATAACAGCGACTTTAAAAATCCCTTTGTTTCGCATCGTGCAGTAAATTATACCGACTTTTTTGAAAAACAGGGTCATAGAATATTCGACCTGTACCAAATGCTCAAAAGCCAGGATAGTCCAATCCAGTTTAAATTTACGGATGAACAAGGAGAGAGATTTACCAAGGAATTTAAAGCCCTGTACACCCGTAATAGAATGTTATTGGGGAATGACTTTAATGCAAACAGTCGTCGTCTGGGTTTGATTACCTTTCGTATTGTGATGGTGCTATGCAGCCTGCGTATTCTCGAAGATGGGAGCATTTCAAATCCAATGATTTGTTCAGAAATTGATTTCAATACTGCCATTCGCATTGTGTTTACACTCGAAAAACATGCGATTGCCGTTTTTCAAAATTTACCCAATAATAACCTGAAAGGGATTAAGCAAAAGTTCTACGATGCCCTTCCCAATGAATTCAATCGCCAGGGCTACCTTGAAGTTGCCAAGGGAATAGGACTGAAAGACAAAACTGCTCAGAAATATCTAAAGGAGATTGTCGATAGTAAATTGATCAAACACGAATACGACAATTACACAAAAATACAAATATAGGATATAGGAAGTGTAGGAAGTGTAGGATTTGGCAGGATGATTTACTCACTTCCTACACTTCCTACGCTTCCTACGTCCTACATCAAGGAAATTATTCTCCTTTTCCCATCAACAACCTGATCGTCTGCTTTTCATTTTGTACTGCCTGTTCAAGTGACTTTATTTTCGCATTCTTCACCACAATTGTTTCAATAGCATAATTGTATACTTGCAGTAATTGTTTATAACTCTCTTGTGCAGCCACAAGTTTTGTTGTTTCTCCCTGTTGACTTACATATTTGTGGTTTTTCCTTCGATAGCCAACCATTCTGCAAGCGGGGGAGCAATATTTTGCTTTATTATTCCCGGCGACATAGTTTTTACTGCAAATAACACACGTCTTTCTTAGTTCCATTATACTTTTTCTTTAGAATTTTAGGGATTAATTTTGAAATCATCACGAAAATTTGACCTTTCAACAAGCAACATCACTTAATCATTTCTGTAAAACCAGATATTGTTTCCATATCATCACTAATCATTTCGATAACATAACCATCATTTTTATATCGTAACAAATATGAGTGAATAGGCTGGATATGGCAACTATTTTGGATATATTGCTTTATGATGCTTCAATTTGCAATCCAGTAATTAAATCTGAATATAGAGTGTAAACAAATCAGTACATTTGTTGAAAGATTTTTATTTAAGGCAAGCACGAAATGGCATTCTTACAAAACTCGGTTCTCAACAAACATTTAAAGTCACAAAACAAAGAGCTTGTAGTTGCGGCTTACGAAAAGTTCAGGGCGTATTTTCACAATCCTGAAATTCAAAGGAATATCCGCGATGCCAAAGAGGAACAATTCCAGGAAGGCTTTTTACGGGAGCTGTTTGTAAATGTGTTGGGTTATATCCTGAACCCAAAGCCTAATTACAACCTGACAACCGAATTGAAAAATGAAAAGGGAGCCAAGAAGGCTGATGGCGCAATTTTACAGGATGGCAAGGCATTGGGTGTGATCGAACTGAAAGGAACCGACACCAAAGACCTCGACAAAATTAATGTGCAGGCCTTCAACTATAAAAACAATCAGTCGGGTTGTATTTATGTCATCACTTCCAATTTTGAGAAGCTGCGGTTTTTCATTCATCATTCGGTGGAGCATTTGGAGTTCAACCTGTTTACTTTAAGCGAATCGGAATTTCAATTGCTGTGGCTGTTTTTGGGTGCAGAGAACCTGTTTAACGGAATCCCGCTAAAAGTTAAGGAAGAGTGTTTGCTCGAAGAAGAAAAAGTAACCAAGCAACTTTATTAGGATTATGCCGCTTTCCGCACGGACTTGTGGCAGAACATGGTGAAAAACAACCCGCAGGAAAATAAACTCCTGTTGTTTAAGAAAACCCAGAAACTGCTCGACCGTTTCCTGTTTATCTTTTTTGCTGAAGACAGCGGGTTGTTGCCACCCAATTCCATTTCGCGAATTGTGAACCGGTGGGAAGTATTGAAGGAAGAAGATGCCTACAAAACCCTGTACACCATTTTTAAACAGTATTTCGGGTATATCAATACCGGCAGAAAAGGGCAAAAAAGCATTGACGACATTTTTGCTTACAACGGGGGATTGTTTCAGACAGATGAAATGCTTGACAATATCCTGATTGATGATGACATCCTGCTTCCCCATGTGATGAAGTTGACCAATTACGATTTTCAGAGTGAGGTGGATGTAAACATCCTGGGGCATATTTTTGAAAACAGCCTTGGCGAAATTGAAACCATTACCGCAGAACTTGCCGGACAGGAGATTGACAAAAGCAAAAGCAAGCGAAAAAAAGACGGTGTTTTTTACACGCCCAAGTACATTACAAAATACATAGTTGAGAATACGGTTGGGAAACTTTGCGACGAAAAGAAAGCCGAATTGGGTATCGACGATGAAGAATATGCCAAAGGCAGGCGAAACCGAAAGAAGGAAATTGTAAGGCAGTTGGACAATAACCTGAAAGCCTACCGGAATTGGTTGCTGCAAATCACTATTTGTGATCCTGCCTGTGGCAGTGGGGCATTTCTGAACCAGGCTTTGGAGTTTTTGATAGAGGAACATGCTTACATTGACGAATTGCACGCCCAACTCCTGGGAGCCAGCCTGGTGTTTCAGGATGTGAGCAATCATATTTTAGAGAAAAACATTTACGGGGTCGACATTAACGAAGAAAGTGTGGACATAGCCAAACTCTCGTTGTGGTTGCGCACCGCACAAAGAGGCCGAAAACTCACCACCTTGAACAACAACATCAAGTGTGGCAATTCTTTAATCGACGATCCTACTGTAGCCGGGGACAAGGCTTTCAATTGGCAAAAAGAGTTTCCATCGGTTTTTGAGAAGGGTGGTTTTGATGTGGTGATCGGGAATCCACCTTATCTGAGAGTGCATGGATTAAGGGAAAATTTTGAAAAGGAATCAAGATTTTATGAAGCAGAGTATAAATCGGCAACCGGAAGATTTGATATTTATGTTCTTTTTATTGAAAGAGCTTTTGAGTTGATAAATAAAATAGGAAAGGTGTCTTTTATTCTTCCTCATAAATTTATGGTTAGTGATTTTGGAGAAGGAATTAGAAAGTTTTTAATTGAAAATAAAGCAGTTGAAAATATTTTACATTTTGGTTCAAAAATGGTATTTTCTGATGCCTCCACTTATACTTGTATTTTAGGCTTGTCGAAAAGGAATGAATTCGTTAAATATAAACAGGTTAATCCTTCTGAAGTTTTCATTACATTCCAATTTGAACAAGTTGAATACAAAACTTTGGATAGTAGTAAATGGAATTTGCATGGAGGAGTTGCTGGTAAATTATTTGAGAAGTTAAACAGGCAGCCACAAACGGTTAAAAGTGTTTTTGAAAATATCAGTCAAGGAGTTGTTTCCGTTGGAGATGATGTTTTCTTGATGTTTGGAGAAATTAAAGGAGATAAATTTATAGGTTATTCTAATAAAATTGGTGAGAATATTACTATTGAAGCAGAAACGGTTAAGCCTTTGTTAAAAGGAGAAGATGTTAAAAAATATTCACCAGTAAAGAATTCCTATTATTGTTTTTATCCGCATCATGAACAAGAAGGTAAAACAGTTCCTTTTGAAGAAGATTTTTTCAAAGAGAAATATCCATTGGCTTACAATTACATTCTTCCTTTTAAAGATGAATTAATTGAAAAGAAAATTAGGTATAAAACAAACCCAAAAGCTTGGTATAGTTTACATAGGTCAAGAGAAATTCGACTATTTGAACAAGAAAAAATTATTACACCTGAAACATCATTTGGTGGTAATATGACTATTGATTCAAAAGGATTTTATCACAATACTCAAGTTTACACACTTGAGAAAAAATCTTCAATAAAGGAAGATTATAAGTTTTGGATGGCAATATTAAACTCGTCATTGTTTTGGTTCTTTTTGCAAAGTACAGGAGCTGTTTTGAGAGGTGGTTATTTTCGGTTTAAAACGAAATATTTAGAACCTTTTCCTTTACCAAAACTTAAAAATATTGAGGAGCAAAATCCTTTCATAGAAAAGGTAAATCAAAGAATGTTAGGAACTGCATTGTTGCAAAATGCACAAAATCAATTTATTCAATTACTCCAAAGCAAATTTGAAATTGAAAAGCCCACTATAAAGTTACTAAACTGGCATGGATTGGAGTTTAAGGATTTCCTAAAGGAGCTCAAAAAAGCCAAAGTGCAGCTTTCGCTTTCAGAAGAAGCTGAGTGGATGCTATACTTCAACGAGCAAAAGCAAAAGGCCCAAACTTTAAAAGCTGAAATAACCAGGGTGGATTCAGAAATTGATCAATTGGTTTATGAGCTATATGGGTTGACGGAGGAGGAAATTAGAATAGTGGAACAATCTTAAAATAATAGGGAATGAATGATTCAAGAGGTTCAATATGGAGAAAGTGGGATTTGCATGTACATACTCCTGCCTCTATTGTACATGGATACGGAAATGCAGTTGATACTTGGGAAAAGTATATTTCAGATATTGAAGGTTTGCCAGAAGAGTTTAAAGTTTTGGGGATTAATGATTACCTTTTTATTGATGGCTATGAAAAACTGAAAAAGGAAAAGGAAGAGCATGGAAGATTAAAAAATATTGAATTGCTCCTACCTGTAGTGGAGTTCCGAATTAAAAAATTTGCAGGTGTAGACTTTAGGAGTACAAAACGAATTAATCTTCATGTCATTTTTTCGGACGAATTATCGGTAAATACTATAAAAAGTCAATTCCTCAATGCTTTGGAGCAATCCTATTCAATTGCTCCTGGAATCAATCCAGAATTTTGGGGTGGGAGCATTACAAATGAAAGTCTAAAAGATTTAGGAAGGGCTATCAAAAGTAGCATACCTCTTGAAAGACTTTCAGAATATGGATCTGATCTTATAGAAGGATTCAATAACCTAAATTTAGATGAAGAGAAAATATTTGAGGTTCTTAAGAAACCTTACTTCAAGGATAAGTATTTGATTGCCATAGGCAAAACAGAATGGGATGCTTTGCAATGGGCTGATGGTTCTATTGCCGAAAAGAAGGATATTATCAATAAAGCACATGTCGTTTTCACCTCGGCTGAATCTGTTGAGAAGTATATCAATGCTCAAAGAAAATTATCAGAACAAAAAGTAAATAATCTGTTATTAGATTGCAGCGATGCACATACATTTTCACAAAATATTGCAGAAAAAGACAGGATTGGCAATTGCTTTAATTGGATTAAAGGTGACAATACTTTTGAAGGTCTCCGTCAAATTGTATTTGAAAGATTCGAAAGAGTTAGAGTTCAATTAACAAATCCAGAACAAGATTATCCCAAACCTTTTTTTTCAGAAATAAAGATAAGTAATACTAAGGTTTTTGATGATAGTGGGGTCAATTTCAAATCTGAACATCTTAAATTGAATCCAAATCTTGTTGCTATTATAGGGGGTCGAGGGACTGGAAAAAGTTTACTTCTTGATGCTATTGCAAAGACATTTAATAAAACAAAAAAAATCCACGAGCAGAAAAAGTTGCTATTGCAAGAGACCGTTTTGAAATTACCTATAGGAAGCATGACTCTACCGAATTAAATTTTCACATTCAAGAAAGTAATAATTTAGATTATTTGCATATCCACCAAGGGGAAGTTAAAGAAATAGCTAATCCAGAAAATCCAGAGAAATTAGATGGAGAAATAAAAAATTTGCTAAAGCTTCCTGCATCTAGTGAAATTCAATCAGAGTTTTCAGATTCTGTTATTGAAAAGCTTATAAATGAAATATTTGATATTAAAGATTGGTTGAGATATAAAGATGAAAATGGAAATTTTCAAAACTCATTAGAATATAATATCGCAAAGAAGAAGAAAAAGGAAGATTTAATAGGAACTATTACTACTAATGAAAATAAACTCCTTATTCAAAATTATATTCAAAATCTTAACAAAATAAATTCAGTTCAAGAGCATAGGGTTAACTCTAAAAGTTTGATTGATGAATTATCTGAATATCAAGCGCAAAGAAATATAGAAATAGCAAAGATAAATGAAATAATTGCTGTCGTGACTGATAATATTCCATTGGTTGATTTTACTCTTCAAATAAGGGCTTTGCAAAAGTTCCATGAAAGAATGGAAGCTGATATTTCCGATTTTGAAGTAGCAAATAAGAAAATAGAGGAATCTTTCAAAGAAGCTGGAATTAAAGAAGATATAAGTACCCTTCTTGAACAAATCGAGATATATCAGCAAGACATTAACATACTTGATCGGAATATTATAGATATTAAGAAAAAACAACAAGAATTAAATCAAAAGCTCTTTGAGATTGGGGATATAGTTAATGGGATTGAATCGTCTCAGCAAACATATATTGAAAACATAGAAATGAAATGGATTTTGCTGAAACAAGGAAAGGAAAGTTGGAATTCAGAACAAAAAGAGCTAATCATTGAACTTTTGTCAGAAATTGATATTCAAGCTGAAAAAAAATTTGATAGAGATTCTTTTTTTGACCTTATTTCTTCAAATTGCCTTAACCTTCAAAAATTCAGGGGTACTCAATCTCAGAGTAGAAACGAAAGGCTTTTTGAAACATTTCATATTGTTGATGAGACTGATTTTATACGATTGTTCAAGGGGGATCAAATTACCACACTAAATGATAGACAGATAGATATAGCAGAGCTACTTGATTCAGACTTGTTTATTAGGGATGGTGCACGTGAATTTTTAAGAATGTGTTTAATATCAAGATATCGAGAACAGTTCTGGAAGGTCATGTCAAGTTCAAAATATAAAGGAAAGGAAATTCATCAGCTTTCTGTCGGACAACGCGGTACTTTTTATGTATGTCTGAAACTTGCTACAGATCCATTTGCAAAACCTTTTGTGTTTGACCAACCAGAAGATGATTTGGATAATGATTTCATTATGCATCACTTAGTACCTATATTCAAGAAAATAAAAAAGTATCGTCAAGTAATTATTGTAACACATAATGCAAACTTAGTTGTAAATGCAGATGCAGAACAGGTTATTGTTGCTGCTAATGATGATGAGGCTCTTACTTATAATTCCGGAGCTATCGAGAACATCGCAATTAGAGATGAAATATGCAATATACTTGAAGGAGGTAAAGATGCATTTACGAAAAGGGAACAGAAATATGGTTTTGTAAGGATATAGATAGATATGATGAAAAACCAAACCCAAATAAATTGCCCCAAATGTGGGACGGCCATTGATGTTCAGGATATACTGGCTCATCAGCTGGAGGAAGAGATAGCCAAGAAGCTTCAGGCTCAATTAGCCGAGGAAAAGAAAAAGTTTGAAACGGAGTTTGAAGGTCTGTCCAAAGCCAAAGAAGCGTTTGAGCAAAAGAAAAAGCAGGAAAACGAGTTGTTCCAGGAACGTCTGGAACAGCAGCTTAAATTGGAAAAGAAATCCATTGAGACTAAGCTGAAATCGAAGTTGCTGGAAGAGCAATCGGAGCAATTCAATGCCTTGCAAAAGGAACTCAACGAAAAGTCGGAACAGGTAAAAGAACTGAACCGCACCAAAGCCGAAATTGAAAAGCTAAAGCGTGAAAAATCAGAACTAAAGGAAGCTGCTGAAGCTGAGGCTCAGAAAAAACTGAATGAAACGCTCGTAACCGAAAAAGAGAAAATCAGAAAAACCGAAGAAGAGCGCACCGAATTGCGTTTCAAAGAGCTTCAGAAGCAACTGGAAGACCAGAAAAGGCTGACTGAAGAGATGAGACGGAAACAAGACCAGGGTTCTATGCAGTTGCAGGGCGAAGTGCAGGAACTGGCCATTGAAGAATGGCTGGCCGCCCAATTCCCTTTAGATACCATTGATGAAATAAAGAAAGGTGCCAGGGGCGGCGATTGTATTCAAATTGTCAACACCCGCAGCCGGCAGAATTGCGGCACCATTTATTACGAAAGCAAGCGCACCAAAGATTTCCAAGCCACCTGGATCGAGAAATTCAAAGCCGACATACGGGAAAAAGGATCAAGCATCGGTGTGTTGGTTACCGAAGTCATGCCTTCAGACATGGCACGCATGGGTTTAAAAGACGGAATCTGGATTTGCAACTACGAAGAGTTTAAAGGGCTTTGTGCCGTTTTGCGTGAATCCATCATCCAACTCAGCATGGCCATCAGTTCGCAGGAAAACAAAGGCGACAAAATGCACATGCTGTACGATTATCTAACCAGCACCACCTTCCGAATGCAGGTTGAAGCCATTGTGGAAGGGTTCACCTCAATGAAAATAGCACTTGACAGTGAAAAACGTGCTATGCAACGCATTTGGAAAGAGCGTGAAAAGCAAATCGAAAAGGTGGTCACAAACACCATTGACATGTATGGCTCCATAAAAGGAATTGCCGGGAATGCCATTCAAAGCGTAAAGGCGTTGGAGTTGCCGGTGGACGATGAAGTTGAAACATAAATCGCGTCTATCTGTCGCGATAATCATTACCAAAAACACTAAGAAATGGCTATTGCGACATTTATCACGACATACTGTCGCGATAGGCATATAAGTGGATAAAGATGGTATTTCAAATGGTAATGTGTCGAAAGGGGATGGAACAATTCCGAATCAAAGCAAATCGATAATCAAACCTTTTTGGGTTTACAGTGTCTAAGGGCGAAGACAGATAGGAATTAGATAGGACTTAGATGAAAGTCAAGATAGAATATACACTTATATTACTGTATTTCTACATATTAGATTAAGATAGAAAAATAAACTTAGATAGATATTAAAATAGAAGTACTTCTGGCATAATTGAAGATAAAGCATAATAGACCTGGTGCAAATAATGTCAGGCTGTTTATTTTGGTAATGAAAAAAAGTGGGGAGTTGTTTTAAATACTACTACTGATAGTGTGACAGATAGGAAAATAATTGAAAGAAAAAGTGGGGAGTTCAGTTCAAAAAAGTGGGGAGTTTATGGGGTGCTTGTTTTAAGCAAAGACAACACAAACAAATATAGAACGTAAGAAAAAGGGTGATACGACAACTAATGAGAAATGAAAACTTATTAGCAAAAAGCTCTTGATAAATAAGGACATAGTTAATCACGACACAATCAATTTATTGTTTTCAAAAGAAATTCAGCCCAAGGTAAGTGAACCGAGTTTATTAATTTTGGAACACCAATCAATTTCTGCAAAACTGTTTAGCGATTTCATTAACATCGGTTTATTGTTTCGTAATTCAATAATTATAAAAAACAGGGTATCGGTGTTCTCCTCCTCTACATCTAAAATGCCATTGAAAAGGATCTTTTCAGCTACTTCATGGACAATCTGTTGGTATAATTTCTCCTTCGACCTAAAATAGTAGAAAGTGGCCGCTTTATTTACATTGGCTTCATCAGCGATCCGTTGCATCGATGTGGCATGAAAACCATACACCAGGAAAATTTCCCGGGCCGCATTAAATATTCTCTCTTCTGTTGTCATTTCACAATGATTTTTAAGTTCAATCCATTCAAATAATAAGTAAGCATTGCAGCTAATCTAAATCTTTCTCCATTTCACGGTTTTCCAAATAAAATATTTTGAACCTATGGCAACAATCTCGTCCTGGTTGATTTCCGTGATCTTTAAATCGAAATACATCCCTCTTTCGGGACTGTACATGTTGCCATTCACCCACATTTTTTCTTTGCTGTCAAACTCCAGGTCTTTTATGATTACTTTCCCGATTAAAGGATCCTTGCTTCTGGAATTATCTGGATTATTGACATCAACAGTCTGTCCGTTTTCAAAATTATGTAAAGCAATAATTTTCCCAAAGTATTTTTCGTTGAGTTCGAAAATCTCAACATCGAGATTATTGGGCAAGTGATATTTGCCGATTATCTCATCCCCTTTTTGGGCAAGCGAAACAGAGACAATTAATAAGAGAAGCGATACTGTCAATTTAATTTTGAGCATTGTAATGAATTTTTGGGTTAACATTTATTTTTATTTTGAATCTTTTAAAATCGGATAGGCTTTCAATTAGAAGGTCAAAACCTTAGTTTTTCGGTCATAATCCCAAACCGGACCATACTGATATTATGGTTGAAGTACATGTTGTAATAATCCATGCCTCGATATACCTGGGCAAACAATCCAATATCTTCTAAAAACCAGGGGTGATAATAAACCGTCATACTTGCCATTAGCCTGTTGATTGACAAAGCATCCCAACCGTTTATATCCCCAAACATCCAGCTTGTTTCGCCTTTAATCGAAATACTTGCATTCCTCTTTTGATCCTCCATCCGGGTAGTGGGGATTTTAAAAACAGAAACCATACTGTTCCACCTGTACAAGCTATACGCCCCATGTAACTCATCTGCCGTCAAAGGTTTGGAATGAATCTCGACGGATGTACTAAGAAAACGGACTGATTTTGTCCTTGTATTATAATTAGTGTGGATCAATCCCAACTCGCAATAATTGGTAGAAAAATCGCCGGTTTTAAGATTGACATCCCCATTTTGCAAATAAAAATCGCCATCCTGACCATTGGAATGATGGACCAGTTTTCCGAATGTGCTTACAGTTCTTAGTTCTGATTGAGGACTAAGCAAGTAGTAAACCGAAATTTGCGGTATGTAACTGGGAGTCCTCACCGGAAACGATTCTTCCTGGTACATCCTGATAATTATTTGGGGAGTAAAAACACCCATCAAGCGGGAATTTTTGCTTTTTCTGATATAAAAATTGGGTATCAGGTTCCCCTCGAACCAAAGCGGCTCGATGTTCCCGATATCTGTTGGAAAGGTGATGTAACTATTGCCTAGACTAATTTGTGCGATGGTAGTAAGTGCGATTTTTGATACCGTATCTTTTTTTTGCTGCCCCATACAAAGTCCCGGCAATACAACGAAAAAACTGAGGATAAGTAAGTACGTCATTGTATGAAAAAATTATCGATAAATTGCCACACCAAAACCAAGTTCTATTACATCCCTTATGGGGATGGAGGAATTGCCAAATTTGCTTGACAGGTATAAACCTCGGCTACCAATCCTGGCGTAAATGGCTGTTCCCGAGGCAGGGGTTTTGTTTCCCAACCATTTTGTTTTTATCTCACCACCGATAAATATTCCGGCATTTCTGCCTGGCGACCACCAATAATAATCTTTCGGGTAATGGTCGGGAAGCTTTACCCAGTACTCGTTCCCAAACGTATGATGGGCAAACCAGCCAATGTTTAAAGGCAGAATTTCAATAGTTTCCGACAACCGGTATCTCAACAGCTTGGCGGTCGATTGCATACTTATGCTGTGCAGGTCATCGGCAGTGACCCATTTTGGCACATAGCCGTAAAAGAATGAAATATCCAGGCGATGATCGAAGAAAGTATAGCCCAACCCTGTTGATAGAAATCCAATTCCCCCCGCAAATTGGAGTTTCACATAGTCGGGCATATACTTTCGATATTGTAGGGAATCCTTGTCTTCCAAATTATTCCCAAAAACACTGTACGAACAAATAGACAGTAAAAAGGTCGTTATCGTAAATACCTTAAAAACTGTGTGTTTCAAATTCAAATTTTCCATTGCTGATAGCTATCACATTAAACTTATTGTTTTGCACTCCATACACATTCACATAAGGGATGCTGTCGGGGTAGGGAAAATAGAACTCGTGCCCATGCAAATGCCCATGAACGGTAAACATAACATTATTGTATTGGGCAAGGGTCGAACTAAAACTTTCTTCCAGCGAAGCATCGAAATCCCCATCCATCGGGGGCACATGAAAAAGTACTACGGCATGGGCGAAATCATTGTCGGGCCGTAATTGCGTTTCTAACCAGTCAATATCCGGGACATCCCCATTAAAAATGTATTCGCGGCTGTTTGTGTTGATAAAAACAAATTTGATATCAGCATAAATAAAGCTGAAATTAAATTCACCGTACATTTCGCTATAAGCCAACCCCCCGTTTCCTACCACATCGTGATTTCCAACTACCACAAAATACGGAACATCGAGGTTTAGCAGATATGAATTGCCCCAGAGGTATTGTTGGGGCAATCCAAAATCTGCCATATCCCCCACATGCACCACAAAATCGAAAGGTGTATTTTCATTCAGCCTGTTCGCGGCCCTTACAAAATTATCAAACTCATCGTAGAAGCGATGTGTGTCAGCGGTAAAAGCAATCCTGATGGTATCGTCCGCTTCCTGCCCGGCGATGGACTGAAGACTTGTTTGGTGTACATTTTTATGCTCACCTTTAAAATCTACCACGTAGGTGGAGTAGTCGAACATATCGCTACAGGCAACATAGCCCAAAAGGCTGATCAGAAGAAATATTTTTACAGTTGTTCTCATCTCTTTATGTCTGTGTTGGCTCAAATGATTATTGTTTTTGATGCAAAACCATACGCATTAAAATAGCCCAATGCCCCATCCGATAAATTTGATGATGGATTTGAAGGTGATGTTGATTGCTCCATCGGGCCTCCACCACTTTCATTTATCCGACCAAGGGTCCTAAAATATTCGTACACGCCTTTGTCGATAGTTTGCAGCAAAACAGTTACAGAATCGCCCGGGTTTAGCTTTACTTTATCCGGCCCTTCAATTAAGCGACGGTTCTTTATTTCACCATCCAGCAATTCGTCATCATCGACATAAGCATTGTAATGCACCTGGCCATTAATCAGTAAGATAAAGCGGTAGTAATTGCCCCTTCCTTTAGGATCGGTATAGTGAACATTCACGATCGAACTAATCTTATGAGGGCCTACATCGCTACTGTATTCTATAGTTAGCGAGTCAATATTTACAGGATTGGGCATAATTGAAACAGCCTTGTAAGTTTTTCCGTTGGATGTAACTTCAAGTGAATAAATTCTGTCTGGTGTGCCATGTATTGCGCTTGTATTATAAGTGCCGGGGGTAGTTTCCGTTAAAATTTCTGTGTTTCCAGTATTATCACTAATCCTTACTACGGCAGCTGATACTGGAGGAAAAACATTGCTTTCGTCGAAGTTTACGGTTTGGGAAAGCCATACTGTATATGGCCCGGGCAGGTCAGAAATGTTGCTTTCGATAACAATCTTGGCTTCTTTAGAATTGAGATCTATGTCGATTACTTTTTCGCAGGCGGAAAATAGTAAAATAAGAATTATTCCTGTTGATAATTTGAAAATAGGCTTTATCATTTCTCAAAATTTAAAGTTATACGAAATTGATGGTACCCAGCGAAACAGGGTAGTTTGTACGGCCTGTGTTTTTGTGAAATCATCGGGGTCTTGTTGGAAGGTTATTGAATATGCGTTTTCGCGGCCATAAGCATTGTACAATGAAAAGTTCCAGCTTGATTCAAACTTTTCTGTTTTTTTTAGTTGCCAGCTTGCCCCTATGTCAAGGCGATGATAAGCAGGCATCCGGTAGCCATTGCGTTCGGTGTAATAATTTACGACCTCCCCGGCCACTTCGTATTTTCCGCTTGGGAAGGTTACTGCATTTCCAGTATAATATACCCAGGTGGCCGAGAAAGTCCATTTAGGTGAAAATTCATACATGGCCACCGCAGAGAAATCATGTGTCCTGTCCTGTTTCGATGGGTAATATTCCCCATTATTTATTTCGTCTATTTTCTTTTCGGTGCGTGCCAGGGTGTAGCCAATCCACCCGTTAAGCTTGCCATATTTCTTTTTGAGGGAGAATTCTATCCCATAGGCCCGGCCCGACCCATAAAGTAATTGTGATTCTACGTTTTCGTTAAAGCGGAGTTCTGCCCCGTCTTTGTAGTCGATCTGGTTTTGCAAGAATTTGTAATACACTTCAGAGGAAAATTCATAAGCATTGTCTCTGAAGTTCCGGAAATAACCAAGTGAGACCTGGTCGGCAATTTCCGGTTTTACGTTGTTGCTGTTTGGTATCCACAAATCGGTGGGGTTCCCGGAAGTAGAATTCGAGATGAGGTGCAGGTTTTGGGTATTTCTGCCATACATTGCTTTAACAGAACTTTTCTCATCAATGATGTAATTGATTGCCAGGCGTGGCTCAATATTGAAATTTGTTTTTATAAATTCTCCGGAAGCATAAGTGGTGGTGTCCACGGTTTCGCCCGATGAATTGTAGGAGTAATAATCGCCCGGGCCCAACGAACTAAATGAAACCAGACGGATACCATACTCAAAACTAAGCAGGTTGTTCGGTTTATATTCGTGTGAGATGTAGGCCGCATTTTCCCAAGCGTACTTGTGGGGAAGGTTTAACTCGCTGATGGAAGAATCGCTTTCGGTAGTAATGGCGCCCGGTATTATTGTATGAGAAATAGAGTTTAGCCCCATTTTGAAAATATTTTTCGAATCCTTAAAGTATTGAAAGTCTTGTTTGATGTTGTAATCTTGTATCCTAGATATAATTTGCCCCTTAGTGCTTCCGAAATCGGAGTGAATGTTGTAATCGTAATTGCTAAATATTATTGAAGTGTTTGAGAATATTCTATCATTGACGAGATGGTTCCATCGTACTGTCCCGGTTATATTTCCCCAATCAACGCCAACCTTATCTTTGAAACCAAGCACATCGCGGCCAAAATAGCCGGATATAAAAATCCTATTCTTGTCGTTTATGCGATAGTTTGCCTTAGCATTTAGGTCGTAAAAATAAAGTTTAGCCTGATTCACTGCGCTATCATTAGAAAGTTTAAGAAACAAGTCGGCATACGTCCTTCTGCCCGAAACAATGAAAGAACCTTTTTTATTTAGAATAGGGCCTTCGAGGGTCAAGCGCGAAGCAATCAAACCAATACCTCCTTCTGCCCCGAATTCTTTATCGTTCCCATCTTTCATTTTAATATCGAGTACGGAAGAAAGGCGGCCCCCATATTCCGCTGGCTGGCTGCCTTTGTAAAGGGCAACATCTTTTATGGCATCGGAATTGAAAACAGAGAAAAAACCCAACAAATGCGAAGCGTTGTACACAGTTGCTTCATCCAATAAGATCAAGTTTTGATCTGCAGCGCCACCCCGCACGTAAAATCCACTATTCCCCTCACCCGCCGATTTCACACCGGGCATCAACTGAATCGTTTTCAGAATATCTTTTTCGCCAAAAAGAACCGGAATATTTTTTATTTCCTTAATTCTAAGTTTTTCTATCCCCATCTGTGTTTGTGTGATGTTTACGTCCTTTCTATCGCCGGCAATAATCACCTCCCCTATTTGGGTGTCCTTTTCGCCAAGAATAAAATTCAACTTTGTATTTTGATTTAATTCTACAATAATAGAATTGGGTTCGTAGCCAATAAATTGTGCTATTATGGTATAGCTTCCTTCAGGAATGGTAATGGAAAAAAATCCATACGCATTAGAGCTTGTGCCTGTGGCCGATAATTCTTTGATAAAAATTGTTGCACCGATCAATTCTTCTCCGGTTTTTGCATCTTTTACATAACCGCTTATCGTGTAATTATTCTCCGCATACCCATTTATAAGGCTGAACAGGAATAGCATATTAAAGGCTGTTCGCATTATTCAAAAATCAGAAAAAACACTTGCTCGTCTCCTTCTTCAAAAAGGCCCACTTTTCCTTCACGGTACAGCCAACCAATGGCCATGTACAATTTAGCATCGGTAAGTTTTAATGCTTTTTTCAGGACTTTTGAATTACTCTCTCCGTTTTCTTCCAGGTATTGCCAGATCCTTCCGGCATTGGTACCAATTTCATTTTTCAACATAATTTTATTTTTTAGTGTCCTATTAATAATATTCGTTCGATATTGAATGAGATTGAAGAAGATTGAATCTATTTCCATCAATCTATTATCATCAATCTATTATCATCAATCTATTTCCATCAATCTATTTCCATCAATCTATTTCCACCAATCTAATCCCATCAATCTTTCTTCAACCTTTTTCTTTCCTGTCTTAGTTCAAACCTTTCTTTAATGGTATCCACCACATAATATACCATGGGGACTAAATACACTGTCAATATTAGCGATGACAACAGTCCGCCAATGATTACCCAGGCCAGGCCATTTTTCCACTCGGCGGCTGTACCTTTGGCCAATGCAATGGGCAACATACCAAATGCCATTGCCAGGGTGGTCATTAAAATTGGCCGCATACGCCCTTTCCCGGCAAGGACCAATGCCTCTTTAAAATGTGTGCCCCGCGCTTTTAGCTGGTTGGTGAAATCGACAATCAGGATTGCATTTTTGGTCACCAGCCCCATCAACATGATCAATCCCAATTGGGCAAACAGGGTCAAATCGTTCAACGATAGGTTTAAGGCCAGAAATGCACCAATGCCAGCTACCGGAATGGAGAACAGGGCCACAAAAGGATAAATATAGTTGTCGTACAAAGCCACCATAATTAAATAGATAAGGATAAATGAAATCATCAGGACCGAACCCAGTGCCCCAAAACTTTCGTTCTGTGTTTTAATATCAGCGCCCCAAGTAAGTTGAACACCGTCGGGCAATGGCGCTGTTTCTAAGTAGGCGATTACATCGTCGGCCATGGTGCCCGATGGTCTGCCAAACGATTCGGCGGTTATGGTCACCGAGGGTTGCCTGTCCAAACGTTCGAGCAACGAGGGCGAATTTTCTTGTCGTACTTCGGCAAACTGCGACACCTCGATGGGCATCCCCATTGGGTTTACGATGGAAAGCCGTTGTACATCTTCATAATTCCTCCGGCTAAAATCGTCAAGCCATATCCGAACCGGGTACTCTGTTCCGTTTTCGGTCAAGGTGGCATCGTCGTTTCCCGTAAAAGCTGTTCTCAAATTCGATCCAACATAAGCCGTGCTCAGGCCCAAACGCTGCATCTTATCTTTATCAGGAATAACAATAAATTCAGGGCTTCCCTCTTCCACCGACAACTGAACGTTATCGGCCCCCGGTATCACCTCGATGGCCGATTTGAGTTCGCTCCCCGTTTTCAAAACCAAATCCAGGTTGCTGCCGCTCAACGTTATTTTAATGGGTGCCGACTTGGGCAACAAACCCAAAACAGCCATCGAATAGTTGATATTCGGAAATTCGCTTTTCAGTTCTTCGCGCAACAATTTCATGTACGTTTCGGTGTCCGTGCTGCGTTCCTCCTCAGGTTTTAGCTGAATGGTAAATTCGGTGAGATTGGCCGAACCCACGCCCAAACTTCCTATGCCTGTGCTGGGTCCTGCCACATTGCTGAACAGGGTTTCCACTTCGGGTTGCCGGATAATGAAGTCTTCAATTTTTTGCGATACGGCATTGTTCTGGAAAACGGTGGTCGATTTATCAAATTCCAGGTTCATCCGAAACTTTCCCTGATCGCCCGTCGACATCATTTCCTTGCCTATGATGCCTTGCTTCATCATCACACCGGTCATCACCAAAAGAAAAATGACGATAGCGGTAAAGATCAGTTTATGGCCCAGCACCCATTCCAGTTGCTTGCCGTACCACTCGATAAATATCTCCAATTGCTTCTCGAACCAAAGCAAAAAGCGGTTGATAAAATTGGTGGGCCTGATGTTTTCCTTTTTCCCGATGCGCGAAGCCAACCAGGGTGTCAAAGTAAAACCGACCAGCAAACTGGTAAGTGTGGAAGTGATGACCACAATGGAGAATTGTTTGAGCATGTCGGCCACGAATACCTGCAAAAACAAGATGGGCAGGAATACCACCACATCGACCAGGGTAATGGAAATGGCCGAAAAGCCTATCTCCATACGTCCGTCCATAGCAGCGGTACGCTTGTCTTTGCCCATGTCGAGGTGCCGTTGGATGTTTTCGAGCACCACGGTGGCATCGTCGACCAGGATCCCAATAATCAACGACATGGCCAACAAGGTCATCAGGTTTAGCGTGAACCCCAACAACCACATCACGGCAAAGGCAGTGACCAGCGAGGTTGGGATCGCGATCAGTACAATGATGGAATTCCGGTAGCTTCGCAAAAACAAAAGCATGACAAGCGAAACCAAGATCACGGCCAAAAGCAAATCGAAAACCACCGAGTTGACCGCCGCAATGGTTTTGTCGGTAGAATCATCGGCAATAATGAATTTCACACCTGATGTTTCGTTTTGCAGTTCGATGCTCTTTAGTTTTTCATGCACCAATTTCGAAACGTCCACCGCATTGGCATCGCCTTGTTTTTTCAATAAAAGACTAATCCCATTTTCTCCATTGAAACGACTGACAGAGCTTATCTCCTTAATACCATCGCTTACGGTGGCCACATCTTTTACATACACGGGGCTGCCCGGAACAGACATTGCTACCTGTACGTCTTTGATGTCCTGCACCGTTGCGAACTTCCCAATTAAACGGACCGAGTTGTTCACTTTGTCGGTTTGTACTTTCCCGGCAGGGATATCCAAGCCCGAGCGGTTTATCGCTTCCACCAACTGATAAAGCGAAACCTTATACAGCTTCAATTTATCCTGATTTACTTTTACCTGGATTTCACGTTCTTCGCCGCCCAAAATGGTGATCTCTGCCACCCCTTTCAATTGTTGGATTTGCGGCAAATAGTCGTCCTTCATTTTCTGATAAAATTCGGTCGGTGGCAAATTGCTTGTCGCGCTAATCGAAATAATGGGCAAGTCGTTGGGCGACACTTTGCTCATCACCGGGCTTAAAATATCAGCCGGAAGGTCTTTCCTGATATTGTCGATGTAGCGTTGCGCATCCTGCATGGCATTATCGATGTTGGTGCCGTATTTCAGATTGGCAATTATCACAGAGGCATTGGGCATCGACTTGGTTTCCAAATAATCGACACCTTCCAAATTGGAAAGGGCATCTTCGATTTTTCGCGAAACAGAAGTTTCCACTTCCTGCGGTTCGGCCCCGGGGTACATTGTTTTTATCACCACCACGGGCTGGTTGAAATCGGGCAACAGTTCGTAGCTCAGGTTTTTATAGCCGATTATCCCCAACAGGGTAAATACGCTGAAAAGTACGATTATCAGCGAAGGGCGTTTGATTGAAATTGCTGTGAGGTTCATAATTCGCTGTTTAAGGTTACATGTACATTTGCGCTATCGAAAAGATTGACAAAGCCGTTGGTAACAAGCACATCGCCCTGGCTCAACCCTTTTGATATCACAGCTTTGTTTTCAAATCTTCCCGACAGGGTGATATTTTGCAGAATGGCTTTTCCGTTTCTTACCACATAAACTTGTGGCTGCACCGTTGTGCCCACTATGGCAGAGGCCGGGATCATAAGGTGGTTTTCCTGGCTCTCGTTTGTTAAAATCACTTTGCCAAACATGCCCGATTTAATTTTTAGGTCAGGCGTATTGCTGGTCGAAAACTGAACCGGAAAGCTGTTGCCCATATTCGATTTACTGCCAGTCATACTGACCTTTCCCGACAAGATAGTTTCAGGAAACGCATCGATTGAAACAGGATATGTTTGGTTTAGCCCGAACCGGTTTAGTTCATTTTCTGGAACCATGATGGTAAACTTCAAAAGAGAAATATCGGTAATTTGAAGCAAAGGGATGCCCGGTGCCGCAAAAGCCCCCTCGTCGCTTAACTTGGCGGTAACGATTCCGTTAAACGGGGAAACAATGGTGGTTTTGCTGATTTGTTCTTCCAGGGTAGCCTTTTGCACCTTGGCCGATTTCAATCCTAAAACGGCCTTCTCCAACTGTACCCCTTGTATAGCATCGGCGTTGGCAAGTATGGTGAACCGTTTTACATCGGCTTCCAACCCTTCAATTTGAATCTCTACGGATTGCAATTGCAGTTTCAGCAATGAATTATCCAATTGAACCAAGGCCTGTCCTTTTTGTGCAATGCTTCCCACATCGACCCAAACGGCTTTTATTTTACCCTGGATATCGGCACTTATTTTCGACTCTTTGTTCGGCTCAAAACTACCTGTGTAGGAACTCTCATTCCCCAGGGTTTCAGGTTTCAGGGTTATTGCCTGCACATTCACGGCTTGTTGCTTGTCGTATTGGTAAACCCTCTCCTGGGTAGTTTCCTTATTGCTTTTCAAGCGAATAACCACTATGGCAATCAACCCCAATGCCACCACTAAATAAATTATCTTTTTCAACATGCTTGTACCCTTTTATTTTTTAGATGAAATATTTCCTGTCCATTTCTTCAATTCCAAATCGGCTTTGAGATAGTCTATCACCGATGCCAAATAACTTTGCTGTGCCTCGCGAAGCACATTGTCGGCCAGCAAGACATCGGTTAAACCTGCCACTCCTTCTTTTTGCTGCAATATCATTTGATCATACACAGTGGTTGCCAAATTTATTTGCGATTGATTGTTTTCGATCGATTGCCGGGCCACCGATAATCGGCCTTTTGCATTCACAACCTGCATGTTGTTCCGGTCGGCTACCAATTTTATTTGCAGGGAGCTGTTGTCGATTTCTATCTTTTTTTGGTTGATTTTTCGTTGGGTAACCGTTCCGTTAAATAGCGGATACGAAACCTGTACCCCGGCAAAACTTGACGGGAAAAACGTAAGAAAATCATTGGGTTTTTTATCGTATCCAAACCCGGTTTGCCCATAGCTCCCGAAAAGCGAAACAGATGGCAAGCGCGATTTTTTGAGAGTGTTCAGTTCGCTTGCCAAAATTCGGTTTTGTGCGTTTGCCAGTTGCCAATCGAGGGTTGGCCGGCCTTGATATTCGGTGCTTACCCGGTTTTGTATTTCTGGCTCTACCTGAATTTGTTGACCAATTGGTATCCCCATCAAAAATTTCAACGCATTCAATACCTCCTCCAAAGTGTTTTCTGCCTGTGTGAATTGGGTCGACAATTGCTCTTTTTGTAATTGTACTTTGCTCACATCCGCCCCCTTCGCCATAGATTGCTCGAATAGCAACTGCATGTTGGCAAGTAACCGTGTCGTATTAACGATGTTGCTGTCGATAAAAGCCAACTGGTGTTGCAAAATCTGAGCATTGTAATACAAGTTCGAAATGTCGAAAAATACCTCTTCCTCTGTTTTTTTGTATTGTAAACCGGATAGCTCAGAAGCAATTTTAGTTGCCCTGATTCCCCCATATATTTGAGGGTTGTACAAGGGCAATGCAACCTGTATGGCGGCACTTATATTATGAGGCACACCAAATTGAGCCTCTCGAAATTGACCCTCTGGCGCTGTAGGATCAAAAGTAGACATGGGCATGAGCTGATAGGGCAAATCGATGAAATATTTGTAATCGCCTACCACATTCACTTTGGGGATTAGGTTGGCTTTCGATTCCTTCTGTTTTTGCTCGCCTTTAGCGATATTGTTCCGGCCTATCTGAAGGTTCATATTATGCACTTGTGCCGTGTCGATACACTGTTGCAAAGTCCAAACCTGGGCGTATCCTGGCATTGATATAAGGGCCAATACGAAAAAGGCAAGTAATCCTTTTAGTTTGTGAACATTCACTAACCGAGAAGGCAAATTTTTTTTTGTTCTCATCTTATTCATTTTTTATCAAAGTACTTTCGTGGAGCTTGTTGGCTTAGGTGCTTTAACAACAAGGATGCGTGCCACCGCAGTTGAATTATTGTAAAGACAATGCACAATGTCTTTAGGGCTTTCCACCAGGCAATCAGCTTCGACCTGAATTTTTTCTTCACCCACCAATACCTCCGGAGTACCTTCTAAAATATAGAAGAACACATCAACAGGAGTAATGTGAGGTTTCAATGCCTGCCCTGGCTCCAGGGTAATGTGCATGGCTTGTGCCGAATCTTTGTCGTATATTTTTCGCGCGTCAACCTTGTGCGGAGTGGCGGCAATTGCTGTTTCTTTAACGTTTAAAATTTTCATGATATTTTCTATTTTATGGTTGTGTTTATTTGGCCAAAACCTTTCTAAGCACTTCGATCAATTTATTTCCTTCGGTCCGTAAATCAAAATCGTGGTTGTTCAAATCCCACTTTTTTACGAGCAAGCGAAACGATCCCATCGCCATCAGAGCAATGCTTTGTTTGTCGATATCGTTGCGCACATTGTTTTCCAATTGACCTTTCTCAACAATATCTTCAATTGTTTGCGCATGGATATTTACGATCTCGACTATTTTGGTTTTTAGCACCTCCTCATTCTTAAAAATCTCCTCGGCAAAAATCACCGATACTATCGAAGGGGTTTCGGTGAACAGGTCGAGCATCTTCTCAAATATAAAACCTATCTTATCGACTGCTTGGTCGGTATTTGTAGCCAATAGGTTGGAAAGCATTGTGGCCATATCTTTAAAGCCATGCAGGATGCTCAACAGGATGCTGGTTTTGCTATCGAAATGGCGATAGATGGCGGGTTCGGAAATCCCGATTTTTTTTGAAATGTTTTTAATGGTCACACCCTGAATACCCTTGCTGGCTATTAGCTCAAAGGCAGCTTCGGTGATTTCCATTTGTCGTTCGGTTTGCATGATAAATTAGGGTTATTGATTTTTCTTCAGTTTTCTTTCCAAGAAGAAACTTACCACCGCAGCCAAAACAAAGAGGATCCCAAAACCAATATGGACCGGGCTTATTTTACATTCCTCTGGATTATTCGTCAAAAGGTGGATCAACATGGGCACAGAACTTAAAGCCACCACGACAAAGCTCACAATCTTAATAATGTCTACAATCTTTTTCATATTAGCTAGTATTATTTGTTTCGGCAATGTTAGTGAGTATTTACTAACCAACCAAATTTATTTTCATATTTTTGAGATTTTTAACAAATGGCAAATTCAAGGACGATTATTAGTTATTTCTGATTGGGATGTAATATTTTGGAATTTACTATATAGGTTGAAGTATAATCTGCTTTGTTAAATAGTAGATTCCTTATTATATGACGCTACCGACATTCTTGTTCTTTAAATTAAAACTGTAAAAACGACGAACTCCGCCAATCCATTGGCAGAGTTCGTTTATTTGTTAGAATCTGTGAGTTTGTTCTGTAAAGAACAATCCTATCTTCCATTTCTCACTTTTTTATCGACCACCCGGTTTTTAAGCCAAATACAAACCAGCCCAGGTACAATGCCCCAATGGCAAAAATTGTATCGCCGATTACCCGTAACCAGCGAACGGTTTCTAAGGTTGGACTTTCTAAAAATTCAGCCGAACGGGCATACCACAAACCATGTTTCACACTGGCTACCGTTTGTGCCAGCCCAACAGGTAGCACACTTAATAGGACCATCAACAGCAATCCAATATTCAACGACCAGAAAGCAATCTTAATGGATTTTTCTTTCCATTCCGATTTCAAATCCATGTCGCGCAAAACGAAAAGCATGAGGCCAATACCCAACATTCCATAAACCCCGAATAATGCGGTATGACCATGTACGGGGGTAGTATTAAGCCCTTGCATATAATACAATGCAATGGGTGGATTGATTAAAAATCCAAAAATCCCTGCACCCAAAAAGTTCCAAAAAGCGACGGATACAAAAAAGTAGATAGGCCATTTATATGCATTCACCCACTCGCTTGCTTTGCTTAATTTTATATTATGATAAGCCTCGAAACCCATTAAAACCAAAGGCACTACTTCCAATGCACTGAAGGAGGACCCCAATGCCAGCACTGCGATTGGCGTTCCTGTAAAATATAAGTGGTGAAAAGTTCCGAGGATTCCTCCCATCAAAAAGATGATGGTCGAAAACAGGACACTGGTTGTGGCAATCGAGGTTCTGATTAATTGCATCCGCACAAATAAAAACGCAATGGCAACCGTGGCAAATACTTCGAAGAAACCTTCGACCCAAAGGTGTACCACCCACCAGCGCCAATACTCGGCTACCGAAAGATGGGTTTGCCTCCCCCACATCAGACCTGCCCCGTAAAACACAGCAATAGCAATAGATGCTATTAAAAACAAGATCAACAAATGTCGGTTCTCTTTACCCTCTTTCAAAGCTGGCCAAATTGCTCGACCCATTAAAAATAGCCAAATAAATAAACCCAGGAAAAGGAATATTTGCCAGAACCGGCCTAAGTCAACATATTCGTAACCCTGATGGCCAAACCAGAAGTTTTCGACCAATCCCAATTTTTGCATCACACCCATCCACTGTCCGGCAAGCGAGCCAACTACAATGATCAATAAAGCGATGAAAAGGAAATTAACACCCAATTTTTGGTATTTAGGTTCCTTGCCCGAAACGGCAGGTGCAATAAACAATCCTGTTGCCAGCCATGAGGTGGCGATCCAGAAAATGGCCAATTGGATGTGCCAGGTGCGCGAAATGGAATAGGGCAACATATCGGCCAGGGGCAAACCATAAAATGCAAGGCCTTCCACCCCATAGTGGGCCGTAATTACCCCCATTAAAATCTGAACGAGGATCAACGCTGTAACCACCCAGAAATACTTTAAAGTGGCTTTCATCGAAGGGGTAAGTTTTGTGCCAGACAATGGATTAACAGGAGGAACTTTGAACTCGTCATCTTCCTTTCGGTTGGTGGCATAATACCATCCTAACAAGCCTATACCCGCCAAGAGGATGATCACGCTAAAGCCAGTCCATAAAAGAAGGGAGCCGGTGGGTTCGTTGGCCACCAGCTTTTCGGGTGGCCAGTTGTTAGTATAGGTAATTTCCTGTCCGGGCCGTTCGGTCACGGTCGACCAGGTAGCCCAAAAGAAGAAAGTATTCATTTGAAACATCCGCTCAGCAGTTTTTATGCTGTTGGCAGGGATGGCGTACGATTCGCGCAAATGGGCTTTCGAAGGGTCGTCCATAAACAACCCGGCGTAATGTCCACTGATGGCCTCGAAAGCCTCCGCCCTGATAGCCGATATTTTCAAATTCTTGTTTTGAGGGTCGTAGGTATTGGTCCGCATCTCCTTTTGCAAACGCTTTTGCAGCATGGCTTGTTTTTCCTCATCAAGATTTTCGTAGGGAATGGAAAATTCATCCATCGAAAATCTATTCAGGATAAACATAGCCTCACGGTGCAACCAATCAGCCGTCCAGTCAGGGGCTTTATAGGCACCGTGCCCCCAAATTGTCCCAACTTCCTGACCTCCCATCGACTGCCACACATTTTGGCCATCTTTTATATCTTGAGATGTAAACAATACCTTCCCATCAGGGGCAACTACTTTTTCGGGTATGGGCGGGGCATCCCGATAAATTTCAAAACCGTAGTAGCCCAGCACCCCAAACGATACTGCCATGACTACAATCAATCCAATCCATAGTTTTCTTGTGTTCATATTTTACAAGTATTAATAATTGTTAAAAACTGGCGGCAAATATATTAATTATAATAAGACCTTTATGTCTTTATATGTAAATTATATTATCTTTGTGCCATAAAAAATATTAAAGACTTAGAATTATGGATATTAAATCGAATGTAAGTGTAGGGGAAATTGTGAGGTCGAATTTTAAGACCGCTCAATTGTTTGAAAAGAACAAAATTGATTTTTGCTGCGGGGGTGGGATTTCACTTTCCGAAGCCTGTGAGAAATCAGACGTTGACATAAACAAACTGATCCCCGAAATTGAAGCCCTGGTGCAAACAAGCGACCCGGATTCAAAGTACATGGATAGCCTTTCGTTGGATGCCTTATCAGAATACATCGTGAAAAGGCACCATAGTTATGTGAACGAGAACATCCCTTTCATAAAGCAAAAATTACAGAAACTTTGCGAGGTGCATGGCGACCACCACCCCGAACTGTTTGAAGTAAAAGGGCTATTTGGCGAAATGGCCGGAAATTTAACCAAACACATGCAAAAAGAGGAAATCGTGCTTTTTCCTTATATCCTTAAAATGGTACGTTTCAAGAATGATGGAATCGGTAATGCCAAAGAATTTGGAAATGTGATAGAGCCTATCGATCAAATGAACCGGGAACACCAAGCCGAGGGGGAACGGTTGGTGAAAATATTGGGTCTGACAAACAACTACATTACTCCGCCCGATGGCTGCAATACTTACAGAGTGACCATGCAAACCATGCAAGAATTTGAATTGGATTTGCACCGCCACATCCATCTCGAAAGCAATATCTTGTTTAAAAAGGCGATTGAATTAGAGAAGGAAATAATTGGGGTATTGGGAAGATAAAGCGTTCCTCTCGAGATTTCCCACACCTCAGCGGGGCAAGCTGCTTCGCCACAACATTCAACAATAGTCAATAATCAATAATCATTTAAATATGTTAGCGAAAAGTACAGAGTATGCAATACGGGCCTTGGTTTATGTACAACTTCAAAACTGGAAGGAACAGCGACCAGGCGTTGTAGAAATAGCTAAAGAAATTGAAGCACCAGAGGCCTATTCAGCAAAAATACTTCAAACACTGGCCAAGCACCAATTGTTGGAGTCGATGAAAGGTAGGGGCGGAGGTTTCTTCTTTAATAATAACCAATCGAATTTGACTCTATATGATATAATCCATGTGATGGAGGGGGATGGATGTTTCCATAAATGTGCCTTTGGTTTGAAAAACTGCAACGATGAAAATCCATGCCCCCTGCACTACAGCTACATTAATGTACGCGATGGATTTTTTAACATTGCGAAACAAGAAACGATACAATCCCTTTCGATGAAAATTGTGGAAGGAAAGGCTGTTTTGAACCGAATAGAAGCGAAATAAGAGAAACACGAGCATCACTAAATATATTTTGAGATGGACAGTAGGTTTTTATTGATAAGTAAGATACGTGCTTTAAAGGAAAGGAAAAATGCAATTATCCTAGCCCATTATTATCAGGAGCCGGAAATTCAGGACATAGCCGATTTTGTTGGTGACAGTCTGGATTTGTCACGAAAATCGGCTGAGACAAAAGCCAATATAATCGTGTTTGCAGGGGTTCACTTTATGGCGGAAACAGCCAAGATATTGTCGCCCGAGAAAAAAGTTCTTCTACCCGATCTACAGGCGGGATGTTCGTTGGCCGAGTCGTGCCCGTATGAGGATTTTAAAAATTTCAGGGACCAATTCCCCGATCATGTTGTGGTTGCTTATGTGAACACATCAGCCCAAATAAAAGCCCTTACCGACATCTGTTGTACTTCAACCAATGCCGTACAGGTGATTAACAGCATCCCCGAAAAACAGAAAATTATTTTTGCCCCCGACCGCAACCTTGGCAATTACCTAAACAGCCTGACGGGTCGGAATATGGTTTTATGGGACGGGGCTTGCCATGTGCACGAAGAATTTTCATTGGAAAAGATCTTGGACATAAAAAAAGTGCATCCAAAGGCTAAACTAATTGCCCACCCTGAATGTCAAAAACCGATCCTCATAGCCGCTAATTTTATCGGGTCCACCTCGGCCTTGCTAAACTACACACAAAGGGACGACTCTGTAGAATTTATTGTGGCCACCGAATCGGGGATATTGCACCAGATGAAAAAAAGAAGCCCCGACAAACTATTTATCCCTGCCCCACCCATCGACTCTACCTGTGGTTGCAACGATTGTAAATTTATGAAAGTGCATAGCCTGGAAAAAATCTACACCAGCCTCAATGAGGAAGTGCATGAGATCAATTTGCCCAAAGATATTATGGAGAAGGCAAGAATACCCATTCAAAGAATGTTGGAAATTAATTAATAGGATAATAATCAATAATTAAAAAAAATGAAAAACGTAACAAATGTACTATCCAATGAGCATCAGACCATATTAAGAGCCATTGATGCCGTTATAATTGCGTGTGAGAAGTCAGAAAAGAGCAACGAGCTTGACAAACCTTACTTTGAACATGTAATCTATTTCATAAAAAACTACGCCGACAAGTTTCACCATGCCAAAGAAGAAGACATCCTGTTTCGCACCATGCTCGAAGGACAGGGGGGCATGCACTGCAACCCAATCCCAGTGATGCTTTCGGAACACGATGAAGGGCGTAGATATGTAGCCGGGATGGAAGAAGGCTTGAGTCAAAACGATAAAGCAAGGATACTTGAAAATGTACGGGGGTATTGTTATTTGCTTCAGAACCATATTTACAAGGAAGACAATATCCTTTACCCCATGGCAGAAAGTGCATTGGATGACACCCAAAAAGAGGAGATATTAAAACAGTATAAAGAGGTTGAAGCCAAGAGTTTTACTGTCGATGAATTAAAGGAAATGCTTTCGAAAATTTCTTCTTTTTAAGAATTAGTACAGTTTAAAAGTCATCAACGGAAGCAAGCTCAAAATTGTTTCCAATTAAATCATCCATCAACCCTTCAGAAATACGTATGAAACAAAACTGGAAAATTTATAAGAAGCTACACAAGTGGCCAGGCTTGATCATATCCTTTCTATTGTTGTATTACGGCGTAACAGGGATATTCATGAATCATCGCGAAAGCTTTTCAGGGATTGATATAAGTAGGAATATCCTGCCCAATGAGTACCAATACTTGAACTGGAACAACGGGGCATTAAAAGGAAACCTCTTCCTTAGCAAAGACAGTGTCCTGGTTTTTGGCAATATTGGTATCTGGCTGTGCGATTCAAACTTTACCCATCATTCCTCTTTCAATTCAGGCTTTCCAAAAGGCATGGATAACCGGAAGATATTTGATGTGCTCCAAACCGAAAATGGCGATTTGTATGCCGCCACCCAGTTTGGCTTGTTCGCCTGGAATAAGGAAGAAGAGAAATGGAAGAAGTTTAATCTAAATACCAAAATCGACAGGTTTGTTGGGCTTGAGAGTGTGGGCGATACCGTTTATGCCTTAAACCGGTCGTACCTGTTCAAAGGAAAAACCGAGGGCTACAACACCAAATTTCAGAAAACAGAATTGGCAGAGCCAGATGGATATATTAATAAAGTGGGGGTTTTTCAAACTATTTGGCAAATCCATTCGGGCGAAATATTTGGCTTGCCTGGTCAACTTTT
The DNA here is from genome assembly GCA_021740905.1 of Bacteroidales bacterium. Taxonomy (GTDB): domain Bacteria; phylum Bacteroidota; class Bacteroidia; order Bacteroidales; family M50B96; genus JAIOYV01. The sequence continues at coordinate 58,343 of JAIOYV010000022.1, forward strand.
TGTCGATTTTCTGGGACTGGTCACCATTTTTTTATCCCTTACCGGAATTATCTATTTCTTTTTCCCTGGCTGGATAAAACGGCGAAAAAGAAAAGCAAAACCTCGAAGGCAGATCGTAAGGATCAATAAATGGTCGTTGAAGTGGCACAATAAAACAGGGGCATGGTTTTTTGTTTTCCTGAGTATCCTGTTTTTCACGGGCATTTTTCTCCGGCCACCCTTATTGATTGCAATCGCCAATGCCGAAGTCAGCCCCATAAAATTTTCCCATCTCGACCAGCCCAACCCCTGGTACGACAAGCTTAGGGATATTCTTTACGATGCAGCAAAAGGAAATTTCCTTCTGTCCACTTCCGAAGGGATGTTTTATTTGGAAAAGGGTACTAAGAAGCCAATCCCTTTTCGCATACAACCGCCCGTAAGCGTAATGGGGATCAACAGTTTTGAACCCTACCGCGACGGGGCATATCTGATCGGCTCCTTTGCCGGCCTGTTTTTGTGGCATCCCAACCACCCCGAAATTTTCAATTTTGCCGACGGGACACTTTACAGACCACAAACATCGGGAAACCCCATTGGGGATTTCAAAGTCACTGGAGTTTTGAAAGACAAGGCTGGCAATCGCTATTTGGCCGATTACGATCTGGGTATTTTACCGCTTCGGCACACAATAGCCTTTCCCGATATGCCCAAAGAAATAATCGAAGAATCGAAAATGTCGCTGTGGAACGTATCCCTCGAAATCCATACAGGCCGCATATTTAATTTCCTAATTGGCAATTTCTATATCCTCATCGTCCCATTAAGTGGATTGGCCGGGGTGATTGTAGTTATAAGTGGATACATTCTTTGGAGAAGAAAATATAAAAAGAGAAATGTAGTTGAGATTTCGTAATTTGCAAATCATAAAAACTAAACATACATAAAATTAAACATACAATGAGCGAACTAATAAATAATTCCAGGTTTCGAAAAGAGAGACTTAGAGAGTTGATATTGAAACTGCACGACGGTGAGTCGGCACAAAAGGTTAGGGAAGAGTTGATCGACACCCTTAAACATATCCCTTATGGCGAAGTGGTTGAGGTGGAACAGGAGCTAATAAACGAGGGGCTGCCCGAGTCCGAAGTGCTGAAGCTATGTGATGTACATGGTGAAGTTTTAGAGGGTCATGTGGATGTAAGCGGAGCAAAGGAAATCCCCGAAGGCCATCCGGTCGATGTATTCAAGGATGAAAACATAGAACTAAAAAAAGAGGCGGACAAAGCACTTGGATTGATCGGCAATTTGAATGAAATTGACGATGCCTCTTTTAAAAATTATGTGTATGAATTACATGCTTGTTTCAATAACCTAATGGATGTTGACAAGCACTACCAACGCAAGGAATATTTGGTTTTTCCTTATTTGGAGAAAAACGAAATTACCGGCCCGCCAAAAGTTATGTGGGGAAAACATGATGAAATAAGGGAACAATTAAAAGGATGTATTGAGTTGCTGAAAGAACCCGTTTTGAATAAACAAGACCTCCTGGATTCCCACGATCTTTTGTTTCTACCAGCCCTAAAAGCATTGACCGATATGATCAACAAAGAAGAGGAAATACTGTTCCCAATGTGCATGGATGTATTGACCACCGAAGATTGGTGGAATATCCACAATCAGACCCTGGAAATTGGCTTTACCCTTTACGACCCACTTGTCGATTGGAAACCCGAAGGTTATTCAGATACTACACAAAATGCACACCCGGCACAAGCTGATGGAAGCATTCAATTGCCATCCGGTAGTTTTACGGCCAAGGAAATTATGGCCATTCTCAACACCATCCCTGTCGACATGACTTTTGTGGATAAAAACGATAAGGTAAAATATTTCACCCAGGGCAAAGAACGCATATTTACCCGTAGCCGGTCTATCATTAACCGGGATGTGCGCTTGTGTCACCCTCCGGGAAGCACCCATATTGTGGAAAAAATAATAGAGGATTTTAAATCGGGCAAAGCCTCACACACGCCTTTCTGGATTCAAATGAATGGTAAGTTTATATTAATAGAATACTATGCCCTGCGCGATGAAGACGGTGAATACCTTGGCACCTTAGAGGTTTCGCAAGATTTGACCAAAAACAGGGCATTGGAAGGCGAAAGACGAATTTTATCTTACACTGATAACAAGGAAGAATAATATGGAAAAATTGATCATAACACCCAAAACAAAAATTTACGACCTCCTAGAGGCATATCCTCAATTAGAGGAAGTGCTGATTGGTTCGGCACCCCAATTTAAAAAGCTGCAAAATCCAATCTTGCGCAAGACTATCACAAAAATCACAAATCTCGGTCAGGCGGCAGTTATTGGTGGGTTAAAGGTTGAGGAACTGATAAATAAACTACGCTCGGAAGTTGGACAAACATCCACCGAAACAATGGAAGTTGAAAGTGGCAATTTTATCACCAACAAACCCGATTGGTTTGACGAATCAAAAGTGTCGGAATCAATCGATATCCGCGACATGCTTAATGCCGGAGAACAACCTGTTCATGAAGTGCTGTCGGCACTCAAAAAACTGAAAGAGGATCAGATATTGAAAGTGATAGCCCCTTTTATTCCGGTCCCACTTATCGACAAATCGTTAAGCTTGAGTTATCAGCATTGGCTGGATACAAAAGGAGAAGAGGAGTATTGGATATTTTTCTGCAAATAGTAGTTTTATGTCAGAGTTTACAAATACACAAGAGAAAAGGCTTGCCAAGCTTCATGAAGTTTCAACACTTCTATTGAAGACTGGCAATGCCCGTTCTTTTATCCTTGAAAATAAAGATTTCATCCCGACAGTAATTCCCGATGATTTTATAAAACTTTTTGATGTGCTTATCCAGGAAGGGCAAAAAGTTGAAGATTTAAAACCGCTTTCCAACAAGATCCTGAATATATTTCACAATGCCATTGATAGTTACCAAAGACCGGAAATCCCGCCCAATTCATTCTTAGCGATTTTAGAGCAAAACAATGCTGCAATGAATGAGGTCTTGAATAAAATCAGGCCAGTTTTTAAGGCTTTCGTTAAGGATCAAAAGGATGAACAGATTACCTCGGATTTGATTTTACTTTTTGAAGAGCTGAACATGTTTGCCAAGCATTACATCATAAAAGAAAATGTGCTTTTCCCAATCCTCGAAAAAACATGGCCTGACTATAGATGTATCCAAATCATGTGGTCGTTCCACGACGATATCCGAAGAAATATAAAATCCATTTTAGATCAACTTAAAAATGGTGTTGATGATTTTCAACTATTTAGTCGCAAGGTTGGTGATGTTTTCTTTAATATGTTGGCCATTAAGTTCCGCGAAGAAAAAATCCTGTTTCCTTATATTTTATCTACTGTGAGTGAAGAACATCTCACCAAAATGAACAGAGAGGGGCAAGAAATTGGTTATCCCTTTATTCAGCCCACCGAAACGATTGAACATAAGGAACAACCTACCGATGTTACGGACAAGGTAAATCTAAGTACGGGCTTGCTTACCATCGACCAAATTAAACTCATCTTTAATCATTTGCCTGTAGATATAACCTATGTAGATGAGCAAGACAAGGTTCGCTACTTTTCATCTCCAAAAAAGCGGATATTCCATCGAACAACAGCCATAATTGATCGTGAAGTAAAAAACTGCCACCCTCCTGAAAGCGTTCATGTGGTTGAAAAGATAATAGAATCTTTCAGAAATGGCGAAAAAGACCAGGCCAATTTCTGGATCAAAATGAAAGGGGAATACATTCTGATACAATATTTTGCAGTTAGAGACGAAAATAGAAATTATAAAGGAGTGATTGAAGTAACCCAGGAAATATCCGAAATCAAAGCTATTGAAGGTGAAAAGAGGCTGCTTGATTGGTAGAATCCTTAAAGTTCACAACATTCTACGAAAAATGAAAAAACGAATATAAAGCGTATATTTGAAGGGGATTACCAAAACATTATTAAATTATTTTGATATGAAACCGAAAGATATATTTCTAAGCACCTTATTGACAATCAGTACATTTTTGTTGTTTTATTCGTGCAGCAATAACGAGCCTGTGGTAGAGGATAAAAAAACCCACCCCAGTCATAAATATAATTATGTTTCGGTTGATACTTCGTTGTTTACCTATTTCCAAACAGATTATGCCCCCGTATATTCCGATATTTACCACCGCGATGGCACCAGAAGGTTTAGTTTAACGGTGACACTGAGCATAAGGAATACTTCTAAGGTCGATTCAGTTTACATTCTTTCAACTACTTATTACGATTCGTACGGCAAACCTATTAAAGAATATGTTAAATCCATGATATTGTTGTCTCCCCTTGAGTCCATTGAGTTTGTTGTTGATGAAAAGGAAATATCGGGAGGTGCAGGCGCAAACTTTATTGTTGAGTGGGGAGCGATTAATTATACCAACCAATTATTGGTACAAACGGTAATGATTGGAACCAATGGGCAACAGGGAATATCTTTTTTGACAGATGCAAAGAAGGTTGAGAGTAGAATAAAATAGCAAGATGCCCTTACCATCAATATCCTTTGGGTGTCCGACAAATTTACCAATTTAATTTACCAGACATGCTTCTCTCCAGTTTAGAGTTAGTCATTTAATTGATTTCCCCAAAAATATGCCATATCCACCACACTTATAGATTTCCCATCCAGTTTGATTTGCTTCTTCTTATCCAGTGTGGTCAAAACCCTTATCACAGTTTCGTAGGTTGTGCCTGCAAGGCTGGCAATGTCCTTACGTGCTATGGTAAACTTCAACCTGTTTCCGTCATTTTCGTCAATTCCAAAAGATTCCATAACATCGCGAAGGGCATATTCAACCTTTTCCTTTGCAGGAATATTGGTACATGTATTTGCCCTGCGTTCCATTTTCTTTAGTTTGCCTGCAAGCAAATCAATGATGTAAAAAGCAAGGTCTTTATTGGCTTCGATGGCGAGCCTGAAAATATCCATCGGGAAAAACGTGACCTCACATTCGCTCAGTGCTTTTGCCGAAACCGTGTAGTCCGAGCCATTGTTGCCAAGCCCGCGATAGCCCAAAATTTCTCCCCCTTTTACAAGGTCCACGATTTTCTCCGACCGCTTATCGAATTCGTATACTTTGATGTAGCCCGAATACACACAATAAATACCTTCTACCTTATCGCCTTTTGCGAATATCTCTGTGCCAGCCGGGAACAGGTAAGTCAATTTATGTTTAGTAAGAAAAACTCTCCATTCGGTCGAGCAAAACCGCCGGACCACACAAGTCTGGCTATTGCACGTGTCGCAATGTCTCTTTTTATGCAAAAGCAAAGTTTCCAATATGGGCTTCTCAATCATGTAAAGTCGGGTTCATAAAATATTATTCTATTGCAAAGATGTGAAATAAATTAGCTTAATCAAATTAGGATTACAATTATTGTATGATTGCAAACATACTATCAGTAAATTCTAATATATGACAAAAAACATAGTATTGAGAGGAAAGAAATTTTTTAGCAAATTTCATCATGGCGAACATGCAAGCTCTAATCTCCTGCACAATAATACTTATAGCCGTTTTTAGTTTGTAGCTGGCGCACATTGTCGAAGTTAGTTTTTATAAAAATATATTATTTATTATGATTCTAATCATATTTAATTTTATATTTGCTCTGTTTTTATTCTAATACGATTATGATGATGGTCAGAAAAAGAAGTTGCTTTATATTTATTTTGATGATGATCGCCCTGATGGGTACACAGGACTTGAAAGGGCAAAACGGGAAAGCATTGTTTGAAAAATCTTGTGTTGCCTGTCATACCATTGGAGGAGGAAGAACGGTCGGTCCCGATTTGCTTGGAGTAAATCAAAAGCGGGACAAAACCTGGCTGATCAGTTTCATTAAATCGTCACAAGGTTTTATTAAAAGTGGAGATGCTGATGCAATGGCTCTGTTCAATGAGTTTATGAAAATCCCCATGCCCGATCAAAATCTCACCGATGCAGAAATAAACCAGATACTTCAATATATAAATGAAAAAGGCGGAGCTGGCGAAGGGACAGGCGAAGCAAAACCAGAACCAGCACCTGTATTGATTGGAAATGTCAATTCCGGCCTTGACCTATTCACAGGAAAAAAGTCGTTTACCAATGGAGGGGCAACCTGTATTTCGTGCCACACGGTAAACGACAAGGCTGTTTATTATGGTGGTTCGCTTGCCAAAGACCTCAGCCAATCGTACAAACTTTTGCAGAAGGCCGGCATAGAGTCGGTGCTACAATATCTCTCGTTTCCCGCCATGTCGGACACGTATTCAAAAAATGAGCTGACGGCAGAAGAAATAGCTGACCTTACCGCCTACCTTCAGAAAGTTAGCGAGAAAAGCGACCAGCAAACGCAGGCAGGCTTGGGTTCTTACTTTTTATTGTACGGCATCCTGGCATTTTTTATTCTGATCGCCATCATCGAAGCTTTCTGGAGAAACAACAAACCCAAATCGGTTAAAGATCATATCTATAACCCGTATGGACTTTAGAGTCTTTGATACATTACATAGGAAATGATTGAACTGTGGTTTATTGGACAAAGTAAGGAATTGGAGTAATGGAGAATTGGAAAAGTAGTTTGCAAAATTGATTGGATTTTATTGACTGAATATTTAAACCCTATATAAATGAGTTGGATTGAAGATTTAATATCGCCGAAAACGAGGCAATGGGAGGAGTTTTACCGAAACAGGCACCAACACGACAAGACCGTACGGAGCACACATGGCGTGAATTGCACAGGTGGTTGCTCATGGAACATCCATGTAAAAGATGGCATCGTGGTTTGGGAAACCCAGGCCCTCGATTATCCTGAATTGGAAAAATCGCTTCCTCCTTACGAGCCGCGTGGTTGTCAGCGGGGCATCTCATTTTCGTGGTATTTATATAGCCCCGTTAGGGTGAAATACCCTTTGATGCGCGGAGCATTGCTCGAAATGTTCAACTCGGAGAAAGCAAAAACAAGCGGCGACCCGGTGCAAGCTTGGGCAAACATCCAGAACGATCCCGACAAACGCAAACGCTACCAACGCGCCCGAGGCAAGGGTGGTTTTCGACGGGTCAGTTGGGATCAGGCCAACGAGCTGATCGCAGCAGCCAACATTTACACCATAAAAAAATATGGTCCCGACAGGATTACCGGTTTTTCCCCAATCCCGGCCATGTCGATGTTGAGTTATGCTGCCGGGTCAAGATTCCTGCAATTAATGGGCAGCGTGAACCTGAGCTTTTACGATTGGTACTGCGACCTTCCCAATTCTTTTCCTGAAATATGGGGCGAGCAAACCGATGTGGCCGAAAGTGCCGATTGGTACAACGCCAAATTCATTGCCTGCATGGGGGCAAACCTTGGTATGACCCGTACCCCTGACGTACATTTCTTTTCGGAGTCGAGGCACAACGGAACAAAAACGGTAGTGCTATCACCCGACTTTAACATGGTGGCAAAATATGCCGACAACTGGATCCCCTTACACGCCGGGCAAGACGGCGCATTCTGGATGGCCGTCACGCATATCATCCTAAAAGAATATCACCACGAAAAACAGACACCTTATTTTATAGAGTACACAAAAAGGTATACCGATAGTCCATTTTTGGTTGAATTAGTCGAAAAGAATGGCGTGTATGTTCCAGGCAAAATGCTCCGGGCAAACAGGATATCAAAATATAAAGATATTGAAAATGGCGACTGGAAATTCCTGAACATCGACTCAGAAACCGGAAACATGGTTTGTCCTGGAGGAAGCTCCGGTCACCGATGGGACAGCAAGGATGGCAATTGGAACATGAAATACGAAGATGCCGAGGATGGTGCAAAGTATGATCCTGTCCTGACTTTACTTGAAAACAAGGAAGATGTATTCCAGGTTGAATTCACCGAATTTGGATTGGATGTAAAAACAAAACGGGGAGTTCCGGTTAAATACATTGAAACTATAAATGGAAGGGTCCCGGTTACTACCGTCTATGATTTAACAATGGGCCAGTACGGGATTAGCCGAGGACTTGAAGGAGAATATCCCGAATCGTATGAAGACAAAGATGCAGCATACACACCAGCCTGGCAGGAAATATTTACGGGGATTGGTTCGAAAACCATATTGCAATTTGCCCGCGAATGGGCGGTGACAGCCGAGGCGACCAATGGAAAATGTATGGTCATTATTGGTGCCGGGGTTAACCATTGGTACCACAATAATTTGATCTATCGTGCAACTACCATGGCCTTGATGCTCACAGGATGCATTGGCAAGAATGGCGGCGGAATGAACCATTACGTGGGTCAGGAGAAATTAGCCCCCATGGATTCCTGGTCGACCATCATGTCGGGAAAGGATTGGCAACCGGCCAGTCGTTTGCAACAAGCCCCCATCTGGCATTACATTCATTCCAGCCAATGGAGGTACGATAACAACCAGGCCGATTACAATACAGTTCCTGAGAATGATCTTTCAAAACAGCACTCTGCCGATTTAATTGTGAAAGCCGTAAGAAATGGCTGGATGCCCTTTTTTCCACAGTACACAAAAAGTAATTCTGAAATTATTGAGGATGCACAAAAAGTCGGTGCTCTCAGCGATGATGAACTCAAGCAATATATAGTCGATAAACTGAAATCAAAGGAACTGACCCATGCAGTGGCTGATCCTGATAACGAGATGAGTTTCCCTCGTATTTGGTATATCTGGCGTGGAAATGCGTTGAGTTCAAGTGCAAAAGGGCATGAGTTCTTTTTGAAGCATTACCTCGGCACACACCATAATGATGTAGCCGATGAGGTTGCACAGCAACACACCAAGGATGTTAAGTGGGAAGAGGAAAGCATGAAAGGGAAAATGGACTTGGTGGTGGACCTCAATTTCAGGATGGATACCTCGGCTCTTTATTCCGATATTGTTCTTCCAGCTGCATCGTGGTATGAGAAAGCCGACCTGAACAGTACCGACATGCACTCGTTCATTCACCCTTTATCGGCAGCCATTAACCCGGTTTGGGAATCGAAAAGCGATTGGGAAATCTTTAAGGAGATTGCACGTATGACCAGCGAATTGGCCAAACAGCACATTCCGAATCCCATGAAAGACATTGTGAATGTTCCGATCTCGCATGACTCGGCAGGGGAAATTGCTCAACCTGATATCAAAGACTGGTACACCGGCGAGTGTGAAGCGATTCCGGGCAAAACTATGCACGGCCTTGCTATTCTCGAAAGGGATTACACCAAAATTTACGACAAGTTCATCAGTCTTGGGCGGGGCGTTAAAAAGGGATTGGGGGCTCATGGAAACAGCTACCTCTGCGAAGATTTTTATGATGAAATGCTGGACGACAAGGATCATCTTCAAACCATTGATGGAGAAATCTATCCATCATTAAAAAAAGATGAAGAGGCCATTAACGCCATCCTTCACTTATCAAGCCTTACCAATGGAGTACTTGCCGACCGTGCTTATGCGGGTGCCGAAAAAAGAACTGGCTTAGTGTTGAGAGACATTGCCGAAGGAAGCAAAGATGTGAAGCTCTCGTATATGGATTTGCAGGCCCAGCCCCGAAGATATAACAATTCACCTTTATGGTCGGGCTTGATGAATGGTGGCCGGGCTTATTCAGCATTCACTTATAATGTGGAACGCCTTGTCCCATGGAGAACCCTAACTGGTCGCCAGCATTTTTATCTCGACCACGAAGGCTACATCAAATTTGGAGAACACCTGCCCACTTACAAACCTTCGCCTACCCCCGAAGCTTATGGAGAACTAAAAAACTCTGTGGCTACTGGCAACGCAAAAGTATTGAATGTGCTCACACCCCACGGGAAATGGCACATGCACTCGACCTACGGCGACACTTTGCGGATGTTAACGCTATCAAGGGGCACTGAACCCTGTTGGTTGAGCGAGTTGGATGCTGAAGCAATGGGCATCAAGGATAATGATTACGTGGAAGTATTTAACGACAATGGGGTTTATGTAACCCGTGCTGTGGTGAGTGCCCGAATTCCAAAAGGCGTTTGCATAGTTTATCATGCCCCGGAACGAACCTACCAAATGGCCAAATCTCCAGAAAGAGGAAATAGAAGAGGTGGGGTTCATAATAGCCTGACACGGATTCACCTGAAGCCAAATCTGTTAATGGGTGGATACGGTCAATTCACCTATCACTTTAATTACTGGGGACCGGTAGGTGTAAACAGGGATAGTCATGTTATTGTGAAGAAAATCGAGAATGTTCAGTTTTAAACATCGCTTGTTTGGAACACTATTAAAAACACAGGTATTAAGAGTAAAATAAAGAAGAAAAAATAATTATATAATTTTTATCTCATGGACGTAAGATCGCAAATCTCAATGGTTTTTCACCTCGATAAATGTATCGGATGCCACACATGCTCAATTGCATGTAAGAACATCTGGACTGACCGAAAGGGTGCAGAATACATGTGGTGGAACAATGTGGAAACCAAGCCTGGAACCGGATACCCGACAAAATGGGAAAGCCAGAAAATTTACAAAGGGGGCTGGGAAAAGAAAGGTATGACCATTGATTTGAAAGCTGCCGGTGGTTTAAAAAACCTCTTCCACAATCCAAACATGCCCGTCCTGGACGATTATTACGAACCCTGGACTTACAAATACGACAACCTGTTCAACGCACCCGAAGGCGATGACCAGCCCATTGCCCGCACGGTTTCCCTGATCACAGGAAAAGATATGGATGTGAAAGCTGGCCCGAATTGGGACGACGACTTGGGAGGGTCGCCCGAATATGCCCGCAAGGACGTAAACATGGATGTCCTTACCCCTGCCGAACAACAGGCCATGTTCCAGTTGGAGCGGATGGTGATGTTTTATTTGCCACGCATCTGCAACCATTGCCTGAATCCGGCTTGCGTGGCTGCCTGTCCATCGGGGGCTATCTACAAACGGGGCGAAGACGGGGTTGTGCTTTTGAACCAGAAAAAATGCCGGGCATGGCGGATGTGTGTCACAGCCTGCCCATACAAAAAGACCTACTATAATTGGAGTACCGGGAAATCGGAAAAGTGCATACTTTGTTACCCGCGATTGGAAACAGGTCAGGCTCCCGCATGTATGCACACTTGTGTGGGCCGGATCCGCTACCTGGGTGTGATGTTGTACGATGCTGACAAAATTTATGAAGTGGCCAATTGCGACGAAAAAGATTTGGTGAAAACCCAATTGGGGATCTATCTCGATCCACACGACCCGGATGTAATCAAGGCTGCCAAAGAGAATGGGATTGCCGATTCAACCATTCAGGCCGCCCAGGATTCGCCGGTGTATAAATTTGTGAAGGAATGGGAAATCGCCCTGCCGCTTCACCCTGAATACCGGACTATCCCCAACTTGTTTTATGTACCACCTTTATTGCCCACTATGGCCGATACCAGTGGCGATGTGTATGAAACAAATACCGATTCCCTATGGGGGAAAGCAGAGGACACCCGGATCCCGATTAAATATTTGGCCAGTCTTTTTACAGCGGGCGATACCGAAAAAATCAAGGTTGTGCTCCGCAAACTAATGGCTGTGCGACACCACCGGAGAGATGTTACGGTGGGCGATATTGCTAAAGCAGAAGTGAAAAACATTATGGATGCATCAGAACTTAATGCCGAAACTGCCGATGCAATTTTCAGGTTGACTTCATTGGCATCGTTCAAGCAACGCTTTGTGATACCCGAAGCACACCGCGAGGAAGCCATGGAAATGTACGAAGATACTGGGGATGTGAAAGGAAACCAGGGCTTTGGGTTCATTGAGAAACCAGAGCGAGGCCTATAAGTCTCTGCAAGAAAGTGTCAATAACTGCGTTACGCTTGATCTCAAATTGGTCATTTACGAAAAGTAAACTCCCAATTTTCAATCTTCTCAAGCCTTGTTCTTGACACTTTCTTGCAGAGACTTCACCAGAAATTAGAGTTTTTATTGAGAAGGATTAAGATATAAAAATAATATTGAACATGAACCATTACCAACTTTTAGCTGACCTACTCCGATACCCTGATAACGATCTTGCAGCACAGGTTAAGGAGCTTTCCCCTTTCCTGAAAGGGAACTATATGGAATGTCACAAGAATATTTTGGCGTTTGAGGTGTACATAAACATTCACAATCTGACAAAGCAACAAGAAAACTACATCCGTACATTCGACGTAAACGCACTTTGTTATTTAGATATTGGATACATCCTTTTTGGTGAAGATTATAAGAGAGGTGAATTTTTGGTAAAGCTGTCAAACGAGCATAAAATTGCCGGAAACGATTGTGGTTCCGAATTGGCCGATCACCTGCCGAACCTTCTTACGCTATTGTCTAAAACGCCGGATAAAAAAATGGCTGAAGAATTAGCTTATTGTCTTATTATACCAGCTATTAAGGACATGATCGCAAATTTCAAGGATGAATCAAATGTTTATAAGGATGCTCTTAGAATAATATTAACAGTTCTTGAAAAAGATTTCAAAGGAATTGGTCTGGAGCAATTCAATATTACCCGAAAAAACAAAGACTGTTTTTCAATGAAAGGGGGAATGAATGGTCATTCCTGTGGAATAAATCAACGTACAGAAAAAGGTTTTGTAGCTAACCCTTATTAGATTTAAGAATTGAATAAACTTTAATGATATGAACAATTTCTTTTTTATCGGAATTCCCTATGCTGCATTTATAATTATGTTAGTTGGGACAATTTTTAGATATACAAATTACAGCTTTAAGTATTCTTCATTGTCGTCACAATTTCTCGAAGGACGGGTTTTGCACCGAGGCAGCCGGCCATTCCATTGGGGGGTAATTGCACTTTTCTTCGGACATTTAATTGGCTTTCTGTTCCCATCGGCGGTGATTGCCTGGAACGGCGAACCGGTCAGGTTGCTCATTATCGAAGTATCGGCGCTGGCTTTTGCCCTGGCCTTTTTATATGGCTTGGTCATCCTGATCATCCGAAGAATAACAAACGAGCGCGTACAGGTGGTGACCTCGAAAATGGACATTTACGTGTATGTGGTATTGGTGGCCCAGGTAATCACCGGAATCTGGATCGCCTATTCGTACCGGTGGGGAAGCACCTGGTACGCATCCTCGATGGTTCCTTACCTCCGATCTATTTTCCTGTTAAGCCCCGAAATTGGTGCGGTGGTCGTTTTGCCCCTTATGGTAAAAATCCATATTGTCACAGCCTTTGTTTTCATCGGAATGATCCCTTTTACACGCTACGTCCACTTTTTGGTTTACCCCATAAGATTTGCCTGGCGGCCAATGCAGGTTGTGATTTGGAACTGGGACCGGAAGATAATCCGCAATAGCGCAAAGGGAACTAAGACGGTAAAATCGAGAAATAACTAAATAGATTATGCAGGAACAAGCCACAAGATCGTCACATGTAGCTTTATTTTTGAACACCCTGGCATTTACCGTTTGTTTTGCCTGTTGGATGCTGAACGGGGTTTTGGTAACTTTCCTGGTTGATAACCAGGTGTACAATTGGAGCCCGGTGCAGATTGGTTGGCTGATGGGCTTGCCGGTGTTGACCGGGGCTTTGTTCCGTTTGCCTGCCGGGGTACTCACCGATAGGTTTGGTGGCAAACCTGTTTATTCCTTGCTCCTCGTGCTTTGTGCAGTCCCTATGTTTTTATTATCAAAAGTTGATAGCTTTTTGGGATTTGCCTTATGCAGTTTTGGATTTGGTTTTACAGGAGTAAGCTTTGCCATTGGAATAGCCTTTACATCGGTATGGTACCCCAAAAAATGGCAGGGGACTGCCCTGGGAATTTTTGGTGCGGGGAATGCCGGTGCTGCAATAACAACCCTTTTGGCGCCTACTATCCTGAAAAACCTCACCAATAGCGGGGCGGATATCGATGCCTGGAGGACACTTCCGGTAATCTATGCCGTAGCCCTCCTTGTTATGGGAGTAATTTTCTTCCTGTTTTCGACCAACAAAAAACCGGCAACCAGGGCAAAAACGGTAAGCGGCATGTTAAAACCCTTGAAAGACATCCGTGTTTGGCGGTTTGGGCTTTACTACTTCCTTGTGTTCGGTTGCTTTGTAGCCTTCTCGCAGTGGCTGGTCCCCTATTTCGTAAATGTGTATATGATGCCCCTTGTAACGGCAGGTATTTTTGCAGCCGCGTTCAGTTTGCCATCGGGGCTTATCCGTGCATTGGGCGGATGGATGTCCGACAAGCTATCGGCCCGCAGCGTGATGTACTGGGTACTTGGGATCTCGACAGTGGCCTGTTTGATGCTGGTGGTCCCAAAAATGCAAATCACCTCGCCGGGGAAAGGGATTATGGCAAAAGGCCCGGGGACGGTGACCGAAGTCACTCCCACCTACATTATGGTAGGCACATCAAAATACGAAGTGAAAGAACATATCAATGGCCTGGGCGATGTGGAAGACAAGATAATGATTTGGCCAAGGAAAGAAGTCTGGCAGGAGCCTATTGTGGAACTAGGCGAATCCGTTTCCAAAAAACAATTGATCGCCAAAGGGGTATCGCGGATTTATTTTCAGGCTACGATGTGGGTGTTTGCCGTTTTGGTCATTCTTATTGGCAGCGTATGGGGTATTGGGAAAGCTGCCGTTTACAAATTCATTCCCGATTATTTTCCTGAAGAAGTAGGCGTGGTTGGCGGTATGGTAGGCGTATTGGGAGGCCTGGGAGGTTTCTTCTGCCCCATAGTATTTGGTTATCTACTTGAATACACGGGCTTATGGACCAGTTGCTGGATGTTCATGTTCGGTCTGTCGCTCATCTGCCTTGTCTGGTTGTACCGGGTATCGCAGCAAGCATTGAAAGCCGAAGCACCACAAACGGCAAGGGAATTCGAACGGCACGTTCAACCTGAATAAATAAGGGGCGATAAAGATTTTTTTTTAGACCGGACTCATAAATACTAAACGCAATCTAAATAGTATAAGGATGAAAATTAACATCTCAGAATGGAATGTTGAAGACGTGGATTTTTGGAAATCAACAGGAAAAAAAGTAGCGAACAGGAATTTATGGTTCTCCATCCCTGCCCTATTGTTGGCCTTCGCGGTTTGGATCATGTGGGGGGTCATCATCAAATACATGAAAGATTTTGGCTATAACTTTGGAATGACCGATGGCCTTGTTGAAGGATCAGAAGAATTTCTGAATGCCCTGAAAGAAATCAATAACCTGTACTACACCTTACCGGCAATTGCCGGATTGGCGGGTGCCACCTTACGCTTGCCCAACTCCTTTCTAATATCTCTGGGCGGTGGCAGAAACGTCATTTTTGTGACCACGACCTTATTGCTCGTTCCTGCCATTGGTACAGGTATAGCCCTGAGCGACCTAAACAGTTCGTACTTCTTCTTTGCCACCATGGCTATGTTCTCTG
Source organism: Bacteroidales bacterium (assembly GCA_021740905.1). Classification (GTDB taxonomy): domain Bacteria; phylum Bacteroidota; class Bacteroidia; order Bacteroidales; family M50B96; genus JAIOYV01. Next base: position 73,801 of record JAIOYV010000022.1, read on the forward strand.
GTTTTGGGGGCGGAAACTTTGCCTCGTCCATGAGCAACATCTCGTTCTTCTTCCCCAAAAAAGTGCAGGGTTACGCCCTGGGCATGAACGCCGGTATCGGAAACCTGGGCGTAGGCGTGATGCAGAAACTGATCCCATTCATTGTTGGGTTCGCCTTTTTTGGCGTGATAGGGACTTCGGCAGGAAGTAGTGTCTCCACCCCTCTTGCCGGCCTTCAAAATGCAGGTTGGATATGGGTGCCCCTTTTGGCCCTTGCCGCTATCGGTGCCTACTTCGGGATGAACAATGTGATAACCGGAACCCCCACCATGCCCAGCACCGCACAGGGGATATCAAAAACTTTGTACATGGTTTTTCTGGGCCTGATAGGGGCAGCACTTGGTGCCGTTTTGTTGATCGTGGTTCCCTGGGCCGATTGGGGATTGCAAAGTGCCTCGGCGTGGATCGTGTTGCCCATCGTGGTAATTGTTACCGTGCAATTGATGAAACATGCCACCCCCGGCGAAATTAAATCGAACCTGAACAAGCAATTCGCCATTTTCAAGAACAAGCACAACTGGATTATGACCATCATCTACACCATGACCTTTGGCTCCTTTATTGGATTCTCTGCCGCCTTCCCCAAATTGTGCCAGGACATTTTTGTGTATTCCGATATGAGCGATCCGACCTTCATAAACCCCAACGCACCCAACTTTATCTTGTGGGTTTTCCTGGGGCCGGTAATCGGGGCATTGATCCGACCGGTTGGAGGAATCCTTTCCGACAAAATAAACAGCGGCGCAAAAGTAACCGCATACAGCACAGTGTTCCAGATACTGGCAACCCTGGCGGTGGCCTTCTTTGTCGTCAAAGCAAAAGGCAGTGCAACCCCCGAAACTTATTGGTGGCCATTCTTCTTTAGCTTTATGGTGTTGTTTTTAACCACCGGGATTGGCAATGGTTCTACATTTAGGAGTATCCCCTATATTTTCAGTAAGGAACAAGCCGGTCCTGTGTTGGGCTGGACATCTGCCATTGCAGCTTATGGTGCATTTATTATCCCAAAAGTATTCGGCCAACAGATTCAAAAAGGCACTCCAGAATATGCCCTGTTTGGTTTTGCAGCTTTCTATATTTTTTGCTTTGTGTTGAATTGGTGGTATTACCAACGAAAAGGGGCTGAGATTCGGAATCCATAGAAGGATAAATCGATGGATTTTTTCAATAGGTACTCTTATGGTAGCTTTTAGATCTTTTTGAAAGAATATGAAAATCCAAAAGGTGAACAATAGAAAAGTTTACACCATATTTACACCAAACAAAAAAGAGCTTTAAGATTATCTCCAAAAACTCTCATTTTCAACGTGGGCTGTAGCAGTTTCGAACTGCCGACCCATAGCCTGTCAAGCAGGCTATATTATGTAAATTCTTTTTTCTTTACTCATTCTCTGCTATTTTTATCTGGTTTTTAGTAAAAAATGCACGAAACGTAACAGAACCGAAAGAGTAAAATCGAGAACCGTCACACTTTTTTGTATTATCGTAACAGAATCGTTTTGAATTATTTGGAAACGTAACCGGATCGTAACAGCTAATGGTCATTAACGCCAAATTGCACCACATATCGCCACTTATTGGTACATATAGTCACTTATCGCTAATTATAGTGCTATTTGTGCTTTTGTCGAATCCCATTTGCAATATTGTCAAACAATGATTCCCGTTTTTTACCATTCCCACTCTCCATCCATTCCAATAATTCAGTTTTTGAATACCGTACGGCTGAACCATTTGGAAGCTTATGAAACGGAATAGTTCGGTCAGAGGTTTTTTGCCGGATTGTGTTTACTGAATATCCGGTTAATTTTGCCGCACCGTTTGCATCCAGCATTTCATTACGCCCATTTGAATCTTCAATCCTTCCCTCAAGTTCAATAATTTTTCGATTCATTGAAGACAAAGTATCGACATCTTCTGAATAATCCGTTTTTACAACACCTTCTAATTTCGGCTCATGTTTTTTATGCTTTGGATTTTCAGATGGAAATATAAAAACCGGATTATGAATCATCTTTTCATACACAATATCCCTGACAATGAAATTGGTAGCCTGGTTAATAGAGAATTTGCGAATGAAGTCATT
>JAIOYV010000120.1 GCA_021740905.1 Bacteroidales bacterium
CGAAACCTATGGACCCGAAGTAGTATTATGCACAAACCCTGAAGGGGTTTAACTTCATTCAGGTAAATTCATTGGCTGATTCGAGGAATCTCTTTTCTGTCATCTCTCTTTGTGGACAAAATTTTTGTCTTATCGCTCGAAATGACAGGGCCAGCGTCGAAGGAGGGTGTTGAGGGGCGAGCGAAGCTCGCCCCTCAACACCTTATACCCGAACGACCTTGTCATTTCGACCGCAGGGAGAAACCTATTAGCTCACTTATTGACGCTGGTCAGACGTTCAGGTAGAGATGCACGGCCTGCGATTCTACCACCGCCGCATGAAAACTCTAATGGTTTTTATTATTTTTGGCTCATCAAGATTCACACATAAAAAGCTTAATGTCAGATTCGGATAGGAAAAAGAAAATATTACTAGCAGCCAACTGTAATGTTGAGCCGGTAGTAATCCATGCCATTGAAAGGATTTGCCAAGGAGAGGTGGAATTGGACTATATCGACTCCATCTACCTGAAAAGCATCAATACTTTGAAAAGGCATCTTACCTACATTCAGGTGGCCTGGCGGGTTTTACGTAAACGGAACGAATATTCCTCCATCATTTTCTGGCAACAGTTTATTGGTTTGTATTACATCCTTTTTGCAAAGCTCACTTTTGCCCGAACCTTCCCTCCAGCCATCATCCTTACTTTTATTTTTATTAAAAGAGGGGGATTGCTTGGCTGGATTCACAAAAGCCTCTACCAAATGGCTGTCGATTCAGCTTCGATCCGCAAATTGGTTTGTCATTCCTCGTCTGAAAAAAAATATTATTCCGAAGAATTTGGAAAGCTGGCAGCGCATAAGTTTGAGTTTGTCCCCATTGGCGAAGGGACTTACCTTTTCGATGAAATAGAAGAAGCTACCGAACCTTTTTATTTTTCGGGGGGAACCAGCAACCGCGATTATGCCACCCTGATCGAGGCTTTTCGGACTCTCAACGACAAACTGATTATTGCCTGTCGCACGCAAGATGTAGAAGGGATCGACATACCTGCTAATGTGGAAGTACGGTTCGACACGTACAGCGATGATTTCCTACTTTATCAGCGACAGTCCAAAGCATTGATCATACCGATAAGAGACCCCAATGTATCGGCAGGCCAGTTGGTATTGCTCAACGCCATGCGAGCCGGGAAGGTGTCAGTGGTAACATCCGGCAATTGTACCGATGATTACGCAGAGGACTCTTTTTCCATCAAAGTAAAAGCCCAATCCGCAGAAGAAATCCGGCAGGCAGTCCAGTTTATCAACCAGCATCCCGAAAAACTAAAAGAAATGGAAGCTGTAGCCCTGGCCAAATACAAAGAATCCTACAGTCTTGAAAGATACGGGGAGAATGTGGCGGAATTAGTTTCTAAGTTGAAGAGTTCGGAGTTAAGGGAGTTGTGAGTTTAAGAAGTTCGGAGTTTCCATCGTATTCACACAATTTCCAATTTCTAATTTTTCACCCTACGAAACTTTAGTGTAGTAGGGCTATTTTCCAATTTCCTTTTACCTTTGGAGTTTGAACGAACGGCTAAATTTGAAACCATGCGTACCCTATTGATGACCGCCACCATAACCCCTCGAAAAGGCGAGCCCCTCCTAAAGCGGACCGACCCCGAAAGCCGTATGCAGGATTACGAAAAGGCATTTTTGTTCTATCTCAATTATATTGGCAAAGGCATCGACCACATCCTTTTTGTTGAAAACTCAGAAGCTGACCTTTCATGGATGAAAAAACTGATTCCAGAACAACATCAGGGTAAAGTGGAGATTATCAGCTTTTATGGCCTCGATTATCCGGTAGAACATGGGCGGGGCTATGGCGAGTTTAGGTTGATCGACTATGCCATGAAACATTCTTCGATCATCAAAAAAAGTAAAAACTCGGATTATATCTTAAAAATTACAGGACGGTACCAAATTGTAAATTTCGACAAGGTACTTAAAAAGTTCCCCGAAAATTTCGATTTGTATTGCAACCACCGGAATTTTCCGATGCCGTGGGCCGATATGTTTTTCATTGCCTGGAATAAAGGTTTTTACTTCTGGCATTTCGATAAGCTCTACGAAAAATTCAAGATGGATGAAAACGGGGAAGCCCCCGAGGTGAGTTTTCGCAAATACCTGACAGGAATTCAAAATGAAATTAAACTTATCCCCCGCTATAAAACTATCCCTGCGGTTGATGCGGCAAAGGCCATGAACAACCAATCGTACCAAGGTTTTGCAAATAAATCGAAGTTTTACGCACGGGTTATAATGAACAAGATATTGCCCTGGTTGTGGGTGTAATCAACTAAAACTAGATATCTGTTGATAAATATGGTATATCAGGCAGCTCTACTTACAATACCAAATTCTCCGCGCAGTGAGTGGAGAATCTCCCGACCCAATTCATCACTCACTGAGTAGTGAATCTCTCGAAATAAAAAGGATCAAACGGAATACATTGAGGATTTTATGTTCTGCCCAAATGGACAAAGACAAACTATGAAAAATCTTACCATTGCAGGCAGGCAGGCTTCATTAGACGTGGCCATCAAAATAAATATTGCAATAAAAAATCAGCTTTTTCGGCGTAGATCAGCGTCAAAAAAAGCAAAAAAAAATGGATGGCCAACCGACCATCCACTTTTTTCAATCCATCCTAATCCTAATATCTATTCCGTTTTCTGTAATGTGTATGGAGCAATTCGTGCGATTTGTGCCCATTAGGCTCGCCAAGGTACTCTTTGTACATTGCAATAACTTCCTCGTTTTCGTGCGATTTACGTTTGCTCATGCCTGCATCTTCTTCGTAAATGGCCGCGATACGCTTCTTGCGAATTTCCTCATTGGTTGGGATGGGCTGTCCTCCACCACCAATACATCCACCCGGACAAGCCATTACTTCGATGAAATGGTATGGAGATTCCCCGGCGGCTATCTGGTCCATAATAATACGAGCATTTTTAAGACCGTGGGCAACTGCAACATTCAATTCGGCACCTTCGAGGAATTTCCATTCTTCCACACAATTCTCAACTTTTATCGAAGCAGCCTTAATGCCTTCTGTACCGCGAACTGGTGTTATGTTCAGGTTTTTAAACGGGACTTCTCGTCCGGTTACAATTTCGTAAGCTGTACGCAGGGCGGCTTCCATAACACCACCAGTTGCTCCAAAAATCACAGCAGCACCAGTCGATTCGCCCATAAAGCTGTCGTACTGGGCATCTTCGAGGTGACGGAAATCGATACCCGCTTGCTTGATCATGAATCCTAATTCACGCGTCGTTAAACCAGCATCAACATCCTGGTATCCACTCGATTTCATTTCCGGGCGGTTAGCCTCGTATTTCTTAGCTGCACAAGGCATAATAGCTACAGAAACAATATCTTTTGGGTCGATGCCTTTTTTCTCGGCATAGTAGGTTTTGGCCAATGCACCAAACATTTGTTGTGGCGATTTGCAGGTTGAAAGGTGTCCTAAATGCTCAGGATACATGTGTTCGATAAACTTGATCCAACCTGGCGAGCAGGATGTCATCATAGGTAATTTCACAGTAGGGTCTTTATCGACCAATGCTTTTTTCAAGCGGCCCAATAATTCGGTGCCTTCTTCAATAATGGTAAGGTCGGCGGTAAAGTCGGTATCTAAAACGGAGTCCATGCCAATTTTCTTCATGGCGGCAACCATTTTACCGGTAACCCTTGTCCCAACTGGATAGCCAAGCATTTCGCCCAAGGCAACCCGTACCGAAGGAGCTGTATTCATAACTACGTGCTTCGTTGGATCGTCGATAGCTTCCCATAAATCGTCGAAGTACCTTCTTTCGGTCAATGCACCTGTAGGGCAGCGGTTGATACACTGGCCGCAATTGGTACATACAACTTCGTTCATTGGAAGATCGAGGAAGGTCGAAATTTTCATGTGCTCGCCTTTGTGAGCCACTGTCAATGCATTTACGTGTTGAAGCTCGGCGCAGGTGCGGACGCAACGTTGGCAACGAATACACTTGCTATCGTCTTTTTCAATCGACCAGGATGATTTGTCAATCTGGATATTTGGCTTCAATACACTCAGGTAAATGTTATTGTCTACATTGTATTCCGAAGCAATTGCCTGAAGTTCGCAATTCATGCTCCGATAACAAGTGGTACACTGCGTGTTGTGTTCCGAAACCAAAAGGGCGGCTACATCGCGCCGGGCTTTCCGTACTTTGGCCGTATTGGTTTTTATAACCATTCCTTCGTGGGCGGGTGTTGCACATGAAGCAGACAATGAGCGTTGTCCTTCTACTTCAACCACACAAATCCGGCAATTGCCAGCTACACAAAGGTCTTCGTGATGACAAAGGGTTGGTATATGAACATTTATTTTTTTCGCAGCATCCAAAATGGAGATTCCGTCTGCAACTGAAACCTCTACGCCGTCTATGCTAAGTTTTATTTGTTTTGTTTCCATTCTATGCAATTTTTTCGATAAGCATTATTTAGTAAACCATTTCTTCGGTGAAGTTCTCAACGATTGAAGCAAACGAATTGGCCACCGATTGGCCCAACCCGCATTTCGAAGCGATTTTCATAGTATCGGTGAGTTTCAGCAATTGATCAAGATATGATTCAGGCCTTTCACTGTTTTTGATGGCTTCGATCCCTTTTAAAAGTTGTTGAGTGCCCACTCGGCAAGGGGTGCATTGCCCACATGATTCTTCACAGAAAAATTCGAGGTAATTGTGAAGCACGTTGTACATGGAACGAGTGCTGTTGAAAATCATCATGGAACCACCGGTTGGGATGCCTTCGAAACCGATAATGGTTTCATCGAATTTTTTCCGGGGAACGCAAAAACCGGATGCTCCTCCTACCTGAACGGCTTTGGTATCGCCATCGCCAAATTCATTCACAAATTCCGACAATTTCATGCCAAGCTCCAATTCAAAAACTCCTGGCTTTGGGGTGTCGCCCGATATCGAAAACAATTTTGATCCCCGTGAGTCCTGGGTCCCTAGTTTGTCATATTCTTTATAGCCCATGCGCATAATCATGTTGACATTCACAAAGGTCTCTACATTGTTTACAACGGTAGGCTTGTTTTTGAAACCTTCGACCACAGGGAAGGGTGGCTTGTTGCGTGGTTCGCCCCGTTTTCCTTCCATCGATTCGATCAAGGCTGTTTCTTCGCCACATACATAAGCACCACTGCCGAGGATGAATTCAATAGAGAAATCGATGTTGGTACTCTTGATATACTCATCGAAAATTTCTCTTTCCTTCATCAGCGAAGGAAGCAGCCATTTGTATTCGCCCCGCAGGTAAATCATGCCCTTTGTGGCCCCAACTACATATCCGCAAATAGCCATCCCGCTGAATACCTTACGGGGTACTTTCATAAGGATTTCACGGTCTTTGAATGTTCCCGGTTCACCTTCGTCGGCATTACAGATCACATATTTTTCGTCTGATTGTTGTTGTGCGGCAAATTTCCATTTTAAACCGGTAGGGAATCCGGCTCCCCCTCTTCCGCGGATACCCGAGTCGATAAGCTCCTGGATAATATCTTCCGGAGTTCTTTTCAATGCTTTTTCAAGCACAACATATTTTTCGGATGCGTACGCGCCGAAAATCACATCGGCCCTGCTCACACTATTATTTGTATTGCTCATCTTTTTCTCTTTTAAAATTATTTTTCAGTGATTAAATAACACTTGCATCTGTTTACTTCTTGCGGTACTCAGCAATGATTTTTATTACCTTATCGGGTGTTAAATCGGTAAAGGGAACATCATTTATCAACATGGATGGTTCTTTGTCGCTCCAGCCAATATCGTTGGTTTCGAGCAAGGTGAACTTCTTGCACGAGGTTGTGCCGCCAACTTTCACTTTTAGTAAATCTTCGAGGGTCCGCAAGATTTCTTTTTTTCCTTTCATCTCTGCAATTATCGACTTGCATACCCTGATTACATACTCCCCTCTTTCTTCGGTGTCTAAGAAAGAATAGAAAGATGCTGTACCATATACATCGGCTGCTGAAAGATCGAGCTGCCTGGCTATCTCAACCATAGCCTCTTTCGACAAGTACCTTTTCTCTTCTACATAGTCTTGAAGGATGGGCAATAAGCTTTCCCTTTCGCAGCCAAACTGCTTTGTAAGACGAGTAACTAATTCCTGAACTTCTGCCATTTTCTGTTTAGTTTAAATAGGTTTTCAATTTTTAATATCTTAATCTATATTCAAATACAATTTTTTATTGTGCTTTTTGTAACAAAACTATTCGGCGGTAAAAGTATTGCCGACAAAATCGAAAAAACATGATTTTAATTAGATTTAGATGTGATTAGCATCAGTAAAACAATGCGGTAGAAGCACTCATTATTTAGAATAGATAATTGAAAATCGACTATAAATTGTTGGATTTGACTATTTTCTTAACCCGGACAGTCCCCTCCGATTCAATAGAAAGGATATAGGTTCCCGTTGGGAAATCGGATGTGAAAAGGGAACAGCTTTCTCCCAAAAACTCCTTTTGAAGAATTTCGATACCCATTACGTTTTGTATTCTGATCTTGCATTGGCAGTATTTGCCAAAATCAATGTTTAGCTGTTCCGAAAATGGGTTGGGACTAATTTGGATGATCCTCTTATCCTCCTCCTCAACGGCTATGGTACTGCAATCGGTAGAATAGACAACTGTACTATCTACCCAATACCAATGCGTTTGCGACCAGGCTGGATCGTCAACAGTTATACAACTCAAATTTGGATTATCCTCTGCATGAAAATTATAGCTCATAATGTTTTGATTGTTGCCATTCCTAACATTCAGGGAACTAAGTTGATTCAAGCGACAATCGAGATTTCCCAAAATCGGGCAAGTACTTATATCCAACGTGGTTAATTGATTCGAGCTACAATCTAATGTTCCAAGAGATAAGGAACTATCAATATTGAGGGAGGTAAGTTGGTTATTGCCACAACCTATCCAACCAAGCGTATCATTATTTGAAACATCAAGACTATTCAATAAATTATTCTCGCATTTAAGAATTCTAAGCGCAGTACTGTTGCTTAAATCAATTGTATCTATTTGATTTGAGTAGCAAAACAACTCTAACAAAGCTGTATTGTTGTGTAGGTCAATATTGGATAAATTATTATTGTAGCAATGCAAATGGGTAAGTGCGGTATCGTTGCTTACATTTAACGAACTGAGTTGATTATTATGGCAATTCAAATATGTGATGGAAGTATTATTCCCTAAATCCATTGTGATTAAATTGTTATACTTACAACTTAATTGGGTTAATGAAGGCGTGTTGTTTACATTAATAGAAGTTAATTGATTATAGTCCAACTTTAAATAGTTAAGCGACGGGTTGTTGTTACTTAAATCAAAACTCACTAATTGATTGTAACTTCCATTGATATATGACAGCACAGGGTTGTTTGAAAGGGTAAAACTTGACATTTGATTATGATCGAAGTACATGTTTGTGAGAAATGGTTTGTTAATAACAGATAAATTAGTTAACTCGTTGTATGAGCAGTAGATGATTTCAAGTTCTGCGTTGTTGCTAATATTCAGTAGATTCAGATAATTTTCACTACACGACAAAGTTTCAAGTGAAGTGTTTCCAGACAGGTCCAACGAAGTCAAGTGGTTATTGTCTATCGAAAGCTCAACCAAAGCTATATTGTTGCTAATATTTAGGAAATTCAGATAATTTTCACGGCACGTCAAATTTTCGAGCAAAGTATTGCTTGACAAGTCCAACGAGGTCAACTGATTATAGTTGATCGAAAGCTCAACCAAAGCTATATTGTTGTACAAGTTGAATACTGAAATGTTGTTGTAGTTACAATTTAATACCCTTAAATCTTTGTTGTTGCTAACATCCAGTGTAATAAGAAGATTGTTTTGACAATCTAATGTATCAAGGGCCGTGCATGTCGATAGGTTTAATGAGGTTAATAAGTTGTACTTGCAGCCAATATAGGTAAGCGAACTATCATTGTTTACATTCAAACTGTATAAATCATTATATTGGCAACCCACGTATTTAAGGTTTGGTTTGTTGCATACATCTAATATTTCCAAGCTATTACCGCTGCAAAAAAGATAGGTTAAAGATATACAACTACTTAGGATTAACGAGTTTAAATGACTGCCAGCACAGTCTAAATAGGTAAGTTCTATATGGTTACTCAAATCTAATGTGTCGAGATTCAAATAACAACATGACAATTTGTTTAGAACGAGGTTATTGGAAACATTGAGAGAAGTAATATTATAGTTGTTGGAGCAATTCAATCCAGTAATATTTACAAATGCCTCAATTCCCGTAAGGTCAATAATATTCATATTTGCCACATTAATTTCGCCGGTAAAGGCAAGGGCTTCGCTCACTTGGATTAAAGAATCACCGTTAATGTTGATAATGGAATCGTTAACCAGGGCTGCTTTGAAATTTGCATCAGGGATGTTTACAACTTGGGAAATTCCACTATAGGTAAGGATAAGCAAGGTTGAAAGTAGGCCAGATTTTTTCATTGAATTTTATTCGCAATTGGTTAAATTAAATTTTAACTCAAAAGTAATGATTATATTAAAAGGATATATTCTAATTGACATTTGTTTTTTTGAAAGATTAAAATGACATTTGTCAAAGTATCTCTACTAAAAAAGTATTTTCAGTAATAACCAAAAAATAATTGACAATGAAAAAACTTGTCCTACTAATTAACCTGTCTCTTGTATTTGGATTGGCAGTCAATAGCCAGCCTATAAATATTAACACATCAATGAGTGCTTCTCAGTATTTCACCAAATACTTCCCTGCAGGTGGAATTGAAATATCTTATGTAATTGTTGATTACGCGAGTAATTCTTGCAATGCTTTTTTTGCCGCAGGAAGTTCGCTGGATACTATAATGGCAGGCGGATTTCTTATGACCAGCGGCAAATCGACGAATGCTATTGGGCCAAATAATCATTCTTTGATCAGCCAAAGTAATAGTTCATACGGAGATGCTACTCTTCAAGCCATTGTTAGTCAAAATTTATATGATGCAGCGGTAGTACAAATCAGTTTTATTCCAAAGACTTCCAATATTGAGTTTCGCTATGTATTTGCTTCCGAGGAATATCCTGATTATTTAATGGATGATGCCTTTGGCTGTTTTATAAATGGGCCGAACCCCGCTGGCGGAAATTATTACAACGAAAACATTGCCCTTATCCCGGGAACCACCTCGTATGTCGGTGTACTTAATATCAACCCAAGCACAAATTCCGGATATCTGGTCGACAATGGCGATGGAACCAACCCCAATAACGAAGCAATTAATTACGATGGTTTTACTACTCCTTTTACCGCCACTGCATCTGTAATCCCTAATCAGACTTACAACATTAAACTTGTTATTGCTGATGGGAACGACTCTGTGGGCGATTCCGGGGTTTTTCTTGAAGCAGGTAGTTTTACCGATGGTTTTGCAACGGGTACCAGTCCAATTATTTTAACGGCAAATGTTACTGATGCACCATGCTACGGGGGTGTCGGTGGAAGCATCGATCTTACGGTTACAGGGGGTACACCGCCCTATAATTATTTGTGGTCGAATGGGGCAACAACCCAGGACATTTCCAATTTATCGGCCGGCGGGAGGATGGTCCGGGTGACTGACTCGTTGGATAATGTAGCCATTGGGGTTTATTACATTGATCAACCAACAGCCATATCGATATTTTCTACCTTGACCGATTATGAACAAGCAAATTGTGGAAACGGTGAAATTAGTTTGGTTGCATTTGGAGGAACGCCCCCTTATTCTTATCTATGGAGCGACGGACAGACAAATGCAACAGCAACCGGATTGATACCATCGTATTATACCATTACGGTTACCGATTCGAATAACTGCAATGCGACAGCAGGAAAGTATAATAATTACCTAAACTCTGGCCCACTGCAATGTTTTCCTTTTTCTTCGGAAGGTACATTAGATGAAATAATCAACGATATATGTGTCGACAATGCTGGCAATGTGGTGGTAACGGGATATTACAAAAGCCCAATCCTTGTGTTTGGAACCGACACATTGACGAACCAGGGTGGCATGGATATTTTTGTAGCCAAGTACAATTCATCAGGCTCGGTGTTATGGGCAAAGAGTTTTGGAGGTATTTCATCAGATGTGGGCACTGCCGTGACCTCCGATACGCTTGGCAATATTTGTATTACCGGGTATTTTAGGACACCTAATATTCTTTTTGATACGATTGCCTTGCCTTTAGTTGACAATTACGATATATTCCTTGCTCGTCTTAGCCCCGATGGAATTGTTGATTGGGCAAAAGGAATAGGGGGAACTTCCACTGACTATGCGTTGGATGTGGCGAGCGATAATGCCGGAAACTTTTACATTACCGGATATTTCTCTAGCACTACCATCGACTTTACAATTGTTACCTTAAACAATACGGGTAACTCAACCGCTTATGTGGCCAAATATAATTCTGAAGGAACGCCTGTCTGGGTAAAAAAGATGTATAGCAATAAATATGACTACGCCTTTTCCATTGCAAGCGATGCAACAGGAAATCTTATGGTATGCGGCTCGTTCAATGGACCTAACATTACTTGTGATGGTTTAAATTTCAGCCAGTATTCCGGCGCAACCAACTATTGCGGATTTTTTATGAAAATTAACCAATTGGGTACTGTTAGTTGGATCAAAGGAATTAAGACTGACGGGGGCGTTGTTTTCTGCAATGGAATTGATTTCAATGCGAATGGGGAAATTGTTATGACCGGAAAATTTTCAGGGAACATCCACTTCACAGGATATTCTCCGAACATTTATAATGCATCGGGGGGCTATGATATGTTTATCGCTAAATATAATCCTAATGGCGTATACATCAATAATAAAAGATTTGGTGGAAATGGCGATGATATTGGCAAAAGTATCCAATATGGGCCGGATGGGAATATTTATTCAATAGGAAACTATCGGAGTTCGAATGTGTTTTTTAGTGGCGCACAGATAAGTGTAGCAGGGAATGAGGATGTGGTACTAATTAAATTGGATACAGGCCTTGTTCCAATGGGTATATCCCATTTTGGCGGTTATGGCTCCGATTTGGGGACTTCCCTTTCCTTTGATCTTTCAGGTGATATTATTGCTACGGGCTATTTCTCTTCAACAGAAATCTCTGGCGATTCCTGTATTTTCAACAACTATGGCGGATACGATGGTTTCATTACAAAAGGTCAACTCATTCCCTATTATCACACCCTGACAAGCAACGAAACCTATTGCACGAGCGATTCCACCGGGTCGGCAAGCATTTCGCTCTGTGGCGGAAAAACACCCTATACCTTTTTATGGTCGAATGGCGAAACCTTGCAAAACATCGATTCGCTTACCAGTGGGGTTTATTATGTTACCATAAAAGATGCAAACAGCTTTACCCTCTATGATTCCGTGACAGTTTCCAGTGAGTTCTCGTTAGAATTAGAATCTCAGATAAATGGAGGATGTTTTGGGATGGCCAACGGATATATTGATTTAACAGTAAGCGGGACATCCCCGTTCAGCATTTTGTGGTCCAACTCATCAACAACCGAAGACATCTCTAATCTATCGGATGGCATTTATTCCGTAACTGTCTCCAATGCAAATTGTTCCCTGATCGATACCTTTATGTATGAACAATCTCCGCAAATTTTTATTACCGAAGACAGCACCAATATTTATTGCTTTGGGGGTTCGAGTGGCGAGGTTGCTGTTTTTGTTACCGGGGGCACTGGGAATTATTTCTATCAATGGTCGAATGGGGGTACCGATTCGATAGTTGAAAATCTAAGCCCGGGCACCTATTTGTACACCGTGTCCGATGACAACAATTGTTCGTTTAATGGCAGTATGGTTTTAACTCAGCCAAATACCGCATTGACAGCAAGCTATATCTCTCAAAATGTAAGTTGTATTTATGGAAATGATGGTTTTATCGATCTTACCGTTTCAGGTGGGACAACACCTTATAGTTTCCAATGGTCGAATGGATTGGTGGCTCAGGATTTATATAATATTACTGCCGGCCAGTTTTCGGTTACCATCACCGACATGAATGGATGTGAATACACGCTCGCAATAGAAATTACCATGCCTGCACAACCCATAGCAATAGCCGTTGATCAGACCAACGTTTCTTATGCAGGGGCATCGGATGGAGCCATCGACATTACCGTATCAGGTGGCACCCCGCCCTATACCTATTTATGGAACGCTGGACAAACTACAGAAGATTTGCAAAACCTTCCTGTTGCCACCTATTTTTTAACTGTCACAGATGCAAACGGTTGTAAAAAAACCAAAGCTGTTGCCATTTCGCAGCCCAGCCAAATCGGCGCGAATGAAATTGGTGGATACACCCTCGAAGTAACACCTAACCCTGCAAATGATATTGCCACCATTTTACTCCACCTTCCTCAAAGCGGACATATCAAACTATGTCTTTTTGATTTGTATGGCAATCAAATAGAAGAGATCGTGAATGATCAGGTTGGGAAAGGAAAACATTGCTACGCGCTAAACTGCAACCACCTCGCTTCAGGGTTGTACTCAATAAAACTCTTTGCACCTTATTATGCTGAAACCAAAATCCTAAATATTATTCATTAAGAAATCAAGCAAACCTAAAAAGATTACACCACTCGCTGTCAGGTCTCTAGGGTATTAGTCGGGGCGCGACTTTAAGTCGCGCCCCGACTGGCGGAAAAGCCTGATAACAGTACAAAGTTTTCAAAAGGCGATTCCAACTTACGCTATAGCTTATGTAGGTAATACTCATGTCTCTACTATCCCTGTCAAACCTCACTCAGTTTCAGAATTCAATCAGTTATTAACTGTCAAATCCGTGTCATCCGTGTTCTATTACCAGAATCCCAGCACCCAGCACCCCCTACTTCGGATATTCTATCCTGGTATGATACATGGTTTTTAGCTTCTCGATAAAGATGCCTTTTATGATTGAGATTTCCTTAAAGGTAATGTCGGCATCGTCGAACTGGCCTTCTTTTGCCTGATAGTCTATAATCCCATCTACCAGATCGATGATTGTTTTCTCGGTGTAATTTTTCAGGCTCCGCGAGGCGGCTTCTATGGAATCGGCCATCATCAACACGGCAGTTTCGCGCGAATGGGGTATCGGGCCGGGATAAGAGAAACGGCTGATGTCGGCTTCTTCTTCGGGGAATTTTTTGATGAACGACCGGTAAAAATATTGCACCTTCGAAGTACCATGATGGGTTTCGATAAACTCGATAACCTGGGCCGGTAGTTTATGCTTCTTTGCCAATTTAATCCCTCTGGCCACATGGCCGATAATTATGTCGGCACTTTCTTCGAAGGAGATCAAATCGTGGGGGTTGTTGCCCGGTGTTTGGTTCTCAATAAAGTAGGCTGCCGATTCCATTTTGCCAATGTCGTGATAAAGTGCTCCGGTGCGGATCAGTTGTGGGTTCCCGCCAATCTGAAAAATAGCCTGCTCGGCCAGGTTGGCTACCTGCATCGAATGTTGGAAAGTACCAGGCGCTTTTTCGTTGAGCTTTCGCAATAGCGGGTTGTTGGTGTCGGACAGTTCGATAAGGGTAAGGTCGGACAGAAAACCAAACACTTTTTCAAACACATAGATCAACGGATAGGAGGTAAGCAGCAACAGGCCATTGCCAGCAAACCATACAAAATTGGTCCAGTTGATTTTCTCGATACTGCCCTCGTGCAAAATGGAAAATGCAAAATATACGATGCTATAGGTGGTTGCCACTACAAATGCCGACCAGAACAATTGCGATCGCTTACGTGCATGGTATAACGTAAACACGGCGACAATACCGGCCACAAACTGGATAAACACAAACTCGAAACCATTGGGCGCGATAAAACCAATGGTCATGATGGTTACCACATGGATGAAAATGGCGAGGCGCGCATCATAAAAAGTTTTTAGGATAATGGGGAGCAGTGCAAAGGGGATGAAATAAATATTGAACTTGCCAAAACGGTTCGAGAAACCCGCCAGCGACACGAAAATGACAATCAACAAAAGGATAAAAAGGGTCTTGTTCCAATTCTTAAGGATGTCTTTTCTGAAATTGTACAAAAACAGGAACAACACAAGCAAGGTAGCCGAAACCATTAATATGCGGGCCAGGTACATCAACCAACTGTCGGAGCTTGAACCTAATTTGGTTTCGTATTCGATCTTTAAGGATCTCAGGATTTTTGATTTTTCGCTGTTCACCAGATCTCCTGCAGAAATTATCAGGTCGCCTTCTTTTATCAAGCCATAAGTAAGCGAAATGTCGTCTAATTGCGACTTTTGCCTAAGCTCGCTTAACTCTTCATCGTAAACCAGGTTGGATGGAAAATTGTCGCTGAAATCCAAATTATCCAGGATATTGGCATTTTTAAGGTACGAAAAGCTACCTCTATTTTTCATCCCAGATATTTGCTCGTTGAGCAACTGGTCCGCTTTAACATCGGTGAACAATTCATAATAATTGAATTCTTCTGCCAAGTTGTTGCGGACCACCACGATGGTCTGAATTTTTTCATTGACAAGCCTTTGCTGTTCCTTTTCGGGCAATATGCCCAGGGCGTAAATCTGTTCTATCACCTGCATATATAACAGTTCTGTCTTGTCCTTCAATTGTTGAAGGCTGTCGGCTGGAATCCGTTTATCGAAGCCATATTGCTCGTCGATCAATGACCCAATTTTCGCATTTAGCTTTTCCAGGCTGGTTTCAATCTCCTTCTCGCTATAGCGGTAGTAAGGAACTTGCAGATTTCTAATACTGTCGCGTTCGCGCTTTAGCTCACTTTCGGTTTTGTAGATAGGGAAATTGAAAGGGGCATACATGTTTTCGTGCAGCCAGGGCTTTCCCTGCTGAAATTCGTAGCGGAATTTTCCTTCCTTCGGAAAGAAATAAACAATCACCACAAGGGCTATCACAAAGATGATAGCCCTGAAAATAAAACCGGAATACTTTACAATTGAGCTAAATTTATTTTCCATTCTTCTTGTCTTACAGAAACTAAACAAAAATAAACAAAAAAAGATGTGGGGAGTGGGATGTTGGTTAATTTTCCCTTTTATTCAATTTTGCGCTTTATTGTAACTATCGTAGCATGAAAAGACTTTGGAGTGTTTGAGTTTTGAAGTATTTGAGTTTTGGTATTTTAGTGTGAATATCTTAGATGTTCATATTGTAGAGCAACACCAAGGGGCTAAGCTTTGAGCGAAACCCGCGGTAGTGGAAATTCGAGACTCTCAAGCTTATTTTTCATTTCAACACCATAGCTGTCCGAAAGATTAATATAGGAATAAAGCCCGAAAATTCCAATTTTTGAAGCGCAAACTTTTAAAAAAAATTATGGGCTTTATTCCACTGCATAAAAGTATAAAAAATTCGACTTTCCCCTTGTTGAAACA
>JAIOYV010000023.1 GCA_021740905.1 Bacteroidales bacterium
GGGATGCTCTGAACCAACTGAGCTAATCGCCCTCTTTTTGCTTTTAGTTCAGCGGCTCTCGACCCTCCCGATGTAAAATCGGGATGCTCTGAACCAACTGAGCTAATCGCCCTCTTTTTGCTTTTAGTTCAGCGGCTCTCGACCCTCCCGATGTAAAATCGGGATGCTCTGAACCAACTGAGCTAATCGCCCTTTTGCTGTTTTAAAAAGCGATGCAAAGATAAATGTCTATTTCGATTCTCCAAAAATAATTTCAGCAATAATCAGAAATATTTCTATGCTGGTTTTCACTCCAGGTCATAAGGTGAATTGTGAAGAAAATCAGCCTGATATGAGCAAATAGCAAGATCAATTTATGAGTTTAAGATTTCTGCACTTCTCGATTATGGCTTCAGTAACAAAATCTTTTATCTTTAAAGTGTCCTGATGGGCGCAATAAATCTTAATTGATTTGTACAAATCTTTCGGGACAAAGATGGTTGTCCGTATGGATGAATTTTCTGTGATTCCGGGTGTTGAAATCTCTACAGCCGATTTGGTGGAATTTTCTGAACTGTGCAAAGCTTTCACTTGTTCTTCAAGAGTATCAATTTCTTTTTCAGGTTTGCCCAGCTCAATCTTTTTTTTCAATGTTGATCCCAGGCTGGGTCTTTCTGTACGTTTTGTTGCCATAATTATTATTTTACATATAGACATAAAAACATATTAGCATAAATATGATAATGCGGCGATATGTTTCTATTTCTTTTGAAGTTTATTTTCCAGGATTTCTATTACCTCGTTTGCGAGAGAGACACTTTCTGCGGCTGCTTTTGGGTCTTTGTATTCGAATGCTCCAAGTCCACCCGAAATACATTCGGAAAAGGCGACCCGTGTATGTAGGATCGATTTTAATAAAGGGATGGGCATATCGTTTAGCACATCCACCACCTCCTGTCCGAGGTTGCTCCGGTAGATGAATTGATTCAAGACAAAATTTGCGCTAAGTCCGTCGTTGAGGGTACGGACATTCTCGTACTTTTCAAGAAATTTTTCGGTAGCCCAAATATCCAATGGACCTGGCTTAATCGGGATCAACGCAATGTCGGCCAACAGAAGTGTTGTACTTGCCAATTCAGATAGGGCAGGGGTGCCATCAATAATCATAATATCGCAATCGGCATGTAATAGTTTAGCATTTTTACGAAGGGCATTCCCATCGTTCAGGGCCAAGGTAGTGATCCGTGGAAGGTCATCGGATCGCAAGCCAGACCATCTAAGGGAGCTTCCATTTACGTCCGTGTCGACCAGAGTTACTTTGTATCCTGAATGGGCATAGCAAACGGCTAGATTTTGGCTGATGGTAGATTTTCCTGTACCTCCTTTGAGGCTTACAACTGATATGATCATATTTGTGTTTATTTGTTTTTATGCAAAAATATATAAATGTTTCGACATAGAATTATAAAAATGATTATATGCGAAATCATAAAAACATATTTATGATAATATGATAAAGCGTAATGATGTTTTGGGTTACTAATTGCTGGTTTTCAAGTTGAACAAGCAACTAGTAACTTGCGACCAGTCAATGGTTTAAACCGCTTCGGCTACCACAAATGTTGATCCTCCAATAAAAATCATGTCCTCCGTTTCTGCCTGACTTTTAGCTGCATTAATTGCTTGTTCAACAGAAGGAAAACAATCACCAGAAAGACCAAGCTGTAAAGCTTTTGTTTTTAGTTCTTGTTCGTTCAAGGCACGTGGGATGTTGGCTTTTGTGAAATAATATCGAGCATTTTTTGGAAGAAGTGAAAGGGCTTTTTCGATGTTTTTATCATTCACCATACCTACCACTATATGAAGTTTTTTGAAGGCTGTCTGGTTCAACTGATCTACGACCTGCTTGATTCCATCTTCATTGTGTCCTGAATCGGCAACTATTAGTGGGTTTGCCCCTAAAACCTGCCACCGGCCAAGCAAACCGGTAAGTTTTGCTGTGTTTTTTAATGCTTCATAAATATGTTCATCTTCAATAAGGATGGATTGCTCTCTAAGCTCATCAATGGCTGCCAGGCAGGTAATTACATTTTTCTTTTGATACATGCCAAGTAATTCAACCGACAGATGATCATAAACCATCTGCCTGTTACTAAAAACATTAAAAACTTGGTGCCCCTCCATATTTCGAGTAGAGTAGGGGATGTCGTAAACCTGGTCGGCAAAAAAGATCGGGCTATTCAACTCCCTGGCTTTGTCAATAAAAACATGCCTTATTTCATCCTGGCTTTCTCCAATAATAACAGGTCTGCCAGCTTTAATAATACCCGCTTTTTCAAAGGCAATTTTTTGGATGGTATCCCCCAGAAATTCGGTGTGATCGAACGAAATATTGGTGATGATTGAAAGTATCGGATCTATGATGTTTGTTGAGTCCAGCCTTCCTCCCAGGCCCACTTCAACAATTGCAATATCTACCTGTTGACGGGCAAAATAATCGAAGGCCATAGCTACAGTCATCTCAAAAAAAGAAGGCTTTATCTCATCAATAATTGCTTTATGTTTTAACACAAAATCAACCACTTCCGATTCGGGGATCATTGCGCCATTTACTCGTACCCTTTCGCGGAAGCTTTTCATGTGGGGCGATGTGTACAAACCTGTTTTATAGCCCGCCGTTTGCAGGATAGATGCCAATAAATGAGAAACCGATCCTTTCCCATTGGTGCCAGCCACATGCACCGACTTAAATTGCCGGTGAGGAGATCCAAAGTAGCTGTCGAGGAGCCTGGTGTTATTTAGATTTGATTTATACGCAGCCTTTCCAGTGCGCTGAAACATAGGTAATTGATCGTAAAGAAATTTGACAGCTTCGTTGAAGTTCATAACTTTTATTTTGCGCGTAAAAATAAATAAGTATTTTCATCAAAAATTATTGAGGATTGTGAAAGTGAAAAATATATATAAAGCAATGATTAAGAGAGTTCTTCTATTTTTTCTGATTGGTTTGATCCAGTTATCGGCATTTTCTCAGTTGCTGAATTCTCCGGAGAGTATTGTATTTGATAATCAGCATAAAAGGTATATGATTTCAAACGCAGCGAATACTCGTAATGGTGGAAGTATTGTTTCGATGGATCCGGCTTCGCGAGATTATTCTGATTTTGTGACAACTGGTGTTAATTCGCCAAAAGGGTTGGTTATCGTAAATAATATTTTGTATTGCACCGATGTGAATTCGGTCAAGGGTTTTAATTTAGAAGATGGGTCGCAAGTCTTTCAAGTCGATGTGCAGGGCTCCTCATTTCTAAACGATATCACCAGCGATAATGCCAATTTATACATTAGCGATAGCAACACAAATGCAATTTTCAAAATTAATATAGCCTCTGAAAATGTCGAGGAAATATACAAAGACAATGGATTAATAAAGCCTAATGGAGTTTATTTTGATGAAAAGCAAAATCGCTTGTTGATCTGTTCTTTCCGTCTAGCCTCACCAATCCAGGCTCTTGATTTAAAACTGAAACGTATATTTACGCTTAGCCCCATTACGCTTAATCAGTTGGATGGGATCGTTCTGGATAGGGATGGCAATTGTTATGTGTCGAGTTGGGCAGACGATGCAGTGTATAAATTCGATCCTGGATTTAATGAAGAGCCAAAGGTATTTTCAAATGGCCATTTTGGTCCTGCAGATATTTTTTATTCACCTGATTTTAATCTCATTGCCATTCCAAATTTTAAGTCGAATGCAATTGATCTAATTGAGATTGGCGATAATAGCATCGAAGGTGAGATGAATCCTTATGAGATAATGGTTTACCCGAATCCTACAACCGGGGGCTTCTACATAAGTTACAACCTGAAAAAGCCTGAGCGTGTCCAAATATTCTTCATGAATAAAAGTGGATTGATTTTGTCGGAGCAAAAAGGCGACAACGACAAAATAGGTTCACATAAAATGAATTACGAGGCCAGTGCTTTAGGGCTTAGCAAGGGGGTTGTCTTTATTAAGTTGATTATTGGGGAGAGTATATTTATGAAACGGCTCGCCATTTTGGAGTAAGTTCAGAGTTGGGAAGTTCCGAGTTCAAAGTTGAAGAGTTGAATTACTTCTTTAAAGTGTATCTCCATAGTAAGTTAGCCCACACCTCTCCGGCATAGTCGACACCGATTCGTTTTCCGGTTATAATGACCGTTTTCTCAGGATTATCCTCCACCCAAATTCTTTTTGAAGTGGATAAATCTTCACCATAAAAGCTCTTGTTAATTTGCAGGGCTTTGGTCAATTTTCCTGGCCCATCAAAGCCTTCAATACCACGGATTAATGTGGCTTGAGGATGGTCTAATAGGCCGGTCACAAAGTTCAACATCCAGTACATCCCGTAGATAAGATAAACATAGATAAGTCCTCCTTCGTGGTACATCACGTCAGTCCGGGTGGTACGGCCTTTGCTGGCATGGCAGGCCAGATCTTCTTCGCCCCTATAAGCTTCTGTTTCAGTAATCTTGAATCTTGAAATATCTCCATTATCAAATTGCCTAACCAGGATTTTGCCAATCAAATCCGGCGCAACTTCAAGTACATCGCGCTGGAAGAAGGAGTGGGTGAGTTTTTGGTTTATTGCTTCGACTTTTATTTTCATTGGCAATGCTTTAATCCTGAAAAAAAAGTGGACTGAAATTGGAAATTAGAAATTAGATATTTGGCATGACCGAAATCCAATTTCCAATTTCAAGTTTCTAATCTCAAACGAAAAAAGCACCACAATCAAAATCATGGTGCTCTCTACTATCTTCAATGTTAATACTAATCGTTGAATTTTGCTTTGATGAATTCGCGGTTGAAACGGGCAATGTGCGCAAGGCTAATTCCTTTCGGACATTCCACTTCACAAGCTCCTGTGTTGCTGCAACTTCCGAATCCCATTTCGTCCATTTTGGCCAACATATTCTTGGCCCTGCGTTTGGCTTCAATTTTACCTTGTGGCAACAAAGCCAATTGCGAAACTTTTGCCGATACAAACAACATGGCCGATGAGTTTTTGCAAGTAGCCACACATGCACCACAACCTATACAAGTCGCGGCATCCATTGCTTCATCTGCTTCTGCTTTTCCTATCGGGATGGCATTGGCATCGGGTACACCCCCAGTGTTAACCGACACAAAACCACCAGCCTGCAAAATTTTATCGAATGCCGCGCGATCCACCATCAAGTCTTTGATTACCGGGAAAGCCGCTGCCCGCCAAGGTTCTATGGTAATGGTTTCGCCATCCTTGAACTTGCGCATGTGCAATTGGCAGGTTGTGATATCATCATCGGGGCCATGTGCCCGTCCGTTCACAAAAAGCGAGCACATCCCGCAAATCCCTTCCCGGCAATCGTGGTCGAATGCCACAGGCTCAACGCCTTGCTGGATAAGGTTTTCGTTCATGACGTCCATCATCTCGAGAAAGGATGTATCGGGAGAGATATCGTTCACCTTATATTGTTCGAATTTCCCTTTTGCCGTGGCATTTGCCTGGCGCCATACTTTTAAAGTTAAATCCATTCTATTTATTTTTTACTATTTTGAACATTAACTTATTAGAAAACATGCTTATATCCTATTTGTAATTGCGTTGTTTCACCTCAATAGCTTCGTACTTGAGAGCTTCTTTGTGCAATTCAGGCTCAGTGTTTTCTCCTTTAAATTCCCATGCAGCTGCATACGTAAAATCTACATCGTTTCGCATGGCTTCGCCTTCAGGGGTCTGGAATTCTTCGCGGAAGTGTCCACCACACGACTCTTCGCGGTTCAGTGCATCACGCGCCATTAATTCGCCCAGTTCAAGGAAATCGGCGACACGGGTGGCTTTTTCAAGTTCACTGTTAACACCTTTAGTATCACCAGGTATCCGTACATCTTTCCAGAATTCTTCGCGAATTATCTGAATCTCTTTGATGGCTTTTTCAAGACCAGTTTTATTTCTGGCCATGCCTACATAATCCCACATTATGTGGCCTAAGCGCTTGTGGAAGGAATCGACAGATTTACTGCCTTTTATGGCCATCAATGTATCGATCCTGGCCTTGATTTCATCCTCTGTTTTAACAAACTCTGGTGCATCGGTCGACATACGAGGTGTATGGATTTCATCGGCCAGATAATTTTGAATGGTATAGGGCAAAACGAAATAGCCGTCGGCCAAACCCTGCATCAGTGCAGAAGCTCCAAGTCGGTTGGCACCATGATCTGAGAAATTCGCTTCCCCAATTGCAAACAATCCTGGTATAGAGGTCTGTAACTCGTAATCGACCCAAATTCCGCCCATTGTGTAATGGATTGCAGGATAGATCATCATGGGTGTTTTATAAGGATTTTCATCCACAATTTTTTCGTACATCTGGAACAGGTTGCCATAGCGTTCTTCGATCACATTTTGCCCCAATCTTTCGATAGCCGATTTGAAATCGAGATAGACTGCAAGTCCTGTTGCGCCGACACCAAACCCTGCATCGCAGCGCTCTTTTGCGGCTCTTGAAGCCACGTCACGAGGGACAAGGTTTCCAAAGGCCGGGTATCTTCTTTCGAGATAATAATCGCGGTCTTCCTCTTTCAAATCTTCTGGACGAAGTTTTCCAGCCCTTATTTTTTCAGAATCTTCTTTTTTCTTTGGGACCCATATCCTTCCATCGTTCCGGAGGCTTTCGCTCATCAACGTAAGCTTCGATTGAAACTCTCCATGAACGGGGATGCAGGTTGGATGAATCTGCACGTAGCAAGGGTTTGCAAAGTATGCTCCCCGCTTGTAAATTTGCCAGGCAGCGCTTCCGTTCGAGCCCATTGCATTGGTCGACAGGAAGAACACATTGCCATAGCCACCAGTTGCAATTACCACCGCATGGCCAAAATGACGTTCGATTTCACCTGTAATTAGATTTCGTACGATAATGCCCCGCGCTTTTCCATCAACTACAACCAGGTCAAGCATTTCTGTCCGTGGGTACATTTTCACAGTACCTTTTGCAATTTGCCGGTTCAAAGCACCATAAGCACCCAACAACAATTGTTGTCCGGTTTGTCCACGAGCATAAAAAGTACGCGAAACCTGTGCGCCGCCAAATGAGCGGTTGTCAAGCAATCCACCATACTCACGGGCAAAGGGAACTCCCTGAGCTACACACTGATCGATGATGTCGTTGCTTACCTGGGCAAGCCGGTACACATTGCTTTCACGGGCTCTGTAGTCGCCCCCTTTTACGGTGTCGTAGAAAAGCCGGTAGATGCTGTCTCCGTCGTTCGGATAGTTTTTGGCGGCATTTATACCTCCCTGGGCTGCAATGCTATGTGCTCTGCGAGGGCTATCCTGATAGCAAAAATTCTTTACATTGAAACCCAATTCGCCAAGACTTGCAGCCGCCGATGCCCCGGCCAAACCGGTACCAACCACAATTATGTCCAATTTCCGTTTGTTGGCTGGGTTTACAAGATTTTGATGTGCCTTGAAATTGTCCCATTTCTCTGCAACAGGACCTTCAGGTATTTTAGAATTAATTTTACTCATAACTAAAATTTTTACGGATTATCCTGTTATTAAAAAGTAGATTGGAATAATAGCAAAGCCTATTGCAATCAGGTAAGTATAGATTTGCCCGATCACATGAAGCCGTTTTCTCCAGACTATGTTGCTTAATCCAAGTGTCTGAAATGCAGACCAAAAGGCGTGCGAGAGGTGGAGACCAAGGAAAATGGCACCAATCACATAAATCACATCGAACCACCAGAATTTAAACAAGCCGGCAACCAGCCAATACGTGTCGTGCATTTCAACTCCATCTACTATTACAGAAGGAATGTCGTGTCCTCCAAGGACTTTTATTTTCCAATAAAAATTGATGATGTGGATCACCAAAAAAGTAAGGACCAAACCACCCAGGACATACATGTTCCTTGAAGGCCATGTGCTGCTTTCCGATTGGTTTACAGTGCTGTAATTCTCGGGCCTTGCTTTTTGGTTTTGCAGGGTGAGGATTGTAGCATACAGGATGTGGATAACAAAACCCAAGGCAAGCAAAGGTTCCATTATCTTAATGGCCGGGTTGGTGGCCATGAAGTGTGCACCTGCATTATACGCATCGGCACTCACCAACATTAGGAGATTGATGCCCAGGTGGACCAGCAAAAATACGATAAGGAAGAGGCCGCTAATGCTCATTATCAGCTTCTTCCCAATAGACGCGCTAAAAATACTGCTCATAAGATTTTTTTTAGTAATAATTTCTATATCTTGCGGATTGCATTATAAATCATACATCGACAAATGTAAATTTTTATATGTGTTTACACAAGGTTGAAAAACAACAATATGTAATTTAAATCAATTCTAAAATGGAGCATGTTGAATTAGCGAAGGATTTTTTTATCAGAAATCGCAAAAAACTACAGAAGAAACTGAAAAAGAATTCTTTGGTGATCCTTCATTCCAATGATGAAATGCCACGCAATGGCGATCAGTTTTTTCCTTTCAGGCAAAATTCAGAATTATTCTATTTGTCTGGTCTTGAACAGGAGAAAACAATACTCTGCTTTTACCCCGACCATTCAGATGAAAAGATGCGTGAAATTGCCTTTATCATTGAAGCTGAAAAGAGCCATGAAATTTGGTATGGGCACAAATATACCATTGAGGAGGCAACGTACATTAGTGGTATCGACACTGTAAAATTCCTTAAAGATTTCGACTCTATCCTTCGTGAATTGTTGCTACAAGCCGATCAGGTTTATTTGTTTCAGAATGAATATCCTAAATTTTCAACTGATGTCCCTGAGCGAAATTTACGTAATGCACGGCAGCTGATTCACGATTATCCTACAGTCCGCATCGAACGGCTTGGCCCTGTGTTGACTGGTTTGCGCGTGTGCAAAGAACCGGAAGAAATAGAACAGATAAAAGAAGCTTGCCGTATTACCAAACAGGCTTTTCATCGGGTGCTTAGTTTTGTAAAACCAAAAGTTTTTGAATATCAGGTGGATGCTGAAATAACCCACGAATTTTTATGGAATGGCTGCAAGGGTCATGCGTATGCCCCTATAGTTGCAGCCGGAAAAAATGCCTGTACCTTACACTATGTGTCGAACAAATCCGTTTGCCAGGACGGTGATTTGCTATTGCTTGATTTTGGCGCAGAGTATAGGAATTATGCAGCTGATTGTTCGCGCACAATTCCGGTTAATGGAAAATTCAGCAAAAGACAAAGAGAATGTTACGAGGCGGTTCTAAGAGTGTTCAAAAAGGCAAAGCAACTCTTTGTACCTGGAAATTCGATCAAAAAAGTGAACAACACAGTGAATAAATGGATGGAAGATGAAATGATCACACTTGGCTTATTCACAAAAGAAGAAGTTGAAAAACAGGACGAAAGAGATCCATTGTATAAGAAATACTTCATGCACGGGACATCCCATTTTTTGGGCCTCGATGTGCACGATGTGGGAGAAAAAGACAGGGTTTTTGAGAAAGGCATGGTCTTGACCTGCGAACCGGGACTATATATAGAAGGAGAAGGGATAGGGATCAGGATTGAAAATGATATTATGGTCGATGAAATCCCGGTTGATTTAATGGCAGATATTCCTGTAGAAGTGGATGATATTGAAAGACTAATGAAAAGTTATAAATTAAAATGATGAGTATGTTTAACAAAGATGTTTATGCAAAAAGGCGAGATCAACTTAGATCTAAAATTGATAGTGGTATTATCCTGATCCTTGGAAATGGCGATGCCCCAATGAATTACCCAGCGAACCCCTATCAATTCCGTCAGGATAGTTCGTTCTTGTATTTTTTTGGTTTGGATTATCAGAACCTGGCAGGGGTGCTTGATGTGGATGCTGGCAAGGACTATATTTTCGGGAACGATGTCGATATGGACGACATTATCTGGATGGGGCCACAAGATTCGATAAGCGACCGGGCAAAGAAGGTAGGCATAGTTAATACGTCGGAATTCAGCGGTCTGGCTAAATTTGTAAACGAAGCCATTTCAAAAGGTCGAAAGGTACATTTCTTGCCCCCCTATCGCGCCGAAAACATCATCTTGCTTGGCAGTTTGTTGGGGATCCGCAATACGAATGTAAAGCAATATGTTTCAATCGATTTGATAAAAGCAATAGTAAGCCTTCGATCAATCAAGGATAAATATGAAATTGCCGAAATTGAAAAGGCGGCTGCCATTGGCTACGAAATGCACACCACGGCCATGAAAATGACCAGGGCTGGTATTTATGAGCGGGAAATTGCCGGGCGCATGGAAGGAATTGCTTTGTCGGGTGGCGGTAAGGTTTCGTTCCCGGTGATACTATCTATACATGGTGAAACCCTCCATAATCATTACCATGGAAATAAACTTACCGAAGATAGGATGCTGTTGAGCGATGCCGGTGCTGAAACCGAAATGCGCTATTGCTCCGATTTTACCCGGACTTTTCCAGTATCAGGCAAATTTAGCCAGAAACAACGCGAGATATACGAGATAGTGCTGGCTGCCAATAATGCTGCCACTTTAGCCACCAAGCCAGGCGTAAAATACCAGGATGTGCATTTGCTTGCTGCCCGTGTTATTGCCTCTGGCTTAAAAGACCTTGGCCTGATGAAAGGTGATGTTGACGAGGCTGTGAAAGCCGGTGCCCATGCCATGTTCTTCCCTCATGGGCTTGGGCACATGATGGGCCTTGATGTGCACGACATGGAAGACTTGGGTGAAAACTATGTAGGTTATGACGAACATACCAGCCGTATCGATCAATTCGGGACAGCCTATCTACGTTTAGGCAAAAAACTCGAACCGGGTTATGTAATCACCAACGAACCAGGCATCTATTTTATCCCTGCCCTCATTGATAAATGGAAAAATGAAAAGATTAACGAAGCCTTCATCAATTTTGATAAAGTGAACGAATACCACGACTTTGGGGGCATCCGCCTCGAAGATGATATTCTGGTCACTGATGATGGATGCAGATTATTAGGCGATAGGATTCCG
Organism: Bacteroidales bacterium; assembly: GCA_021740905.1. Taxonomy (GTDB): domain Bacteria; phylum Bacteroidota; class Bacteroidia; order Bacteroidales; family M50B96; genus JAIOYV01. Next base: position 11,011 of record JAIOYV010000023.1, read on the forward strand.
ATTACTGTGGATGAAGTTGAAGCTATCATGCAAAATAGATAAAATATATTTTGTATGATATTGATATAATGATAATTAATATGTATTTTAGGATCTCTTGCAAAGAGATTAGAGCCGGTGAAAAGCCGGCTTTTGTATTTGGGCTTTCTGATGCTTGGATTGAAAAAGGAAGGAAACTCGAATAATTGTATAAATATTTATATATTAGTGACTTGTGATTTTGATTGAGCCTGTTGAGATTTTATTTATATCAATAAAAAGGACAGAAAAGGAATAGTTTTAAAAGTTTGTAGACAGATGAGAAAATTACAGAGCATTGTATCATTAGCATTTGTGGATGGCTGAATTATAGTGTGTTTCGTTGAGAAATAGAGCAAGGTCAATAGGCTAAAACCTACTGTTTTCAGGGCATATTATAAATAAAACATCAGATTTAATGAGGGTTTGCACAATGTTTTGCAATAAAAAAATAAAAAAGGGAGGTTGTTATTTTGAAAATATTTTTTTATGTTTACTCTTTATTATAGAGGGAATGTTTTTTGACGGAAAAGTTTTATAAGTTGCAATAATAACAGCCTTGTTTGCAGGGCGGTAGTATAGAATTATGGAAGAAATAATTTCGTGCATAAAGAGCAAAATATTGCGTAAGATTTACGCTTTTCCGGCATTTTGAATTTTAACAAGGATGGATTCAGCAGAAAATAGAAAGAATATAAATAGTAATAAATTAGTAAAACTAATCAATAATTTAAATTTTGAATTATGAGAATATCTACTAGAAGGAGCGATTTGCCAGAGGGTAAATCACTAATTGCAAAAGTAAGGTATCTCGGCCTATTTGTGCCGGCCCTATTACTTTTGATGAGTTATCAAACGGCTAATGCCCAGTTTTCTTTGAGTGTCACAGTGCAATCAAATTACAATGGGGAAGACATTCGTTGTTTTGGTGGTAGTTCTGGAATCGCAAAAGCTACTCCGACGGGTGGTGTTACTCCCTATACATATTTATGGAGTACCGGCCAAACAACGCAGTTAGCAGATGGATTGGCTGCCGGAAATTATAGCGTGACAGTGAAGGATGCTACTTTAGCAACCCTTTCCGGATCAATTACGCTTAATAATCCTCCGGACTTTGACGGAGCTGCCTCCATATTAGTGCCAATTAGTTGTTATGGCATGTGTGATGGATCGGTTACCGTAGATGTCAACCCTGCCATGCCTGGTGTTACTCCTTATGTTTACCTTTGGGGAACTGGGGAAACCAGTAAAACAATTATCAATGCTTGCCCTGGATATTACAGTGTGGTGGTTACCGATGCCAATGATTGTATTATAGACCCTAATCCTGAAGTATATTTAAGTGAACCCAGCGAAATTCAAATAGCTGCTTTCCCTAATAATGTTTCATGCAATGGGGGGAATAATGGATCAATAAGCCTTATAGTGGTAGGCGGGACCCCTCCTTATTTTTACACATGGAATACAAGTGCGACAACCTCAAGCATAAGCAACCTTACAGCAGGAACATACACAGTGACTATTGATGATACTGATGGATGTTCGAATACGAATTCATTTACAATTACACAGCCTACTGCAATTGCGATTACGACTGTTTCTACACAAGATGTTCTTTGTTATGGAGTTAATACTGGTGCTGCCGATATTTCAGTTGCTGGTGGAACATCTCCTTATACATATCTTTGGAGTACTGGAGCTACCACACAAGATGTGAGCGGGTTATCTTCAGGAACATATACCGTGACAGTTACTGATTTTAAAAACTGTCAAAAAACGGGTAGTGTTACTATAAATGCAGCCACTCAATATTCTATTATTACAGATAAACAGGATGTTACTTGTAATGGTAATGGAGATGGTTATATACACCTTACCGTTTCGGGGGGGACCATGCCTTATATATTTAATTGGTCGAATGGTGCAACCATCGAAGATTTAGATAATTTATCAGGGGGATCTTACTCTTATACCATTACTGACAATAATGGTTGTATTGCCAATGCCACTGTAGTGGTTGATGAAGCTTCTTCACTGGTAGCAGGTATTACTGCAACAAATGTTCTTTGTTTTGGGAATATGACCGGAATGGCCAATCTCACTGCTTCAGGAGGTAATGCACCATATACTTATAGCTGGACAAATAGTGCCACCACTGAAGATTTGATCAATGTTGCAGCTGGAGCCTATCAGGTTACTGTGACCGATTTAAATAATTGTCAAGTAACAGCAGCTACTTTTATTACTCAGCCAGCAATCTTAGTAGCCACAGCTAGTGCAACAAACCTTCAATGCTACCACGATAATTCGGGTGCTGTTTCTTTAGTCGTAACAGGTGGAGTTGCATCCTATTCATATAATTGGTCGAATAGCTCGACACTTGGTAGTTTGAATAATGTAGCAGCCGGAACTTATAGTGTAACTGTAACCGATAGCAATAATTGTACAGCTACTGCTGAAGCTATTGTAACCGAACCTTCTGAATTTTATGCTTCTATAACAGGAACCAATGTAAACTGCCAAGGCAATGCCAATGGTGCTGCCGATTTAAGCATAGTAGGTGGGACTCCCCCTTACTCTTACCTTTGGGGTGGTGGAGAAATCACAGAAGATTTAACAGGCTTGTCGGGCGGAACCTACAGCGTTACCGTTACCGATGCTAATAATTGTACTGCTCAAGCAAGTGTTCAGATATTGGAGCCAGCTACCCTTACCTTAAGTCTTACACAAGTAAATATACTTTGTAATGGCAATTCTACTGGTTCTATTAACTTAACAATTTCAGGAGGTAATCCAAATTTCACAATACTCTGGAGCAATGGTGCTGTCACTGAAGATTTGACCGCTATAGCTGCAGGTCCTTATTCGGTAACCGTAACCGATGCAAACGGATGTGTTGCTACAGCTGGAACCATAATTACTCAACCAGCATTACTAGTAGCTACAGCAAGTGCTACCAACCTGCAGTGTTTCCAGGATAATACAGGTGCTGTTTCTTTGGTTGTGACCGGAGGTGTTGCACCATATTCTTATATCTGGTCAAATACATCGACACTTGGAAGCCTAAATGGATTGGCTGCCGGAACCTATGATGTGACTGTTTCTGATGCTAATGGTTGTACTGCCAATGCAGGTGCCACTGTTACTCAACCCGCAATTTTGGCAGCATCCATAGCAGGAACCAATGTCAATTGCAATGGCAATGCTAATGGAGCTGCAGATTTAACTGTAACAGGAGGGACTGCTCCCTACACCTATCTTTGGGATGGCGGTGAAACTATTGAAGATTTAGCTGGTTTGTCGGGCGGGACTTATAATGTTACCATAACCGATGCCAATAACTGTACAGCACCTGCAAGTGTTGTTATTGTTGAGCCAGCTGCCCTTACTTTAAGTCACACACAAGTGAATATTTTATGTAATGGTAATTCTACCGGTTCTATTGATTTAACAATTGTTGGCGGAACAGCTAGTTACACAATAGCCTGGAGCAATTTAGCCAATACAGAAGATTTAAGCTCAATACCTGCCGGTCCATATTCAGTTAATGTAACTGACATGAATGGATGTGTTGCCACATTAGGTACTATCGTAACTCAACCAGCTGTTTTAGTTGCTACAGCAAGTGCAACTAACCTACAGTGTTACCAAGATAACACAGGAGCTGTTTCTTTGGTCGTAACAGGTGGAGTTGCACCATATTATTATAGTTGGTCAAATACATCAACACTTGGAAGCCTAAATGGATTGGCAGCAGGAACATATAATGTAACCGTAACGGATTCTAATGGTTGTACCGCTAATGCAGGTGCTACTGTGACCCAACCCACATTATTGGCCGCTACAATAGCTGGTGGGAATGTAGGTTGCTTTGGTGCTGGAAATGGTCATGCCGATTTAACCGCTTCGGGAGGTACTCCTCCATATAGTTATTTATGGACTAATGGAGAAACTACTCAGAATATATCTGGATTGTCAGGTGGGGTTTATGGAGTCACTGTGACCGATGCTAACAATTGTACTGCAACTGCAAGCACAACAATTATTGAATCTCCACAATTGAATTTAAGCCACACACAAGTGAATATATTATGTAATGGTAATTCAACAGGTTCTATCGATCTGACCATTAGTGGCGGAACTCCAAGTTTTACTATTCTTTGGAGCAATGGTGCTGCAACTGAAGATTTGACTGCTATAGCAGCTGGTACTTATTCAGTAACAGTAACTGATGCAAACGGATGTGTTGCCACATTAGGAACCATCATAACCCAACCTGCCGTTTTGGTGGCTACCGCAAGTGCTACTAACCTAAAATGTTTCCAGGACAATACTGGTGCAGTTTCGTTGGTCGTTACAGGTGGAGTTGCACCTTACTCTTATAGTTGGTCAAATTCATCAACATTAGGAAGCCTAAATGGATTGGCTGCCGGTACTTATAATGTAACCGTAACGGATGCTAATGGTTGTACTGCCAATGCAGGTGCTACCGTGACCCAACCCACAATTTTAGCAGCCTCAATTGCAGGTGCAAATGTAAACTGCAATGGCAATGCTAATGGAGCTGCAGATTTAACTGTAACAGGTGGTACTCCTGCATATACCTACCTTTGGAATGGTGGAGAAGTTACAGAAGATTTGACTGGTTTGTCGGGCGGGACTTATAGTGTTACAGTAACCGATGCCAATAACTGTACGGCACCTGCAAGTGTTGTGATTGTTGAACCAGCTGCTCTTACTTTAAGTAATACACAAGTGAATGTTTTATGTAATGGTAATTCTACAGGTTCAATTGATTTAACAATTGCCGGAGGTACTCCAAGTTTCACAATACTTTGGAGCAATGGTGCTGCCACTGAAGATTTGACTGCTATTGCAGCTGGTACTTATTCAGTAACAGTTACCGATGCAAACGGATGTGTTGCCACATTAGGAACCATCATTACTCAACCTGCCGTTTTGGTGGCTACCGCAAGTGCTACCAATCTAAAGTGTTTCCAGGATAATACTGGTGCTGTATCCTTGGTAGTGACAGGTGGAGTTGCACCCTATTATTATAGTTGGTCAAACGGATCAGCACTTGGAAGCCTAAATGGATTGGCTGCCGGAACTTATGATGTGACAGTAACCGATGCTAATGGTTGTACTGCTAACGCAGGTGCTACTGTGACGCAACCAGCAATATTGGTTGCTTCAATAGCTGGTGGTAATGTTGGTTGCTATGGTGCTGGAAATGGCCAGGCCGATTTAACCCCATCTGGCGGTACTCTTCCCTATAGTTATATATGGACTAATGGAGCAATTACACAGGATTTAACAGGTTTGTCGGGTGGTAACTATGGAGTCACTGTAACCGATGGTAATAATTGTACGGCAACTGCAAGTACAACAATTATTGAAGCTCCAGAATTGACATTAAGTCACACACAAGTGAATATATTATGTAATGGTAATTCTACAGGATCTATTGATTTGACCATTACTGGAGGTACACCAAGTTTCATAATTTCTTGGAACGATGGTATTACCACAGAAGATAGAAGTTCATTGCCAGCAGGATCATATTCTGTTACGGTAACTGATGCGAATGGATGTGTTGCCACAGCCGGTTTCATCATTACTCAACCTGCCCTTTTAGTAGCCACAGCAAGTGCTACCAACCTAAAGTGTTTCCAGGATAATACTGGTGCTGTTTCCTTAGTAGTAACAGGTGGAGTTACACCTTATTACTATAGTTGGTCAAACGGATCAGCCCTTGGAAGCCTAAATGGATTGGCAGCCGGAACTTACAATGTTACTGTTACCGATGCAAATGGTTGTACGGCAAACGCAGGTGCGACTGTGACCCAACCCACCATATTGGCAGCTTCAATAGCTGGTACAAACGTAAACTGCAATGGCAATGCCAATGGCGCTGCTAATTTAAGTGTAACAGGTGGTACACCAGCATACAGTTACCTTTGGAATGGAGGAGAAACTACTGAAGATTTAACAGGTTTGTCGGGCGGAACTTATAGTGTAACCGTAACCGATGCCAATAATTGTACTGCACCTGCAAGTGTTGTGATAGCTGAACCTGCTACCCTTACTTTAAGTCACACACAAGTGAATATTTTATGTAATGGTAATTCTACAGGTTCAATTGATTTAACAATTGCCGGAGGTACACCAAGTTTCACAATACTTTGGAGCAATGGTGCTGCCACTGAAGATTTGACCGCTATAGCAGCAGGTTCTTATTCGGTGACCGTAACCGATGCAAACGGATGTGTTGCTACATTAGGAACCATCATTACACAGCCCGCTGTTTTATTCGCCACTGCAAGTGCAACTGACCTAAAGTGTTTCCAGGATAATACCGGAGCTGTTTCTTTAGTAGTAACAGGTGGAGTTACACCTTATTATTATAGTTGGTCAAACGGATCAGCCCTTGGAAGCCTAAATGGATTGGCAGCGGGAACTTATAATGTAACCGTAACCGATGCCAATGGTTGTACCGCTACCGCAGGTGCTTCTGTTACTCAACCTTCTGTATTGGCTGCTTCTATAGTAGGGGCCGACGTTGACTGTCATGGAAGTGCCAATGGTACTGCAAATTTAAGTGTAACGGGTGGTACACCTGCATATACTTACCTTTGGAATGGTGGAGAAGTAACTGAGGATTTAACTGGTTTGTCGGGTGGATCATATAATGTAACCGTAACCGATGCCAATAATTGTACTGCTCAAGCAAGCGTTGTTATATTCGAACCAACAGCAATTACTTTAAGTCTTAACTCACCCGCATGTAACGGATTTGAGATTTCGCAATTTGGTGCTAGCACAGGCATTATTAATACTACTGCCGGTGGTGGAACTGGAACTTTGCATTATTTGTGGTCAAATAGTGCAACTACTGCATCTTTGAGTGCTTTACCAGCAGGTACCTATACTCTCACAGTGACCGATGATAATAATTGTACAAAGACAGGAAGTATTACATTAGATCAACCCCCTGCCTTGTTGATTACAGTTAGTTCGGTTTCCAATGTAAAATGCTACGGGGGTAGCTCCGGTGCTATTACCATTAGTGTTAACGGAGGGGTACCAACCTATTCATATACTTGGTCGAATGGTGCAGGAACTGCGAATCTTACAAATGTTCCAGCTGGAACATACACGCTTACTGTTACTGATTTCTGTGGTGGAATTGCTACTGTAACAAGAACAATTACACAGCCTTTGCAAGCATTGACAGGTATTCTTATTGATACCGATTTCCTATGCTATGGCGATGATGATGGAAGCCTTTATGCTAACGCATCAGGTGGTACTTCACTTTACACTTTCCAGTGGTATCGTCAGTCGAATATGAATAACATGCTATACTCACAGGCTGGAGTAACAGAATCTACTTATGATAATTATGGTAATGGTTTGGGCCCTGATAATTATTGTGTCGTAATAAAAGATGCCAATAATTGTGTTGTTACACGTTGTGCATTGATCGATACAGTCCCTCAAATTGTAGTTACTTTGGTTGATTCAGCCGAATATCCTATTGGCCCCGGCCCTTACAAATATGATGTAAGTTGCTATGGTGCCAGCGATGGATGGTTAGATATAACTGTTTCAGGAGGAACTCCTTTTGCACCAGCTCCAGAGTATGAATATAACTGGGGAAATAATTATGCCACAACGCAAAATGTGACTGGTTTATGGGCTGGAGCATGGGGTGTCCATATTTATGATGCCAACGGTTGTGAATTTGTTTGGCAGAAAACACTTAAACAGCCAGCTGCTATTACAACTATAGTGCAAAGTACGCATGATATAACCTGTTATGGAGATAATGATGGTGCAGCTCAAGTTATTGCAACTGGAGGAGCCGTTGGAACTACATTCTCATATCTATGGAGTCCCGGCGGACAAACTACTGCTGCGATTTCTGGATTGACTGCTGGTAATTATTGTGTCAGTGTTACAGATAATTTAACTGGTTGTGGAGTGTTTGATGCAGGTTCCGGTGTGGCCTTCCCAGCAAATTGGAATTATGGGCCAACAGGGACTAATCATACTGTCCTTGTACCAACCGCAGCTGTTACAATAGATGGCACCCCACTTATGATAGGTGATTATATTGGTGTATTCTATTTGGATGGGACCACGCTTGGCTGCGCAGGTTATTCCAAGGTCTTAGGGGACTCTACTCTTATTGTTGTTTGGGGAGATGATAATTTGACTCCAGCTAAAGATGGTATGGATAATTTCGAGGCATTTACCTTTAGGTTATTCCGTCCGTTTATTGGTGAATTTGTAACCAACAATCCTTTAAATCCAACAACCTATAACAATACGTATGATCCGCTCACATTTATAGATGGATATTTTTCAGTTGTTACAAATTTGGCTTCATTGGATCATTTACCTGTTTCTTCACTTTGCATTTACATGGATCAGCCCGATCTTCTTACCTTATCGGCTGCTCTTACCCATGTAGATTGTAATGGTAATATTAATGGTGCAATTAACCTAACAGTGATGGGTGGAACTGCCCCATATACCTATTCATGGGTAGGCCCAACTCCATTCACTTCAGCAATGGAAGATTTAGTTGGTTTGGCCGCAGGTATGTACTCTGTAACTGTTACCGATGCACATGGTTGTATTGCAACAGGAGGTTGGACACTTACTCAACCACTAAATCCGCTTAGTGTTTCATTGATTGGCACTAATGTGACATGTAATGGAGACGGAGATGGAGCAATCGATGCTACCATCGCTGGAGGGACTGCACCTTATAGTGTAGCATGGAGCAATGCAGCTGTTACCGAAGATATTTCAAGTTTAATACCTGGTATGTACACCATCAATGTTACTGATGCAAATGGATGTACTACCAGTGCTTCTTATACTGTTACCGAGCCTGGTGTTCTGACTGCAACAGCGGTTATTACTCATGTTGTATGTAATGGTCAGTCAAATGGTGCTGTTACTCTAACTGTTAGCGGTGGTACTCTACCTATGAGTTATCTTTGGAGCAATGGAGCTGTAACGAAAGACATAAGCGCGCTTCAGGCTGGTAGCTATACTGTTACAATAACCGATGATAATGGATGTGTTTTCACTGCTACTTATGTAGTTACTGAGCCTAATGCTTTGGCAATTGTTGAAACAATCCCATTACATAGTGGATATGCTATTTCCTGTAATGGTGGTTCTGATGGAGCTATAAGTATTGTCGTTTCTGGTGGAACCGCACCATACACATATTTATGGGAAAATGGCGCTACTGGAACATCTCGGACAGGTCTATCGGCCTTGACTTATTCAGTTACTGTAACCGATGCACATAACTGTGTTGCTATTGAAACATATACTTTAACACAACCATCTCCAATTCAGTTTTCCGAAACACATATAAATGTTGATTGTTTTGGAAATGCTACAGGATCAATAGATCTTTCCGCTACGGGTGGTGTTGACAACTTTATTTATTCATGGTCGAATGGTGCTGCTACGCAGGATATTTCAAGCTTAATTGCAGGAACATATACTGTTACTGTAACCGATGATAATAACTGTCAAGCAACATTCAGTGTCACGATTACTGAGCCTTCCCTTCTTGTAGTGACAGAAACACTCACACATGTTGATTGCAACGGAAATAATACGGGTGCAATTAGCCTAGCCGTAACCGGTGGTACTCTATCATATTCATTCCTTTGGAATGACGCATCCACTTTGCAGAATAGGACTGGCTTGATTGCCGGTACTTATGCTGTAACTGTTACCGATGCAAAAGGATGTATTGTTATGGAAACATACATTCTTACCCAACCCGATGCAGTAATAGTAAACACAAGCATGAGTGCTGTTGATTGCTTTGGTAATAGTACTGGATCGGTTACTGCTACGGTAACTGGTGGAAATGCTCCTTACGATTATGTTTGGAGCAATGGTACTACCAATTTAGCTGCTGGAGCTACCGATATGATTTCTAATTTGGCTGCTGGCAATTATTGTGTGACTGTTCACGATGTCAATGGATGTCCTACAATTCCTACTGCTGGAGCAACTCCACCATGGGCAGTACCTCCTACAAATACGTATGTAAGCCATACAATTTTGGTTCCTGCCAATATTCCAACCTTTGCCGGTGCACCCATTGTGTCTGGTGATTATCTTGGTGTATTTTATAATAATGGTACTTCAATGGTTTGTGGAGGTTATGTTCAATATTTAGGAACTAGCACGACATTCTCTGCATGGGGAGACGATCCGTTTACTCCTGCAATTGATGGGTTTACCTTGGGCGATGTATTTGTCTGGAAAATATGGAGACAGAATGTTGGGGAATTTGATGCTGTAGCTACTTACCAAGCTATTGGTGGAACTATTACCGATACAGATCAATTTAATAATTCTGGTTTTGCCACTAGTGGATTGGCTTCGTTAGCTGAAAGTCCAATGGTGAACTTTATTTCTTGCATTACAGTTACACAACCAACTTTGCTGACTGTTGTTGCAAATAGTGTCCCTGTAGTATGTAATGGCGACTCGACTGATATTTCTGCTGTTGCTTCAGGAGGAACCCCTCCTTATACTTATGTTTGGAACACTACTCAATCAGGTTCTCCAATTGTTAATATTGCCGGGACTTATGTTGTAACAGCCACAGATGCTAATTTATGTACTGCAACTGCAACTGTTACTGTTGCTGATCCTGCATTATTGGTACTTGCAAAATCGCAAACTGAAGTATCCTGTTTTGGTGGTAGCGATGGTACTGCTACTCTTACGGTAACAGGTGGTTATACTCCTTATGCTTATTTATGGTCGACTGGTGGTAATACAAATTCCATTAGTGGATTAATTGCTGGTACATACACAGTTACTGTTACTGATTTTGGCGGTTGTATTAAAACTGAATCCTTCACTATAACTGAACCAGGACAAATTGTTGTTACAACAACAATGACTCCGACTACTTGTTATGGAGGAAGCAATGGGACTGCTACTGCAGCTGTTACAGGTGGCACAGCTCCTTATAATTATTTCTGGAGCAATGGTGCAACCACCTTCAATATTGGTAATCTTACTGCAGGAACATATTGTGTTACGATACTTGATGCGAATGGATGTCCTGGCACTTCAACCGCTGGTACGGTTGTTCCTTGGACTTATACCAATACATTATTAGATCAGACTATCTTAATACCTATAAGTAGCCTTGATTTTGGTGGCGGACCTTTATTACCTGGTGACTACATCGGTGTATTCTTCGATGACAATGGAACTCTTACCTGTGGTGGTTATGTTGAGTATACGGGAGTCAACACAGCAGTTCCTGCTTATGGCGACGATACGCAAACAACACCTAGTGTGAAAGATGGATTTGATCTAAACGAAAGTTTTGCATGGAAAGTCTGGAGACCTAATTTAGGTGAATTTGACGCTGTTGCATCTTATAACGCTATTGATGGTATATTATTTACAGCCGGAGGTTCTTATATCGGCACAGGAGAAACAAGTGGATTACAAACCTTGACAGTTGATCTTGGTTCTGTTGCTGTTTCTTGTGTACTGGTTACCGAGCCTACCGAAGTTACAATTACTGGAACCTTATCTACCTTCGCAGGTGGTTGGAATATATCCTGTTTTGGTTATTCCGATGGTTCGATCAGCCTAAACGTAACAGGTGGAACTGGTCCTTATGCCTATGGATGGTCAACTGGTGCAAGTACTCCAAATGTTAATAATCTCACTGCAGGTACATATACTGTTACTGTAGCTGATATCTATGGATGCTTGCAAACTGCTAGCTTTACCTTAGTTGAGCCTGCTCAATTAGTAGCAACAGCCTACATAACATCATGGTACGATGTAACAGGAAATGGTAATTTTTATAATACTCATTGTAATGGGGCTGACGGTAGTGCTTATGTAGAAGTTACCGGTGGTACACCTACGTACTCCTATTTATGGGCTCCAGGTGGTATGACAGATGATTCACTTACTACTATGGTTGCCGGTACATACTATGCCGATGTTTTGGATGTGAATGGTTGTACTGCACAAAGCAATACTATCACTCTTACATCACCCGGGCCATATAATGTAGTGGCTACCCAGATTGATTCTTTATCATGCTATGGCGATTGCGATGCTTCTATCAATGTAACATGGAGTGGCGGTATCCCACCATTCGATGTGTACTGGAGCAACTGGAGCGGTGCACCAATTATCGATACTGCTACACATTCACTTACATTCCCATATTGTTATTGCCCACTTCCAAATTGTAGTCATCCTGGATTCTGTGCCGGAACCTACTGGGCAGTGGTAGTCGATTCAATGGGTTGTGCTGTATTGACAAATCAGGTAACCGTAGTTCAACCTGACCCGATTGTTTTAGCACCTGGACTTACCAATGTTTCCTGCAATGGGTTAAGTGATGCGTTTATCGATCTTTCACAAACAACAGGTGGAGTTACTCCTTATGTATTTGTTTGGGATGCTTCAACAAATTATGCAACCACAGACATGCTTACTGGTCTTTCAGCAGGTGATTCACATTATGTGATGGCTTGGGACGGAAATAATTGTGCTTTTGGTGAACAATTTGATGTTACAGAACCTGCACTATTAGTAATTAATTCGGCAGTTGGAAGCAACGTGTTATGTACAGGAGCTACTGGAACAATTACAGTCACTGCTACTGGCGGAACTGCACCCTACAATTATTTTGTAGATGGAAATCTTGTTGGAAGTAGTAATGTAATCACTGGTTTGGCTGCTGGAACTTATAATGTTCAAGTTAAAGATGCTCATGCTTGTGAATCTAATATCATGTCAGTGACAATTTCTGCTACACCTTCACCTGCATTGGCATTAGATGGAATAGTCAATGTTTTATGCAATGGAGGCAACAATGGCGCAATCAACATTACCGTAAGCAGTGGTACTGCGCCATTTACTTATATATGGTCGAATGGAGCTACAATTGAAGATGTTAGCGGATTAATGGCTGGGACATACGGAGTTACTATTACTGACTCGAACGGATGTACAGCAGACGGATCATATACTGTAACCGAACCAGCAGTTCTTACTCTTTCTGGCACGGTAACAAACGTAATGTGTTTTGGTGCCTCTACAGGTTCTATTAGTGCTACTGTTGCAGGCGGAACAATGCCATATTCCTATAGCTGGTTATCGGGTAGTGCTGTTAACAGCAACTTGGCTGCCGGTGTATATAACCTTACAGTAAGTGATGCAAATGGTTGTACAGTAACTGGAAGTTATACAGTTACTCAACCTACTCAACTTACTCTAACGGGAGTGGTTGCTAATGTAACTTGCAATGGTGCTATGACTGGAGCTATTAACTTGTTTGCTTCTGGAGGAACAGGTACTATTACCTTCTTATGGTCGAATGGAGCAACTTCTGAAGATATTTCAGCTCTTGCTGCTGGTACTTATTATGTTGTAGCTACTGATGCCAATGCTTGCACAGCTCAGGCAAACTTCACTGTTACTGAGCCTTCGGCTGTTAGTGTCTTGCCAACTGTGGTTGATGCAAGTTGCTTTGGGTATTCCGATGGATCTGTTACTGTTTCGGTAACAGGTGGTGTCATGCCATATAATTACAATTGGTCGAATGGTGGTAATACTGCCGCTATTACAGGATTATCTGCCGGTGTTTACGACCTTACAGTGATTACGGTGAACGGATGTATTTCTACCTATAGCTATACAGTGGGTGAACCTGCCTTATTGGTTGTTACTGGAATACCTACTGATGTGACTTGTCCTGCAGGAAACGATGGCGCAATAGATGCTACCATTACTGGTGGAACTATGCCTTATACAGTTGATTGGAATTCAGGTTTCGCTTCAACAGTGGACTTAACTGCGTTAGTTAGCGGAGCATATCACATAGATGTTATTGATGCACATGGATGTACTGCCTTTGCTGATTTCACATTAAGTGAGCCTGCTCCTTTTATGGTTACTGATAATATTACCAATGTATCATGCTTCGGCGGATCAGATGGTGAAATTGCTCTTAGCGTAAGCGGTGCAACAGGACCTTATACATATACCTGGTCAACAGGAAGTGGTGCTACAAATAGCGGGTTAGCTGCAGGTAGTTATGACGTTACCGTGTACGATGCTAACATGTGTGAATACACTAACACATACACAGTTAATGAACCAGCTGCTGTTAGTGCTACATTCATTGTAACTGATGTAAGTTGCAACGGTCTTTCAGATGGTGCCATTGAAGTTATTGCTGCCGGTGGAACAGCACCATATACATATACATGGTCAACAGGTAGTGGTGCTATCAATACAGGATTAGCTGCTGATAACTATGGTTTAACTGTTACTGATGATAATGGATGTACATTTACTGCAATGGTGCAGGTTACTGAGCCTGGCTTATTGACAGCTTCTGTTACGCCATTCGATACAGATTGTAATTTAAGTATTGGATCTATCTATGTAAATAGCATTTCTGGTGGAACAGCTCCTTTTACAGCAGAATGGTCTACTGGAGATTTGGGTCTTGTCCTTTTAAATGTTCCTAATGGTACCTACGAATTGACAATTACAGATGACAATAGTTGCACCTTTACCGGTTCATACTATGTAGGCATATCTAATGCAATGAGTATAGCATATTCTTCTTTTGAACCAACATGTAATGGTGGTAGCGATGGAAGTATCGACATTAGTGTGGCAGGTGGTAATGGAACATATACCTATAACTGGATGCCAGGTGGTTCAACTGATGAGGACATTAATGGACTTATGGCTGGAACTTATGATGTGACTGCTACAGACTCGAATGGATGTATTGCCATTGAGAGCATTACAATTGACGAACCGACTTCTGTTACTGCTTCCGTAAGCACTTCTGATGAAACTTGCTTTGGAGCCGCCGATGGTACAGCCATGGTTACTCCTGGTGGTGGAACACCTCCTTATGCTTATGCTTGGTTAGGTGGTAGTTCAACAGGGTTAGCACCAGGAATGTATGATGTTACTGTAAGTGATGCCAATGCTTGTTCGGTTGTTGTACCATTCGAGATATTTGCTGCCACTCAAATTCAACTTACCTTAGTTGCCGATTCTGTACAATGTAATCAGGATACCGATGGTGCAATTGATCTCACTGTAAGCGGTGGAACATCACCCTATTTATTCTTATGGGACGATCCTGCACATTCAACAACTCAGAATCTTATGAATCTCGGAGCTGGAACCTATTCAGTTATTGTAGAGGATGCAAATGGATGTCAGGTTACTGGAAGTACAACTGTCGGTATTATTGACCCATTTGTGATTATCAGCGATCCTGTTACACATGTAAATTGTAATGGTGGTAGCGATGGTTCTGTATACGTTGAGATGTTAGGTGGACACTTCTGGTTTGAATGGACTGATGTACTCGGGAATGTAGTTGGTACTACCAATAACTCAACAAATACATTGTTGAATAATGTGCCTGCTGGTATGTATTACCTCCAAATTACACTTCCATTGTATTCAAATTGTGTAATGAATGTTTCTTATGAGGTAACTCAACCAGATGAAATAGTTCTTACTACTGTTGTCACACATGCACAGTGCTATAAAACAGCAACAGGTGCAGTTGATCTTACTGTAGCTGGTGGAACACCACCTTATGCTTATCAGTGGACAATTGGTGCAAGTGTAATTACTACTAACCAGGATTTGGTTAATAGAAAAGCTGGTATTTACAAAGTGGTTGTTACCGATGCACATGGATGTTCTGCATTCAAGATTGTTACTATCAGTCAGCCTACTAATATGGTCAACACAATTGCCAGCACAGGTGTAACTTGTAATGGTGATAGCGATGGTTCAATTATGGTCACTTCGATTGGCGGAACTGCTCCTTATTCCTATAATTGGATGGGCGGAATGATCGGATCTAGTTTAACGAATTTGGGCGGTGGAACATACACTGTTTCCATAAGTGATGCAAACAATTGTATCTCGGTTAAGACTGCTGATGTACACGAACCACTACCACTTTCAGTTTTAGTTACTCCTACCGATCTATCTTGTAATGGTTCGGATGATGGGGAAGCAACTGCTGATGTAGTAGGTGGAACATTCCCGTACAACTTTAGCTGGAATACTGGTTCAAGTAATGAGGATATAGAAAACCTCAGTGCTGGTATGTACACCGTAACTGTTATCGATGACCACGGTTGTCCATTTATTACTTCTACCAATGTTAATGAACCTGCTATTCTTGCAGTAACAATTACCAGTGTTGGTGGAACTGCCACAGCAACTGCAACAGGCGGGACTACAGCATATAGTTATGTATGGTCAAACGGTATAGTTGGACCATCTACTCCTTTGCCAACTCCTCCATATTCAATCACTGTGACAGTGACCGATGCACATGGATGTACTGCACAGGCTACAATATCCAGCCCAGCACCTCCAGCATCGTCTTATGCTGGCAACGATCAAGGGTCGGATAATGACGCACCTTTCGTAAGTAAATTTAACAATCTCGAAGGAGCTGTCACCATTTATCCAAACCCAAGTGCCGATGGATACTTTGTTGTTCAATTCGATAATATCGATCTTGAAAATGCACAATTGCACATCGTCGATGGATTTGGTAAAGTAGTCAATAACAAAATGGTTGTTGATCCTATAACACGACAAGTCGAACTCAAGCTAGAAGTAGCAAAAGGAGTGTACTATCTAAAGATAATTACTAAAGATCACGGAATAGTAACAAAACCATTAGTGATAACTGAGTAATATTGCAAACTAAATTAAATAATCGGATGGCATTTTTGCCATCCGATTATGTAATTCTAAAAATATAAGCATTATGAGAAGAATTTACTTAATTTTTACCGTCTTAGTTCTGGCAACAATTGGAATGTCTGCCCAAAATATTCTTTTTGAGGAAGATTTTGAGTCATCCGCGCCAGGTTGGTCAACAGATGGTTCACCAGGAGTTTCAGATTGGCAGATTGGAACTGATTTAAGCTCTACGGGGTTTACGATCCCAGCGCATACATTTTATGCTGCATCAAATGACAATGCTTGCGTTTGTAATTTGATCTCAGATATTTATATATCTCCCGAAATTAGTTTTGGCAGCGCATCAGGGTTAAAAGTAAGTTTTGATTCTTACTTACCAAATCCTTATGCCTCTGGCGGGTTTACCGATTCGAAGGGATATATTATGGTGTTACAAGGTTCTACCTGGACCCAAGTTGCAGAAGTAACAGCAAATACTAATTGGACTAATGTTGAAATTAGTCTTGATGGTTTTGTTTCTGGAAATGCAAAACTTGGGTTTAAGCATAGCGACCAAGGGGCATCAACTACAGGTTGGGCAATCGACAACGTTGTTGTTTCGGCCCAATGGGATTACGATATTGGTGTAACGGCTTGGACAAGCCCTATGACAGGCTGCCTTCCCAACAACGCAGATGTCGTTTTAGAGGTGAAAAATTTTGGCTCACAAACCATTACTTCATTTGATATTTATTATACCCTTGACGGGGTAAACAGTTCCGTGCAAACCGTCAGTCAGATTATGCTATCGGGCGACACATATAGTCACTCATTTAACGTAACATTGGATCTATCTGTAGGGGTTGAACATACATTTAATGCTACAATAGCTTTGAATGGTTTTACCGATCAGGGAGCTGGAAATAATTCATTCGGCAGTGATGTTCTTGTTAAAAGATACGCAACACTGCCTTTTTCTTTTGTTGAAGGTTTTGCCGCTAACGAAAGTTATTATTGGAGCCTCGATGCCAATACCAATGGAAATGCACAGTTTGTAAACGAAACTGTAAAATTGACCGGTAATGGCGCCATTGGATGGGTAGGAGGTATTAATACCACAACTGCTTCAAATGCCTGGAATGATAATACAAGTTATCATTCTATGTTGGAACTTACCTGTAATAGTGGAATGGTGGCGGCAGTCCCCGAAAATCTTGAGTTGGTCTTTGATTTAAGACAAGAAACTCATTATTCATTGAAATACTGCTGGTTTGGTGTATTTGTGAATGGGACTCAAATTGCAAATACTCTTGGTACATTGAATTTTAATCCATTGACTCAGAATTCTGATCCTTGGCAAGAACAGACTTTTAATTTATCGGCTTATGCAGGCACAGCTTTTACTATTGAATTAAAAGCAAGTTGCCAGTATGCCGACGATATGGTTTTGCTCGATAATGTTGTGATTCGTCCACGTAACGAACAAGATGCTGGTGTTTCACAAATTATAGATCCTAAATCGAATTGCGGCTTAGCATCTGTTAATAATATTACTGTAGTTGTCAAAAACTATGGAGTAGAGTCAATATCAAATATACCGGTTTGGTATACCATTGATGGTGTCGTGACCGAATACTATGCAGGTACTGTGCCAGGACCAATTTTGGCAGGTGGAGTTTCAACTCCAGCTGTATTTCCAGCCAAACCAACTCCTGGTCTGGAAAATGTAGGACCGCACCAATTTACCGCATTTACCAAATTACCCGGCGATATTTATTTTCCCGGAAACGATGCTTTAACAATCGTTGTCACCAACCTTCCGGTGATTTCTGATTTTCCGTATAGCCAGGATTTCGAATCCGTTGGCTATTGGACACCTGGTGGTGTTAATTCCTCTTGGGAACTCGGCACACCAAATCCTTTAAATCCTGTAATTAATGTAGCAGGATCTGGTGCTAATTCATGGATGACAAATCTGAATGGCAATTATAATAACGATGAAAATTCCTACTTGTTAGGACCTTGCTTTGATTTTACTACAATGACCGATCCTTCGATCGATTTCAAAATATGGTATCATACCGATGCCTATACTGATGGTTTGCAACTACAATCATCTGTAAATAATGGATCGACATGGGAAGTGGTTGGGACATCATACCCTGCACCAAATCTTGACAACTGGTATAATTATTCTGATGTTAGTGAATTTGGAACTGGACAACCTGCCTGGACGGATGTATCAGGAGGATGGATCTTGGCTCATCACTCGTTGGCTAGCTTAGCTCATGAACCGAATGTTAAGTTACGCTTTGTGTTTAAATCCGATGGCGACAACTTAGGTGGCAACCCTCAGGTGGTTCAAGATTATGACGGTATCGCAATTGATGATATTTCGATCAGCGACCCACAAGCTACAAACGACATCCGTGTTATGGAATGGTTAAGCCCACTTGGTGGATACTATATGTCCGCAAACGAAGTGGTCAGCATAAGGGTGAAAAACTTAGGCTTGAATACTATCACAAGTTTCAGTGCCTATTATTCATTGGATGGTGGAGTAACCAACACCACTCCCGAAACGTTTACAGTGAATATTGCTACCAACGATTATGCAATTGTAAACTTTTCACAAACTGCCGATTTTGCAACATTTGGAACATACCCCTGTGAAGTTACGGTAGTACTTCCAGCTGACGAAAATGCGCTAAACAATATGGTTAGCCTTAATGTGGTATCTCTACCTTCGATTTCTATGTTTCCATACTATGAAGATTTCCAAACTGTCGACCATTTCTGGACTGCTGGGGGGACTAATTCGAGTTGGGAATTTGGTATCCCTGCAGGAAGCACAATCCCTGTGGATCCAGGAGATATAAACCCTGCACTTGATTCAGCCTGGGTAACCAATTTGGATGGAGTATATAATAACAATGAATTTAGTTGGGTTGAAAGTCCTTTGATGGATTTCACTTCGCTGATTATCCCTGCAATTTCGATGCGGATTGCTTATGATGCTGAAGGTTTTGTCAATGACGGGGCTTGTGTACAGTATTCAATCGGTGGAGGCGCGTGGACTACTTTGGGTACATTAGGCGTTCCCCCAAACAACGAAAATTGGTATATCAATTTTGTTGATGGTTTGGCTGGCGAGCCTGGATGGACCGATTATTCAAATGGATGGAAGTTAGCTACGCAAGATTTGCCGATAGCCCTTGGAGGTCAAACTGATGTTAAAATAAGAGTCCTTTTTGGTTCGGATGCAAATACTGTTTTAGAAGGTATGGCTTTCGACGATGTTATGATTTTTGAAAATGCCCCACACGACCTTGCAGTTACTGAGTGGTCATCGCAAACGGTGGCTTGTGGTTTAAGCACTCAGGAAATCGTTACTGTAAAGATTGATAACTTGGGTTATTTTGATGAAAGCAATTTCCAGATTAAATATACTGTCAATGGAAATTCAGTTACCGAAACTGTTAGTGCAACCATTTTAGCCTTTAGTTCAGACTACTTTAGTTTCGCTACCCCGGTCGATATGTCGGCTCCTGGGGTGTATACCTGCTCGGTAGAAATTATTACTGCTGATAATGATATGGGAAATAATCTTTTAACGAAGAGCATCCTTTCATCTCCATTAATTTCCAGCTTTCCTTACCTTGAAGATTTTGAAGGTGGAAACGGAAATTGGGTTTCCGGTGGTACTAATTCAACTTGGGACTTGGGTGCGCCAAACGCTATAAACCCGTTTATTTCAACAGCTGGATCTGGTGTTAATTCATGGGTGACAAATTTGAATGGCGATTATAGTCCATTGGAAGAATCGTATGTGGAAAGCCCATGTTTCAATTTCCAAAATATTGGATGGCCAGCTATCTCCTTCCAGTTTATTTCTGACTGCGAATTCTATAGCTCAACATTTGGATTCGATGGAGCAATCTTAGAATATTCTACCGACGGAGGATATATGTGGGATCGCGTAGGCAATTTGGGCGACACTACTAATTGGTACAATGTGCCTCAGGTATGGTCGTTTGGAAACACCGAAGCTTGGGGAGCCCAATCAACAGGATGGGTAACTGCAGGTATCGATATGTTTTACTTAGGCGGAGAACCAAATGTTAAATTCCGCTTTAAGTTTGCCTCCGACGATTATAATTATCCTGCCGGATCGCATTACGATGGTTTTGGCTTTGATGATATTTTTGTATTCAATAATGCACCTTATCCAATATTGACTTATACTTCGATTGACAATATCTGTTATTTAGGTACTAATGGTTCTATTGATGTAACTATCACAGGTGGCAACCCTCCTTTTACTTTTGTATGGGGCGATGGAGCTACTACCGAAGATAGGAGTGGGCTTGCAGCAGGTACCTATAATGTTACTTTAACTGATGCCAACCTGAACGTAGTTGATACCTTTATGACAATTGGTCAAGGTGCACCCTATTATGCCACAGTAAATGTAACCCAAGATGTTCTTTGTTTTGGTGGAAGCAATGGTGCATTAGAAGTTGTTGTTGCTACGGGTAATCCTCCTTATACATATTTATGGGATAATGGAGCTACCGATGCCATTGCAACCGGCCTTATGGCAGGTACATATTGTGTTACAGTATGGGATGCAGATGGTTGTGTAGCACAAGGAAGTTCAAACATAGGGCAATCCTACGATTGGGGGTATTCAAACTCATTGGTTAGCCATAATATTTTAATAGATGTGACAGCTCAAATTACTGTTGATGGCACACCGGTGAATCCAAACGAATACCTGATTGGTGCTTTCTACGATAATGGTGGTGTTCTCGAATGTGCAGGATATGCCCAGTGGTCTGGTGCTGTTGCTGTATTCGAACTTGCAGGACAGGATTATCAAATGCCTGATGGTTTTGCCTCTGGTGAAGCTTTCACTTGGAAAATGTACAGGATTGCTGACGGTGTAACACTTGACGCAACCGCTACTTATAACTACCCCGATACTTATTTTACAGGTGGGAACTTCGTTGATGGTGGATTTACTTCTATCGCAATGCTCGATGGAACTGCTTCAATGCCTTCTTCAAGCACATCTGTTTGTGGAACCTTATCCGAACCTGATGATTTGGTACTTACTCTTATACCTTCCAATTATGGTGGTTTTGGAATTAGCTGCAACGGTGGAAATAATGGACAGATTGTTGCCTCTACAATTGGAGGAACAGCACCCTATTCGTATGCCTGGAGCAATAGTGTGATCGGTGCTAATAACAATGGTCTGATTGCGGGTACATATACAGTTACAGTAACTGATGGAAATGGTTGTACAAAAGATGGTTCGATAACTCTTACAGAACCTGCTTTGCTTACTATTTCGACTTTGGTGACTGATGTAAGTTGTAATGGATATAGCGATGGTGCTATTCATCTTACTATGGGCGGCGGCGTTATGCCTTATACCTATAGTTGGAACACTGGGGCTAATTCACCTGCTTTAGTAAATGTTCCTGCCGGATCGTATTTAGTCACTGTAACCGATGCAAATGGATGTTCAATAACTGCCGGTGCAACGCTAATGCAGTCAGTTTTACTTCCGTTGCAGGAGAATTTCGAAGCTGGCGTTTTACCTGCCGGATGGGAAAGCACTCATGCAACACCTTCAGTTGGTTGGGAATTTGGAAATAATTTAGGGACTCCTATCACTTTTGAAATTCCTTCACATACAATTTATGCGGGTTCAAATGATGATAAGTGGGATGACTATACAGCTATGGTCAACGATGCTTCGATGGATTATTTAATTACTCCCCCTATGGATCTCATGGGATATAGTTCAGTAAATCTTACTTTCGATGCATTCTTTTCAAATTCTTTCTATGGTTCAGTTGCTACAATTGAAATTAGCCTTGATGGAGGAGCTACCTGGACAGTAATTCATACATTATCAACAGATGCCAATTGGCAAGAAGATTTAGTCGTTTCTCTTTCGGCTTATGTCAATATGTGTAATGTAAGGCTTGCCTTCCACCACAACGATAATGGAAACTGGGCTTCTGGTTTTGCCATCGATAATGTAAATATAATTGGTACTGTTCATGATCTGGAACTTACTGCATGGGTATCGCCAACTGGTGAGAATTGCGGTTTGACCAATAGCGAGCAAGTCTCTATTCAGGTTACTAACCTGGGTGCCCAAGCGGCAACCGGTTTCGACCTGTATTATATCCTTAATGGTACAACTTATACTGAAACATATAATGGTAGCCTTGCACCTGGTGCAATGATGACCTATACATTTGCACCTATCGATCTAACTGCGTTTGTTAATTATACTGCTTCTGCTGGTTTGAGTTATGCACTTGATACCGAAAACGGAAATGATATGATCACCGGTATTATGTTTGGAAACCATCCAACTATTTCAATTCCATATTTGGAAGATTTCGAGGATAACGAGATGGAATATTTTGGACAAACTGTTGGTGCCGATGCAACCTTAAATATTGTAAACGATGGATCTAATTCTACACTTGTTGTTACCGGACAAAATCCGAATGCCGGATGGTTTGGTGGCATTAACGCTACAGCTAACGATGCATGGAATCTTAGTACTTCGCATCAGGTATCTGCACTTACATGGTGCTCGGTTGATGCAACAGGATTAAGTAGCCTCGAATTATTGATCGACCTACAGCAAATGTTTGCCAATGTGCCGAACAATAGCTGGTTCCGTGTCCTGGTCAATGGTGTTCAGGTTGGACCTGACTATAACCCAAGTAGCCAGACAGACCCAATGCAAACTATACAGTGGGATTTGGATGCTTATGCAGGTACAATTTTCAATCTGACATTGCAATTCTCGAATAGGAGTTTGGACGATAAAGTTATTATTGACAACATAATTTTGCGTGAAAAGATTGTTGACGTAGCTGCTGTTGCAATTACTTCTCCAATGGCATCTTGTCAATATTCATCAACGGAAGTTGTTACTGTTTCCTTAGAAAACCTGGGTGGACTTACTGCCAGTGGATTTGATGTGGTACTTAATATAGATGGTTCTATTATTACCGAAACTTACAATGGAGTTGCTATTATCCCTGGTGGATTTGGTACTCATACGTTTGCTGCCACTGCCGATCTTTCGGTAAACGGCCCACACACAATTTCTGTGGATGTAAATATTGCAAACGATGTCAATGCTGCGAATGATGTAGCTACCTTGAACCTTTTAAGTACACCTTATTATAATACTTATCCTTTTGCTGAAACTGCTGCTAACTTCGGTTCTTTCTGGACTGCCGGTGGTACTAATTCATCATGGGTATTTGGAACTGATACCTGGTCTACAGTTTTGAATAGTGGATCATACTTCAACGACGAAATGTCGTGGGTTGTAAGCCCATGTTTCGACTTTTCAACATTGATTTCTCCGGTTATCGAATTGGATCTTAGCTACCTTACTGAAATTAATTTGGATGGTGCTATGCTTCAATATTCAACCGATGGTGTTACCTGGAATACAATTGGCGCACAAGGTGATAATGATAATTGGTACAATACCGCCAATGGTTGGTCAGGTAATTCGGGTGGAATAATTACTGTCCGCCACGAATTGTTTGGATTAGCTGGCATGAGCAATGTACAGTTCAGAATGTACTTTAACTCTGACTATGCTACCAACGCTGTAGGTATTTCGTTCAGCAATGTGGAAATTTACGAACAGAATGATATAGGTGCTGTTGCTTCAGCTCCAGCCGGAGTTTGCGAAGGCAGTGATTTTTCTGTTGATATTACCATTCAGAATTTTGGATACTCGGTTATCCCTGCGGGAGCAGTGATTGATGTTCAATACACATTGAATGGAAATACTGTGAACGAAATGATTGCACTTAGCAGTTCGTTGAATCCTGGTGGTACAGCAATGTTGAACTTTGCCACTGTTGAAAACATGATGGCTGGTACTTACAGCATTGATGCTACCGCCACAATGGTTGCCGATTTCAATGCCTCAAACAATGCTATGGTAACTGGATCAATTATGATTTACGCCTTACCTGTGGTTAGCCTGGGTGCTGATGTAAATATTTGTAATCAAGCCAGTGCAATATTAGATGCTGGAACATGGAACGCTTATTTATGGTCGGATGGAAGTACAGATCAAACGTTGACCGTTTCTGCTGCTGGAACATATAGTATTACCGTTACAGATGCGAATGGGTGTATGAATTCTGATGAAATTGCAGTAGGTATTTATCCACTTCCAATTGTTGATTTGGGAGCTGATGTTGCTTTCTGTGATGGACTAAGTGCTACACTTGATGCAGGTCAATTTGTTTCTTACTTATGGTCTGACGGTAGTGCCAATCAAACATTGGCAGTTTCAACGGCCGGAACATATACTGTTACTGTTACCGATTCCAATGGTTGTCAGAATTCTGACGCTATTGTGGTAAGCGTTTATCCATTACCTTCTGCTGATGCTGGTTTGGACCAAACTATATGTTTTGGTGAAAGTGCTACATTAACAGCTAGTGGTGGTGATATTTACGTTTGGAATAATGGAGAAACAACAGCAAGTATTGTGGTAGCCCCTGCTGTAACCTCAACCTATACTGTTGTAGTTACTGAAACTACAAATGGGTGTTCAGCAAGCGATGATGTAGTAGTTAATTTGAACTATGGTCCTGTCATCGACAATGCTGTTGTTACTGATGTTACATGCTATGGATACAATAATGGAGCTATAGCCCTATCTGTTAGCGGAGGTGTTACTCCATATACGTATATTTGGTCGAATGCTGCAAGTTCTTTTGCTCTGAGCAATTTAGCACCGGGTACCTATACAGTTACTATTACCGATGGTGGAAGTTGCGATGAAATTGCCTCGTTTGTAATAACAGAACCTGCACCTGTACTTGTTACAGTTATCGATATTTCTCAGAATGTTGGTTATGGCATCAGTTGTTTTAATACCAACGATGGTAATGTAATGGCTTTGTCAACCAATGGAATTGGAACATTAAGCTATTTATGGTCGAACAGTGCAACTACTCAGGCAATTGATAACTTATCGCCTGGTAATTATACTGTTACAGTGACCGATTCAAATGGTTGCATGGGTACAGGTAGCATTCTTGTTACCGAACCACCTGAGTTGACCGCTACTGTTTCAACAACAAATATTACCTGCTATGGATATAGTAATGGTACAGCTACTGTATCTCCTTTGGGCGGTACACCTCCGTATGATTTCTTATGGAGTAACAATGCAACCACTCAAACTGTGACGAATCTTGGACCCGATCTTTACTCAGTGTGGGTGTCGGATGCTAATGGTTGTGTTATTGTTGTTGCTGATTATGTAGTTGAGCCAGCTGACTTGCTTTTATCAGCCACAGTTACCTCAGATTTTAATGGTTATGGAGTGAGTTGTTTTGGAGCTAGCAATGGTTCTGCATCGTTGACTAATATGGGTGGTATTCCACCTTACACAGTGCTTTGGAGCAATGGTGCTACTACAAACTCGATAAGCAATTTGGTTGCTAATACCTATACTGTTACTGTAACTGATATGAATGGTTGTATTAAAGATACCAGTGTGATTATTACGCAGCCCAACCCATTGCTAGGTGGTCTGAACAGTCCTTTGCATACAACCTATAACATTAGCTGTTTTGGTGGCTCAAATGGTGCTATAACTGTAAATGTAAATGGTGGTGTTCAACCCTATATTTATGTGTGGTCGAACGGTGCAACTGGAACAAACATTACTGGTCTACCAGCAGGTTCTTACTCTGTTACTGCTACCGATGCGAACGGTTGTTCAATATTCTTTAATAAGACTCTTACACAGCCTGCCTTGTTAGAAGCAAACGCATCTGTCAACATTCAATATAATGGCGAAGATGTTAGCTGCTTCGGCGGTTCAGATGGACAAGCTATTGTAAATGTTACTGGAGGTGTAAGCCTTAGTACAGTTTTATGGTCGAATAATGCCAATACATTAGTAGCGATTGGGTTGTCGGCAGGAAACTATACTGTCACCGTGACCGATAACAATGGTTGTACGGCAAATTCAGCGGTAACACTTACCGAGCCTATTGCTATTACCGGTTCTTCCATGGTTACTTCAAGTTATGGTACATATGGTACACATATCACTTGTTTTGGATCGACCGATGGTTCGGCATACGCAACTGCAACAGGTGGAACAGGCTTATTATCTTATCAATGGGATTCTTCGCCGGTTCAAAATTCTGACACTTTAGTTAATGTTGGTGCCGGTATATACACTGTATCTGTTACCGATGCCAATGGTTGCTTGTTTACTTCTTCGGTTGAAATACTTAGTCCGGATGAAATTGTACTTTCTGCCTCTGTTACTTCCGATTACAACGGACAGGATGTTTCCTGCTATGGTTCATCAGATGGTGAAGGTACTGTTGTTGCAACTGGCGGGACTGGGACATTGTCCTATTTATGGAGTTCTGGTGCAGTAACTTCGGTTGCTACTGGATTGTCTGTAGGTACCTATTCAGTTACTGTTACCGATGAAAACGGATGTTTTGCTACCGCTTCTATTACTTTAACTGAACCAACTGTGGTTGCCGGGTCTTTAGAAGTAACTTCAAAAGCTCTTTTCCATGGACGTGATGTTTCATGCAATGGTGCTTCTGATGGTTCTTTGGCGGCTGTTAATGTTTCCGGAGGAACTCCTCCATACACGTATGCTTGGAGTACAGGTGGAACTGATGATGAAATCTTTGGTCTATCGGCAGGGTTTTACGCCTTGACTATCTACGATGCCAATTTATGTCCAATCAATCCTCCTTTATTCAAACAAATTGTAAATCCCCCTGTTCTTGTTATCAATGCTACCGCTGCAGATTGCTTTGCCGGTAGTAATGGATGGGCTACTGCCACACCAGCTGGAGGTACAACACCTTATACATATAGCTGGTCCAATGGTCAAACCACCCAAACAGCTACAGGTTTAGTCGCAGGATCTTATGATGTTACTGTAACCGATGTAAACGGATGTACCGAAACACATAATTATATTCTTTCACCACTTCAGGTGTCGGGTGTAATTGCAGATATCGACGGGTATTCGGTAAGTTGTTTTGGAGGATCTGATGGATCGATTGATCTCAGTCCTATTGACGGGGTTACTCCTTATTCATTTAGTTGGGATACCGGTGAAAATACGGAAGATGTTTCCGGTCTTATGGCTGGTATGCATTATGTTTCTGTAACGGATGATATTGGATGTCTTGTTGTAGACTCGTTCTTATTGACAGAACCCGATCCAGTACAAGCAGAGGCAAGTGTCACCAGTAACTACAATGGTTATGATATCAGTTGCCCTGGAGCAATGAATGGGGCTGTTACAGTAGATGTACTTGTTGGCTTCTCTCCATATACTTATCTTTGGAGTACAGGATCGACAAATCAAAATGTCAGCTACCTATTGGCTGGTACATATACAGTCACTATTACGGATAATCATGGTTGCGAGGGAACTGCTTCGGTTACTTTGGAAGATCCTACCCCAATGGGATACACTGCAGTTGTAACGGATGCTGCATGTAATGGTACAGCAACCGGTAGTATTGATATTACTGTATCGGGTGGAGCAACTCCTTATTTGTATTTTTGGAATTTTGGTGCACATACTGAAGATGTCAGCAACTTGACAGCAGGTACTTATTATGTACTTTTACTTGATGCAAACATGTGTTTCATTCCAAGCGAAGTGTTTGTTCTTGGACAACCTACTACTCTTATGGCCAATGCCGTGGTGACTACCGATTTCGATGGATATGGGGTGAGTTGCTTTGGTGCTGCTGATGCAGGTATCGATTTGACCGTGAGCGGCGGTACTACACCTTACGACTATGCTTGGAGCAATTCAGAAAGTTCAGAGGACTTAACGAATGTTGGAGTTGGTTCGTATGAAGTTACGGTAACTGATTTCATGGGTTGTTCTGTAATCGTTTCAGTTCAGGTTACCGAACCCGATTTATTTGTTGCTACTGCTCTTATCGATACTGATTTCAACGGATATGCTGTTAGTTGCGATGGAGCTACCGATGGCGAAGTTTCTGTGACATTAGACTACGGTTTTGCACCATTTACTTATCTCTGGAGCAATGGAAGCACTGAGGCTGCACTTATGGGTGTCGGCGTAGGTACTTACGATGTAACAGTAACCGATAACCATGGATGTGTTTCTATGTCGTCCGTTACTTTAACAGGTGCTGATATGCTCACCATTTCTGCTTCTATTATGTCTGATTTCAACGGATATTCGATAAGTTGTAATGGTGCTGCCAATGGTGAAATCATGACAACTGTTGCTGATGGAACTTCTCCCTATACCTATATGTGGAGCAATGGTGAAACCACCATGGACATTACCAATGCAATGGCCGGAGACAATACGGTTACTGTTACTGATGCTAATGGATGTACTGCTATAGCCACAGTAACTTTGACCCAACCTGATGCATTTACTGCTACAGCTGTAAGTGGGATATTATATAATGGTGGCGCCCAAATTTCATGTCCTGGCGAAAGCGATGCTTCAATTGATCTTACTGTGATCGGTGGAGTTGCTTCAGTCGATTACTTGTACGCTTGGTCAAATGGTGAGACCACTCAAGACCTTACAGGGCTTGGTGCTGGAATTTATACTGTGACAGTGACAGATGATAATGGATGTGTTACTACCGCTTCTCTTACTATTGTAGCACCTACTCCTGTTATATTGAATGTGTCAGTGTTCAATACTCCTTGCTATGGAACATATTATGGATCGGCTACTGCCAATGCAACTGGTGGTACACCTCCTTATAACTTCTATTGGAGCAATTATGCCACTACTCAGTCAATCACTGCGATGAATAGTGGGACTTTCTATGTGTATGCACTCGATCAGAACTTGTGTGCTTCCAATTCATATCCTGTCACTTTTGTTGAACCTACTGAATTGGTAGTTACTTCAAGTATTGTAGGAACAAATAATTGTAATGGAAATACAAACGGTGCAATCGAACTTGCAGTTAGTGGTGGTACTCCATTCAATGTGGCTCCTTTTTATACTTATTCATGGGTGAAAACAGGTCAGGCTGGTATTTATGCGACTACTAAAAACATCAGTAATCTTGCCGCCGGTACTTACACTTGCACCATTAAGGATGCAAATAATTGCACGAAGATAGTTTCTGAGACAATTACCCAGCCCGCTTTAATTTCACTTCAGTTGGTTGAAACTCATGTGAATTGTTATGCAGAAGCTACCGGTTCAATAATGGTTACTGTTACAAATGGTGTTCAGCCTTTAACTTACAATTGGTCGAATGGTGCAACCGTAGAGGATCTCGTAAATATTACTGGCGGGTTCTACTTCCTCACCGTTACCGATGCAACAGGCTGTACTGCAATTAGTGGTAAGTTTATTAGCGAGCCAAACGAGTTGATCTTATCGCTTGTTACAACTGATCCTTTTTGCAACGGTTCAAGCAATGGTAGTTTGAATTTAAGTGTTTTCGGCGGATCTGCACCATACTCTTATTTATGGACGAATGGTGCAACGACTCAGGATATTTCTGGTTTAGCTGCCGGATTCTATGAGGTTACTGTAACCGATAGCCATGGTTGTACAGAAAGGATTGATGATATTCTGGTTGAACCAGATGTATTAGCCCTTACCATGACTGGTATTGATGTGAACTGCAATGCAGGTGGAAACGGTACCATTGATCTTACGGTTACCGGTGGAATTTCACCTTATTCCTATAACTGGAATAGTGGCTTTGCTACCACTGAGGATATTTCCGTAAGCACTTCTGGTACTTATGATGTAGTGGTTACTGATGCTAATGGTTGTACTGCAAGTGGAAGTCAAACACTTGGAACTGCTAGTGCTATCAGTTTGGCATTTACTGGTACAAATGTAAGTTGTAATGGTGGGGCAAATGGTTCTCTCAGTGTGGCAATAACCAATGGTGTAGCTCCTTATGCTATTATGTGGTCAGGCCCTGGAATCGGACAAGCTACAACGTTCGATTGGACATACAACAATACAGGATCGAACCACAGCATACTTGTTCAGAGTACCATTAGTTCTAATATCGGTGGTGTTCCGTTAGCTGTTGGTGATTACATTGGGGTATTCTACAACGATGCCTTAGGAATGCTTCAATGTGGTGGTTACTTTGAATGGTCAGGTAACTCAGTTGCATTAGCTGCATGGGGTGCCGATGTTGGTTTTGATGGTTTTGCATCTGGTGAAACCTTCAAATGGAAAGTTTACCGTGCTTCCGATGGTATGGAATTCGATGCTGAAGTTAGCTACATGACAATGGCAAATGGCGATACATATATTACAAACGGAGTCAGTGGAATTAGTTCGATTACTGCCGGAATGGGCAACTCTATTAGTGGCCTTGCAATCGGAACTTATACAGCAACTATTTACGACGCCGCAGGATGTTATGGAGTTGGAACTTATACCATTACGCAACCTTCAGCTATAATAGCCAATGCCTCAGTACATAATGTCACTTGCAATGGCTTGAACAATGGATGGATTAGTTTAGTTGCTCTGGGTGGTGTTCCACCTTACACGTATAATTGGTCAAATGGAGTAACTACTCTTAATCCACAAAATCTTGCTCCTGGTGTATATTCAGTTACTATCACAGATGCAAATGGTTGTACTAAAATCCCGGCACCGGTAACAATTACCGAACCTGCCGTATTAGATTTTACCTGGACAACTACAGATGTTGTTTGTAATGGACAGTCGAATGGAACAGCCATGATCGACATTACTGGCGGTACAGCTCCTTATACTACCAACTGGGCTGGATTCAATCCAAATGCTTTGGCTGCTGGAAATTATACAGTGATTGTTAGCGGAGTCAATGGTTGCTCGGTATCTCATACAATAGCAATCGGTCAACCCGATGTAATCGCAATTACTGACATGATAACCAACATAAGTTGTTATGGTGCTCAGGATGGTATGATAGATATTTCCGTAATAGGAGGTATTACACCTTACATGTACTCATGGTCGAATGGTGAGACTACCGAAGATCTGTCAGGACTTGATGTAGGTATGTACGACCTTACAGTTACCGATGCTAATCTTTGTGTTATGATGGCTAGTTATTCAATAACTCAGCCCGATATGCTTACTTTATCAGGTATGGAAACTGATCTCTTGTGCTACAATGTTCCAATAGGAGCTATAGACGTGACTGTTGATGGCGGTACAATGCCTTATACTTTTGCATGGTCGAACGGTGAAACCACCGAAGACCTGAGCGGGTTGTATGCCGGTATGTATGCACTTACTGTTACCGATGCCCATGGCTGTATTATAGATATGAGCTTCGACATAATGGAACCTGCCGAATTGATGATTACTGGAGCAGTAGTTACTGATGTAACTTGCTATGGTGGTTCCGATGGAGCCGTAGATATTACCGTAGATGGTGGCGTTATGCCATACTCATTCAACTGGTCGAACGGCGTAATGATGGAAGATATCGATATGCTTGTTGCAGGTACTTACGATGTTACTGTTACTGATGCAAATGGATGTTCAGTTATGGGTACGTACATTGTGAACGAGCCTCTCGAAATTATCCTTGTCGGATATGTGACTAATGTTTCCTGTTATGGATTCGCTGATGGTGCTATCGATCTGACCGTAACCAATGGAGTTGCTCCGTTTGCTTACGCATGGTCGAATGGTGAAGCCACTGAAGATATTGCTGGTTTGCTCGCTGGAAATTATGACGTAGTTGTAACCGATGCGAATGGATGTGCTATAAGTATGATGTATACAATTACACAGCCTGATGAACTGGCTATCACTTCTGTTGTAACTAATGTAAGTTGTTATGGTATGGGTGATGGTTCAATCGACATTGAAGTGTATGGTGGTACATCTCCTTATACATACGTATGGGGCGGATTAGAAAGTGTTGACTTCGACTGGGATTACACAAACACCGGTACAAACCACACTGTCGTGATAAGCAATGCAACACCTATCAACCTCAATGGTACAGGTATCGCAGTTGGCGATGTGATTGGAGTATTCTACGATTCACTTGGAACCCTTGTATGTGCTGGATATGTAACCTGGACAGGTGCCAATACGAATGTGGCTGCCTGGGGCGCTGAACTTAATCAGAGTACAGGACAGACCATTATGAATGGTTTTGCCATCAGTGAAGAATTCATGTGGAAAGTATGGCAAGCTTCAACGGGTATTGTTTACGATGCCGTTGCTGATTACTTACCTGGATTCCTAGACAGTATGTATTATGTAACTGATGGTTCAAGCGGACTCGCTTCACTTACCGGAACAATCCCTTATGAATTCACTGGAAGTGCACAAGACCTCTTCGGCTTATTGCCTGGTGCTTATCATGTTCTTGTAACTGATGACCACGGATGCGAATTGGAAGAGGACTTCATTATATCTCAGCCTGATGAAATTATAGTTACTGGAGTTATGAGTAACTTTAGTGGATTTGGTGTAAGTGCTTGTGGTGCAAGCGATGGTGCGATTAATCTTACTGTAACAGGTGGTGTGGCTCCGTTGAGCTTTGCATGGTCAAATGGTTCAAGTCTTGAAGACCTTGCTGGTCTAGATGCAGGGACATACACAGTTAATGTAAGCGATGCCAACGGATGTATGGGGTATGCTTCATTCGAAATAACCGAATTCTGTGATGTTCTTTACCTTGGTACTGTTCCAACTCATGTATCTTGCAATGGAGCAAGCGATGGTAGCATTAATCTTACTCTAACAGGTGGATTAGCGCCATTTACAATTCTCTGGAGCAACGCCATGAACAGCGAGGATATTTATGGGTTAGCTGCCGGTACTTATACCGTAACTGTAACCGATGCTTATTCGCAAGTAGTAGTAATCAGTGAAACGATTACTCAACCAGACGCATTGGCACATACCGCGAACATTTTTAATGCTACTTGCAGCGGATGTTCCGATGGTGCTATTGATATTACAGTTTCTGGTGGCACTACTCCCTATTCGTATGCATGGTCGAATGGTGCTGTTACCGAAGATGCAACTTTGCTTCCTGCCGGTTTATATGGTGTCCAGGTTACCGATGCAAATGGTTGCACATACTATGCTAACTTTGGTATTACTGCACCTTTACCCTCGCCTTTAGAAATCGTTTCTATTGTACCAACAAATATTGTATGTGATGGAGCTTCAACTGGAGCTATTGACCTTACAGTTTCTGGTGGTGTAACACCTTATGGCTATCTCTGGTCGAATGGTGCAACTACTATGAATTTAGCAAACTTATCTGTTGGAACATATACTGTAACTGTAACTGATAATGCAAGTGCTGTGGTAACAGGAAGTGCTACTGTTGTTCAAATCGGAACAGCCATGAGTTCAACTTATGTGGCCACACCGGCTTCTTCGTGTAATTCTGCCGATGGTAGTATTGATTTGAGCCTTACTGGTGGAACTGGACCTTACAGTTACTTGTGGAGCAACGGAGCAACTGTCGAAGATCTTACCGGAATTATGGCAGATTCTTATGACTTAACTGTGACTGATGCAAATGGTTGCGAATATTTCACCACTGCTAATGTGGATGCACTTGGGATGATAGCTTCGGCTTTGGTTTCAAACAATGTTTGTTATGGCGATGCAAATGGTCAAATCCTATTATTCGTTTCACAAGGATTACCACCCTATACCTATCTATGGTCCAATGGTGGTACCGATTTCGTTATCAACTCTCTTACACAAGGTTCCTACGTAGTAACGATTACCGATGCAGGTGGATGTACTCTTGTAGAAACCTATGCAATTGTTGACCCTGCTCCGATTGTTGTTACCATAACACCTAATGCAATTGGTTTATCTGCAACAGTGATTAGTGGAGCTGTTGGTAGTTACACTTATATGTGGTCGAACGGTAAGCCTTATCAAAGCATTAAAGGCTTGACCATTGGACAATCTTATTGTGTTACTGTTACCGATTCAAACGGATGTACTGGCGTTGCTTGTGCAACATGGCAAACAGCCCCAACTGTTGCACTTAATGGCAGTAACCATAAGAATGAGGAATCAACAGTTGTAGAGGATCAGAGCATCAATCTCTATCCGAACCCAACCAAAGACGGTAAGTTCTATATCGACCTAACTAATCTTGACTTCGAGTCGCTCGTATTTGAAGTAATGGATGCTACAGGAAGAGTAATTTACAATCAGAAAGTTGAGGACAATATCAACAGAAACATCTTTGTTGAGATTGAAAATGCAACAGTCGGTGTTTACTTCCTGAAGGTAATAACCGATGCAAATGCAATAGTTACCAAGCGCATTGTTATTGTAAAATAGCATAGCAGCTTTATGATATTGAAAAAGCCCGGTTTTACCGGGCTTTTTTTATGTCTTATTTTTATTTTGGAGTGTACTTTACAGTGATTGATCCTTTAAATTTTCACTTCAAAATCATCTGCATCCAACCAGGCTGGAAACTTCTCCCTAAATTGTTGCAGTTCATTGTAAGATAGTTTTACAATCTCTACCCTTTCTTCGCCCTCTGGAATTTCTGAGATGATTTCCCCTTTTGGGTCAATGACCATTGAATTCCCCGAATATTCATATCCGTTTTCATCTTTGCCAATCCGGTTTACGCCGATCACAAACGAAATGTTTTCAATAGCCCTTGCCTGTAAGAGGATTTGCCAGACTTTCTTTCTCGGGGTGGGCCAATTTGCCACATACAATAAAAGGTCGTAATTTTCCTTGTTTCGGACCCATACAGGGAAGCGCAGGTCGTAGCATATTTGTGGGCATATTTTCCAGCCCTTCAACTCAACAATTAACTTCTTGTTACCTGCCGAAAAATGATCTTGCTCGCCCGATAGTCGAAAAAGATGGCGTTTGTCGTAATGAGAAAAAGTACCTTCGGGGGTAACCCAAATCAGACGGTTGAAATATTTACCTTCCTCTTCAATGATCAGGCTGCCTGTAATGCAAGAATTCTTTTGTTCTGCCATATCCTTCATCCAGTTTACAGCTTTGCCATCTATGTTTTCGGCCATGTCTTTCGAGTGCATGGAAAAACCTGTCGAAAACATTTCAGGAAGCACAATAAGGTCAACCGGCTGATTTATGTGTGAAAGCAATTCTGAGAAATTTTGCAGGTTGCCTTCAATAATTTCCCACAGAATATCGGTTTGGATCAGAGCTATATGTAAATCTTTCATGATGCAAAAATAATAAAGGCCGTAATTTTACGGCCTTTAAAATGATATTATGAATTGATCAATTGTCAATTATCATTAATAAAGCTTTTTTTTCAGATTTTCATCCAGAGCTTCGAGGAATTGCTCAGTTGTCAGATAATGTTCATCTTTTAAGTCTTTGCCATAAATTGTGAGGGCAAGGTCTTTTGTCATTTTTCCTGATTCCACTGTTTCTACACAAACATCTTCCAATGCCTGGCTGAAATCGATCAGTTTCTGGTTTCCGTCCAATTTACCTCGGAAGGCCAATCCACGTGTCCACGCATAAATGGAAGCAATAGGGTTAGTCGAAGTAGGTTTGCCTTTTTGGTGCATCCTGTAGTGACGGGTAACCGTGCCATGGGCAGCTTCAGCCTCCATTGTTTTTCCATCGGGTGTAACCAGGGTCGAAGTCATCAATCCCAAAGAACCAAAGCCTTGCGCCAGGGTGTCGGATTGTACATCTCCATCGTAGTTTTTGCAAGCCCAAACAAAGGCACCTTCCCATTTCAGGGCAGCTGCAACCATATCATCAATAAGGCGGTGTTCGTATATAATGCCGGCTTTTTCAAATTTGTCTTTGTAATCGTTCTGAAAAATCTCTTCAAAGATGTCTTTAAAACGACCATCATATTTTTTAAGAATGGTGTTTTTGGTCGATAGGTAAAGAGGCCAGTTTTTCATTAATGCCTGGTTGAAACAAGAATGAGCAAAGCCTTTAATCGATTCGTCGGTGTTGTACATGGCCAGGGCAACTCCATCACCTTCAAAATTGTACACATTGTATGATTGTATTTCTCCACCATTTTCAGGTTCGAAAGTAATGGTTAATTTACCTTTTCCTTTGGTGAGAAAATCGGTAGCCCGATATTGATCGCCAAACGCATGACGACCAATGCAAATTGGGTATTTCCATCCGGGAACTAAGCGCGGTACATTCTTAATCATGATTGGTTCACGAAAAACTGTCCCGCCCAAAATATTCCTTATTGTTCCATTTGGGGAACGGTACATTTCTTTTAATCCAAACTCTTCAACTCTTAACTCATCGGGGGTAATGGTAGCACATTTTATTCCTACTCCGTATTTCTTTATCGCATTGGCTGAATCAACGGTAACTTGGTCGTTTGTTTCATCGCGATGCTCCATGCCAAGGTCGTAATATTTGATATCGATGTCGAGGTAGGGGAAAATCAATTTATCTTTTATGAATTTCCAGATTACACGGGTCATTTCATCACCGTCCAGCTCAACAACCGGATTTGCAACTTTTATTTTTTCCATCTTCTAAATCTTTAATAGCGATTTTTTTATCATTCATTATTCAGGCATCAAAAGTAAAGAAGCTTTGCATTTCTTCCAAAAATATATGTAAAAATGTAGATATTTAAAGATGAATATTTTTGGGAGGGATTAATAGGTTGCCATCGTATTGAATTGAGGTGAATTTGAAATTTCATTCTGGTAATTGTAATTCACAAAACTCAACCAATCCATTACCTTATTCATAGTCAAGAAGAGCAAGCTTTACCTCCTCTAAAGTTTCTTCTGCCACCCTTGAGAATTTCTGGACAATTTCCAAAATCTCTCTTGTGGCTGTTGGCGAATATGTCTCATTGTCGAAAACAATGGGCACTGCTACCGATGAACTTAGGTCAATGCCCTCGTTGTTGCTGTGTTTTCGGCAAAGATGGTCGAGTTTATGTAGCTCGTTAGCCATTTCGTGAAGACCAAACACCCGGATGGTCTCTTTGGCAAAAAAGGCTTCGCCTCCAAGCAGATACCATTTGCCATCTTCTGCAAAAGTATTCATTTGGATGCTGAATTTTTTTAGCTGAAGAATGAATATTTCGAGCATGTTCTTTTCGATCTTTTTGTTGCTACGAGAATGTTCGCGCAGATAATCTAAATTGATATATTGGTATCCCATACGATGTTAATTAAGAATATCCCACAAAAATAGTTTAAAGAATCGACTCTTAGTTTGTTGGGTGTACGACAAAATCCACTCAATTTATTACCACTAGGGATTTTGAGAATTGGTAGAAGCATTGGGCAATTTTCATTTCTCAGTTTACAATTCATCGCTCCGACACTCCGTCGCACACTCCACTCCCTAATGCCCAATAAAAAAGGCTGTTATCGAACAAATAACAGCCTTCTTTATTGAATATCAAAGTTTTTTATTTGGTTGCCTTTTCAAGGCGTTTCATAATAGAGAAAATAAATGCGGCCGATATTAAACAGCAAATAATGAAAATCGACCAAACTTGCCATATTTCAATCTTGGCCCACATAAAGCTTCCAACAAACAATAGCTTGTTCCCAACGGCAGTGGCGAGTAGCCAGCCACCCTGCATAATCCCTTGGAATCTTACAGGAGAAACTTTTGAAACAAATGATATCCCCATAGGGCTTAAGAACAATTCAGCAAATGTCAATATCAAATAGGTATTTATCAACCAATAGGGCGAAACACGGTCGGGTGATGGGCTGCCACCCAAATCACCGGGCGAAAGAAGGCTTAAAGAGCCCCAAACCATCACCATGAACCCAATTGCGGCCAGGATCATCCCGATACCAATTTTCTTGGGTGTTGTGGGTTCCATCTTTCTTTTGCGTAAAAATGCGAATACTCCCAATATAAATGGAGTAAGGATCACAATAAAGATGGGGTTGAACGATTGGAAAATTTCTGGTTCGATAGGATTGCTGGCAGGTACGTGGGTATATCTGTAAAGAGCATACACAAGCCCAGCCAATGCAATCAAGGCACTAATTATTTTGGTTTTCATCGAGGAATCTTTTCCGAGGAAAGTGGAAATGGCGATTATGACAGATAGGATGGAGATCATCCCCCCAAAATCAAAAAACAGGAAGGTAAATGCACCCACTGCCTTATCGGTGTAATCGCGTGCGAAAAATGAAAGGGTCAACCCGTTTTGGTGGAACGACATCCAGAAAAAGATGACAACACCAAATACTAGCAATAA
The DNA here is from genome assembly GCA_021740905.1 of Bacteroidales bacterium. GTDB lineage: Bacteria > Bacteroidota > Bacteroidia > Bacteroidales > M50B96 > JAIOYV01. The sequence continues at coordinate 50,097 of JAIOYV010000023.1, forward strand.
GGCTGTAACTTTAGGTTTTTCTTCTTTTGTTGAAGCCAATGAAATCCAGGAAATAAAACTGGCAAACAAACCAATTGCGAGGCCAGAATATAAGTCTTTAAGATAATAAACACCCACAGCCACAGCGCCACCAATAATCAACGAATATATTATGTGCATTGGGTTTGCGGGGGCTTTTGCGGTATTGTTCGCTTTTTCTGCCAAGGCTTCTTCCGATTGAGAACCAGTCGGTAACATTTTTTGGAAGAATACATAAACCAACAAGGATATTACCATAGAAACAGCTGCAACTCCAAATGCATAGTTGTATCCGGTCGAAAACACCTGAAGGTAGTCTGATGCAAAAGCGGTAAGATCGACGACCTGGCTCCCGGTTACATTATCGGCAAGGGTTTGTAGTGTGCTTGTATCGGTAATAGTTTTGTCAAGCATTTGGTGGCACAACGAAGGCAAGTCGGCATCGTACAAATACCCATGCGTACTCAACAACCAGTTACGGATACCATTGGCGGCATGAGGGGCAACCAATGCCCCCATGTTTATACCCATGTAGAAAATGCTAAAAGCAGAATCCCGGAGTTTTGAGTATTTTGGGTCATCATACAACTGGCCAACAATTGCCTGCAGGTTTCCTTTGAATAGCCCATTTCCGAAAGCAATTACATAAAGTGCTATAAGCGTAAATGTCAGGTTCATCCCGGGGGTGGCCATTAAGATGTAACCGATAAGCATAATCAAAATACCAGTAAATATTACCGCTTTGTATTTTTTGGTCTTGTCAGCAATAATACCACCGACTAGTGCCAGTGCATAGATGGCAAAATAAAAATTGCTGTAATGTCCACCAGCTTCTTCCGCATTCAGACCAAATTTGGCCTGCAAAAAGTACACTAAGCAAGCCATCATGGTGTAGAACCCAAACCGTTCTCCCATATTAGCAAAGAAGGCTACATATAATCCTTTTGGATGTCCTTTAAACATAATTTTTCAGTTTTATTTATTATTCATTTTCATAAGGTGGACAAATATAAAAATCATTTCCATAATTCCTTATGCAAAACATCCAAAGTTATTAATTCATTTTTCTTTTGAAAGTAAAAATTCAACTTACTGAACGATTTTGCAGAGATTTTTTTTTTAAATCTCAGTTAATCTTTTAAATTTGTAAGAAAAAGGAGACCATCATGAAAATTCTCAGTGTAAATCAAATCAGGCAAGCAGACCAAAATACCATCTCAAATGAGCCTATCGAATCGATCGATTTGATGGAAAGGGCTGCAATTCAGCTGGAAAAATGGATTGTGGAGCGTTTTTCCACCGATAATAGATTCAAAATATTTGCCGGTCCGGGCAACAATGGGGGCGATGGTTTGGCACTCGCCCGGCTGTTGGCCGAAGGTGGATATAAGGTGGAGGTGTTTATGCCTTATATTTCCGATTCCCTGAGCCAGGATTGCCAAATCAACCTGAACCGCCTCACTGAACAGGGCAAAATTCAGGTTCAAAATCTCGACGAACATGATTATCTACCCGAATTGTCACCCGACGATGTAGTGGTGGATGCTTTGTTTGGGTCGGGCCTCAATAGGGTGTCAGAGGGTTTTGTGGTGCAGGTTATTCAGCATATCAATGCAAGCGGTGCAACCATTATTTCTATTGATATCCCATCGGGTTTGTTTAGCGAAGATAATTTGAGCAACCTGCCCGAAGGAATTGTGCAGGCCGATTATACCCTTAGCTTTGAGTTTCCAAAACTGGCTTTCTTTTTCCACGAAAACTACGAGTATGTGGGCGAATGGTTTGTGCTTCCCATTCACTTGATAATCGATTTTATCGACGATTCTGAGATTAATTATTATTACTGCTCGGGCTGGGAATTATCGCGAAAATTAATAAAGCGGAAGCGGTTCGACCACAAGGGAAAATTTGGGCATGCCTTTCTGATCTCAGGAAGCTATGGGAAAATCGGAGCTGCCGTGCTTGCAGCTAGGGCTTGTTTGAGGGCAGGAGTGGGGCTGCTCACTGTCCATATCCCTCGTTTTGGCTACGAGATTATCCAAACAGCTATCCCCGAAGCCATGACGAGTATTGACAAGTACGACAAGGTGATTTCGAAAATCCCTTCGATGGAAAATTATTCTGCTGTAGGGATTGGTCCTGGCATTGGCAGGTCGCGCCAGGCTACATTTGCGTTGAAGGATTTGCTCGAAAAAGCAACCGCCCCTTTGATCATCGATGCAGATGCGATTAACATTATTTCTGAAAACAGGGAAATGATCCAGTTTATCCCACAAAACAGTATTCTTACTCCACATCCAAAGGAGTTTGAACGTCTTGTTGGAAAGTCTGACGGGGATTTCGACAGATTACAAAGGCAGATTCAATTTTCGAAAGAAAACAACGTAGTTGTTGTTCTTAAAGGCGCTTTTACTTCGGTGTCGTCAACTGAAGGGAAAGTTTACTTCAACACCACTGGTAACCCCGGCATGGCCAAAGGGGGCTGCGGCGATGTGCTTACAGGGATAATCCTCGCACTATATGCACAGAACTATAGTCCTTACGAGGCTGCCATACTCGGTGTTTTTCTTCACGGCCTGGCTGCCGATCTTGCCATTCAGGAAACTAGTCAAGAGGCTCTCCTTTCGTCCGACATTATTAATTATCTAGGAAAGGCTTTCACTGCCTTGAAAAAAATGTAATTTTGGGGCTTTGATTTTGAGTTTTTCATGTAATCTGGTTTAGGTCGTTTCGATAAATATCCAATTTTGTACAAAAGAGGTTTAATTGGATTCAATTTTAAGGTGTATGATCAGAAATAAATATTTTACAGTAGCTATTTTGCTAAGTTCCCTTTTTGCCATCTCGTGCAGCAACTATAGGATTTATAATCTGAATGATGCCCCATGTATTGAAATAGAGGATCATGGGCTAATTTACGCGCTCCCCAAAACTGTTTTAAGGGTAGAAGTGGAAACCAGAAAAGTTGAATACAAAGCTGGGTCTTATGCTTCGTATGCCGAAAAATACCTTGGTATACAGAATGTGCCGAAAAAAGATAGCATTGCCTGGTATATTTCAGATGTGCAGATCAGCTCCTACGCCGTACCGGATAGCGGACATTATTATTATATCGAATCGGACCACCCTACTCAATCCGACTTCCTCCAGCTTTCGCAGCAAGGATTGATTGTTTCGATTAATAGCCCAGTCGATGAACAAGTCGATGAAACCAATACGGATCTGTTCCTAAACAAGGTTTTCAATAAGTCCATCAAGCATACCCAATTGCCTGTAATGGATGCCCAAACCGAAAGGATCGATACCACTTTCCGTACTATAGTAACCGATTCATCCTTTTTAAGGATACCGGTACTTCATAAGCAACAAGTAAATAAAACGATGGAAGAGAAGGCATCCGAAATCGCCGATTTAATCCTCGAATTGCGCGAAGAAAAGGTAGCTCTAATTACAGGCGACATCAATAAGTTTCCCGATGGTGATGCATTAGGTATCATTATAAGTGAGTTTAAAAAAATTGAAGATCAATATCTGCCTTTATTTACAGGCACCCAGTCGGAGCAGGTTGTCCGTTCCGTGTATGATTTTACGCCCAGCCTGCAAAACCAAAAGAGCAATAATGTCCTATTCCGGTTTTCTCCTCATAAAGGGATCCTTTCGAACACCGATTTGTCTGGGGTTCCGGTAATGGTAGTGGCCTCCGATCAGCGATACACCAAAAATGTGGAGTCGTTTATTCAACACAAAGATACTATTGTCGAAAAAGCCAAAGGTTTGTTTTACCGGATACCTGAGGAGGCCGTAGTTCAGATAGTAGAAGATTCGAAAGTAATAGCCTCAAAACGGATACAGCTTGCCCAATACGGAAAAAACAATATTCTTCCTTTCCGGTTTATCAAGAATAAAAATTTGAAGATTGAATTTTATCCCGGAACGGGGGCTTTAAAGGGAGTCTCCAGTCTTCAGTAGGCAAATGGCAATCGGCTCTCCGTTCCAATATGCTGGACTGATGATGATTTTCTCTGTAAAGTTTAGTTCAATATTTGTTCAAGTAATATCAAGAATGACTTGTCCTTTTACATCTACTTATTGGAAGTACTATGACAACAAAATTAATAAATATCAAAAATGACAAGGCCTTGGAAGTGCTTAAGAGCCTTGAAAATATACACTTTATTGAGTTCGTGGACGAATGTTATTATTGAAGTATTGAAGGAAAACCAAAATGTAGTTTCAAATATTGAAATTATTGGAATGGATTTTACATACATCAGTACTATAACAGCAGGAGAGTAATATTTCGGTGCCTTAAACAAGTCAGAACTAATTTTAATTCAGAAGAAATTAGCTTCTATTGTCCATATTCCTATAAACGTGGCAATCTCTGACAAATTTGAGGAGCTAATGATTAAATATTCATTAAGCCATAAATTATCAATTCCTGATGCAATCATTGCTGCCAAGGCATTGCACTATGATATTCAATTGTACACATACAATGTAAAGGATTTTCGGTTTATTGAAGGTTTTCGATTATTTGATTTCAAGAAAGGATGAAAAGCATAGGTAAGGATTTAAGGTAAGGTGCGGATTTACAATCCGCACCAGTGCAGGGAAGTTTTATTTGTATGAAGGAAGTCCCCATCTGGTTGTCTTCAGTTCACTTATATTTAAGTTTATTCAACTATGGCTTCGCAATACCAATAGTATTTTCAATTTTCCGAATTATTCTTCAGACGATCTTCACCACCCCACGGACGAATCTTTTCAGCCTTGAATTGGTTCTTTGAAGTCATTTTACCAATTATCTTTATTTTTTCACCAACACGCATTCTCACCGATGAAATTATATCAGCACCATGAAAATCTACTGTCCATTTAGTTGCGTTAAAATCGCTCAAACTGAAAGCAGAGTCGTTTAAGGATTCAATCGTCCCTGAAAGATATCCTTCGTCAGGCATGCTCCACATTTTAATTTTTTTATCCTGTACACTTTCATAAAGGCTGACATTAATGGCAAAAGAATTTTCCAGCCATTTTGCACCTCCGCTGATAAAAAAGAAAGTTCCAAGCAAAATACTTAAAGCGGTGCAATAACTTAGTAGTGAAATAGCGGTGAACTTATATCCTTTTTTTGATTTTCTAAAACTGAAAAAGGAAATGGAAAGTAAGATAGCAAGGGAAATAATCCAGAAAAATGGAACTAATCCGAGGGCAAATTCGAACCATGAGTGAGACATGTGAATGATCAGGTTAAAGTCGATTTGCTGGATAGCAAACAAGATAACAGAGAACGCCAAAGATCCAATAACAATTGCAAAAAGGAATATCAGCAATACTGTTGCATTTTGAAATGAATGCCACCATTTTGGTTTTGGGTTTAGGTTTTGCCCCCTGATTTTTTCGATAAGTTTTTCCGCATTATCCATGATGTCTGTCTAATCTTTATTGAAAGTATTTTTTAAAAGAAGCTAAATCTCTAAATTTCTGTTTTGCCCTGTTTATGCGGATTGCAACCGTGCCTTCAGGTATCTTTAAAATATCAGAAATCTCTTCGTAACTTTTTTTCTCAAGAAATTTAAGGATTAGAACCTCTCTGTATTTTATTGGTACGAGGTTCAATGTCTCATAAAGAAGAATTTGCTCCTCTTCTTCATCTTCTGAATCGGGTTTATTGTCATCCGTAATGAGATGTTCACAATTCTTAATATCAATTGTTTTGTTTTTCCCATAGGATTTATTTCTCCTGATAGAAGAAACCACTTCATTGTGAACAATCCGGTAAATCCAACTGGAAAGTTTAAGGTCCTGATCAAATTTTTTCAGGTTTCGCCATATTTTGATGAATGATTCCTGAAGGATGTCTTGAGCCTCTTCAGCAGTTATTCCAGTCATCCGTTGAATATAGCGAAGCAATTCAGGCTCAAATCGTTTGTAAAGGCATGAAAAATAGTCGAGATCTTCAAGCGACTTCTTAACGATTTCGTTATCACTTAAATCTTCGCAGCTATCCTGGGGCTTTATCATGCTGATTGATTATTCAAAAAAAGAATTATTTAAGCTGAAAAATAAAATTGACAAATTAGAACCCTTAAAAATGAAAGAAAACGATACCATTAGCGTATTAAAATTAAGATCAAGTATTTATTATCAATTTTCAAAAATAATTAAAAAACAGGAAAGATGAAAAAGCTATCAGTACTAAAGTCGGGAATGGCAATGTTAATATTAGGATTGCTGCTCTCTTTCGCTTCAAACAGCATTGCACAGGAAGTAATTGAAATCCAGGTTTCACCGAATGTGCTTAATCTTCAGAACAATGGTCAGGTGGTGACGGTACATACCAACATTGCCTATTCAACAGTTGTGTCTGAAACTGTTTCCATGAATGGTGTCTTAATCAACAGCTGGAAAGCAGACGACCAGGGGAATTTTGTTGCCAAGTTCCTGATGGAGGAAATAGTCGGTTTATCCTTGGTTATTGGTGATTACAATGAACTGACCCTCGAAGGCGTAAAAAGTGATGGGTCAACCTTTTCAGGTACAGATTCGATACTTGTGATCAATAATATCCCCACAGGAAAGAAATAATTGATTTAACGATTTTTCCAATCGATTTATAAAAAGCCCGTTGTACAGTCAACGGGCTTTTTTGTAAATTTGCCCCAGCGTAGGAGTTAAACCTTCTGCTGTCCGATGATTTCTCACTGCCGATTAGTTACTGCTGAATGAAGACTGGGGACTGCCAACAAACTACCTGCTTGGCAAACTAAACGAAAACCTGCTTCCTTTTCCCGGTTCGCTTTCAACCCAAAAGCGTCCCTGGTGGCGATCGATAAAATCGCGGCAAAGGTTCAGGCCCAAACCGGTACCTTTTTCGTTTTTCGTACCCCTTGTGCTTAAATTATTTTCTTTTGATAATATGGATTTAAGATTTTCTGGTGATAGGCCCATGCCCGTGTCTGAAATGGAAAATAGTGTTTCTGTATCAGATTCTGATGCCTGCATAGATATTTTGCCATTTTCAGGGGTGAATTTTATGGCATTTGATAGCAAATTCCTGATAATGGAGTTTAACATGTTTTCGTCGGCAAAAATGTGAATATCCGCCAGGACATCTGATTCAATCCTTATTTTTTTCGACTCGATGGCCATATAGGCAACCTGAAGATTGTAATCAATGATGTCTTCGAGATTGAGTTTTCTGGGTAGGTATTCAATTTTTCCCGATTGGCTCATTGCCCATTGGAGCAAATTATCCAACAAGTGATAGGTGTTTTCGGATACTTCGTTAATCGTTTTTAGATTCGCTATCCTTTCCTTATCAGTCATCTGCTCGTATTCGTCCAACAGTAATTCCGAAAAACCCAGCAGCGAAGAAAAGGGTGACTTCAGGTCGTGCGAGATGATCGACAGAAATTTGTCCTTTGTTTCGTTCGATTCCTTTAGCTGTCCCTCAAACTCGACCCGGTCGGTAATATCATGGATAATCAGAAAGTAAGCATCAGAATCATAGAGGCCGATACGACTGAAAAAAACCTCCACATTTCTAGTCGTATGGTTTTTCAGTTCAACGTTGCCCGTAAAATTCCCTTGCTTTTGATCATGCAGGTTATTGATTATTTCAATGGATTTACCGTCGGTGAATAGTTTGGCCAATTTCAAACCGGTAAGGGCTTGTTGCGGATACCCTGTAAAATTCAAAGCGGCCTGGTTGCATTGAATAATTTTCAGCTCCAGCGAATCGGCCATCAACATTACGGCATTGCTGTTTTCCACCATTTGTTGGTAGCGTTTCTCGGAAGCTTCTAATTTCTCGGTTTTTTCTTTTACCATTTCTTCGAGGCGCAAGGTCCATATTCTTGAAGAGTAGTAGTAATAAAGCCACCTTGCAATAAGCAAAAGCCCGGTAGCTATCAGCAATAAAAACCACCAGGTACGGTAAAAGGGTTTATCGATTTGAATGATAGGCGAGGCCTGGGCTTCGCCCCAAATACCAAAAGCATTCTTCGATTTCACCCAAAAGCGGTATTTTCCACTGGGCAAATTGGTATACGATTTTGTATTGTAAACCGGGAGTAATTCTTTGCTCCAGTCGTTGTCGAAGCCTTCCAGTTTTACCAAATACCGGATGGCGTTTTCGTTGATATATGATTTCGACGAGAAAGTAAAACTGAGGTTGTTGTTTCTGTGCGAAATACGGTTGCCGTTGGTAGTCGAAAGGTTGATGAGGTTGGCCTGGATGCTTTCAATTTTTACAGGCTTTGGTGATAAAATGGCATCTTGAAAGAGGTATTCCTGATTCAGCTTTGAAAGCCCCCTGTCACTACCAAACCATAAATTGCCTTGCGAGTCAACAATGCCTGCGCTCCTGTTGACTTCAACACCCGAGAAACCGTTTTTTACAGTATGAAAAAGACTTTTATGCCCATTCCAGCAATACAATCCATTATCGGAGCCAAACCAGAGAATGCCATCCTTTTTTATTATAAGGAACACCGGCCTGTCGTTTAGGTCTTCAATGAGATTGTATTTTACCAGGGAATCATTTTGAATGGTGTACAAGCCATCCAGTGTTCCGATTAGGGCTTCGCCGTTTTCGTCTTCATAAAAACTATAAATGCAATTGGCTTTTGGGTTGTTGTGGGCAAGATATTGGGTGATCCCATCTTTGTCGTATTTAAAAAGACCCGATCTAAAAGTGCCGATCATTAGTTCGCCATTACGATTTAAAAACAATTTACGAATGGTAATATTTCTGAACTTTTTTGTTAGCACATGGGGCACGAGGGTTTTATCCGCATAAGTATAAATCCTTGAAAAGCCCGACACCCAAATTGTGCCGGCACTGTCAATGACGACTGAAGTAGTTTGGTCGTCACCATTCCGGGTGGAATCGACCCATGAAATTTCCCCTTCTTTTTCAATAACCCCAAAACCGAGTTGACTGCCAGCCAGGTAAATAGTGCCATCAATATCGTGGGCAATATCCAATATCCTTGTGAGATTCCTTAGCGTGTAGGTAGTTTCAAATTCGATGGTACTAGTTACTTTCCCGTCCCAAAAGCTTAGGCCGGTATTATGGCCAAATACAAATTTGCCCGGAAGATATTCGTCGATGGCCGATACCTCATTGGATAATAATCCATTGTTTGAGTTGTAATTGGTAAACAGATTGATGGGTATTTTACATACACCACGTGTTGAACATTGCCACAGGTTTTTTTCTTTGTCGGTGTATAGCGAACAAGCACCATCGGAAATAGCCCCATTTTTTATGCCTATGGTTGATATTTCTGATTTAGTGTGATCGTAATGCCAGGTCATTAGATTGTTGGCAAAATATAACCCGCCCAAATAATCGGGTTCTGCCACAAGAGGTTTGTTCAGTTCAAGAGTAAGGTCGGTCACATGATGCAAACTATCTTTTGAAAAGAAACTGATTGATTTCTTGTCAATCAACCAGATTTTTTCGTTTGACGACCCGGGTTGCTCAACTGTAAGCCCTAGTAATTTTGAGTTTGTTGAATGGAATGGATAGGTCGAAAAACCATTCGTGCCATATTTAAAAATACCTTTTTCTGAAGCTATCAAAATACCTTTCGATGTATTTTCAATGGCAAATATATTAGCCCCAACTTCTGACTTAGGGCTTACGTTCCATTTGTTCCCATCGAAATAATAAAGGCTTCTTTCATTGGTGCCTACAAAGCAAAGCGTGTCGTGGCCATCTATTAAAACCTCAAACGATTTAATCCCTTTTATTTTGAAAGCGGTATCGAGAGGGTGAAAGTCGTTCCATTTTTCATCAGAAAAAAAAGAAACATACAAAAAGGGGGACATGGCCACGGACCAGACTCCACCATCCTGATCTATCCGAAGCTTTTCAATGGACATATTCCGAAGGCCCTTTGTGGAGTAAAACGATGCCCAGTCAAGACCATCGTAGCGACTTAGGCCAATACGGGTGGCAAACCACATATCCCCATTTTTATCCTGGGCCACATCGTTTACATAAGAACTGATAAGGCCCGTGCTTTCGGTATAATGATGGGTCAATAAGGTTTGGGCAGAGAGCATTCCGCTCATCTGAAAAAAAATAAAAAGTATGAAAAGTATGAACCTTATATGATTTCCCACCTTGTGAATTAGATTTCCCCTATTATACTTAACCGGAACAAAATAGGAAATTTCTAATGATAATTCCACTTCCTTTTGACCGACAGTTATTAATCTTTGACCAATACGAAGAAATGGGTTTTGTGTTTCGTGCTTCGTGTTCCACATTTGGTGCGGTTAGGTAAGGATATTCGTGTTTCTATTGAATAATATATTTAGGATAATCAATCTAAACCTCACAACATGGCCAAATTTTAATTTTCAATCCATCAGCCCGAAACCCAAAGCACCGTCGTTTGATAAAGCTACGGATGGCAGGTGAAACCTTTACCCTACGAAGCTTTAGCGTAGAAGGGCGAAACCGGTTATTGAATTTTACTCTGAAACGATTGCCTGAAAGTCTCCCATTGATCGGTCTTGTATTTGTCTTCGCCGATGAAATAGAGAATAGGTTCGAGCCCTGTGGGGATCATGTATCCACTTATTTTGTTGATTATTTTTGATGTCTCGTCCAAATACAAAAGGGTAGGGTAAAACATTTCGCCGCCCAAAAGCGCAATGGGCAATTGGTGTGGATAGTTTGGCACTTTCATTTCGTTGAAGAAGACCTGCTCGCCAATGGTAATGGTATCGGTGCGTTCGGCTTCAAGTTTTACTGCGTAAAATTTTTCATTGATGTATCCGGCAATTTCGGGATTGGTCAAGGTTGTTTTGTTCATTATTTCCGAGCCCCGGTTGAATTTTGAGTAAATATCGATCATTATTTTTTTGGGTTGGAGTTGGTTCAGCGCAAGGGCATCTTCAAAATTCATCCATTTAATCAATTCGGGCGGCGATTTCTTTTCCTGAAATACTTCGGCAAAGGCAAGTTTGAAATCGTCGAAGGGCGCCGATTTGTGGATCCGTTCGGCAAAATACACCAGCACAGGTTCAATTTTATCGGGGGTTAAATAGCCCGGCACCGGGTTCACGTTAAACTGGTCGTCGATGTAGACAATGGTGGGGTACGACATTTTGCCATGGAGCAATTGAACGGCCAGGTCGTGTGGCGGGCGTCGGCCTTCGCCTTTGTTTGTATATGTAGTCCCTTTGTACACCACTGAGTCTTTTCTTTCCGCATCGAACTTGACCGGGTAAAAATTCTGATTGATGTACCCGGCAATGGCAGGGTGCGAAAATGTTTCAGCATCCATTTTTTTGCACCAGCCGCACCAATCGGTGTACATATCAATCATTATTGTTTTGGGTTGCTGTTCCTGCAAGGCAACCGCTTCCTCGAAAGTGTACCATTTGATTGGTGATTCTGTTGGCTGGACGGTGCTTTCAGCTCCGGCTTCTTGCTGTGCTTGTGAGATTTGACTCAAAAAAGCGACAATAACTAAAAATAATACGGCTTTTTTCATGGCTGCTAAAATAGTGTGTTTGGGATGGATTTCAAAATATTGCGACTGTTGTGTTCCGATGTTGAGTGTCGGAGTGACTCCCAGTCATGCCTACACTCCGATTTCTCAACATTACAAACGGCGACAACACCAACAGCCCTAGCGATACAAAGCCAAGCGATGCACCAAGCCCATATACATCGGCCAGCCAGCCGATAGTTGGGGCGATGATGGCAGCAAACACCGAAATGGCCTGCGACTCGACCGACAAAACAGTGGCCAGTATTTTTTTGTCGAACATCTCGGTGACCAGCGAAATGCCAATGGGTTTGCGGAGATTTTCAATCAGGAATATGCCCGGGAAAATGATTACTGCCAGTAAGGGAAAATCGTACATATACAGGAAACCTGTGGCCATGCCCAAAATTAGCCCAAAGACTAAACTCAGATTGAGGGGTATGTGCAAGTTTCGGAACAGGTCGGCGAACCTGCCCGATCTCCGCGAAGCAAAAGAGGTAAGGAGGAAAATGAAAAAATAAACGATCCCTACCAGAATGGCCGACCTTTTATCTTCATTGAGGTACAACAAAACAGGCAGCGAAAGGGCCAGGGTTTGGATTATGGGTTGAAGGAAATCTTTCGATGCCTTGTAATATCCACTGAACAACGACAGGCTGCCGAGTGCCCGAAACACTTCGCGCACCGAAAACGACCGACCTAGTTTTTGCACTACATCCTTAAAAGCCTGGTAGATCAGCTTTCGGTCGAAGGGGATTTTTTCGCCATCCAGTTCTTTGGGATAGGAGATCATCAGCAATAAATCGAGGATGTAAGGAATGCCTGTGAACAGAAAAATCAGGCTATAGTTTCCTGAGTAAAAAACAATGCCGGCTGCAATCAACGAGGAAATGGCCGACCCCATTTGCGACCACGAGCGGGTATGTCCGTAATAGTGCACCTTTTGGTTTTCCCAACCCTTCATGATCAGGTATTCGAAAATCATGGCTTTGTGGGTGCCGGTGCGGAAAGCATCGCCAAATGAAAAGAAGAGCATGGCCAGCACAAACAAGGCAAATGACGACGAAAAATAGAAAATCAGGAAGGAAATGATGTAGGCCACAAACGACTGGATCATGGTTTTGCGGCGGCCCAACACATCGGCAATCACACCGGTTGGGATTTCCAGCACATTGGTCAGGATTTCACGGATGCTGTACAAAATTCCGATTTGCAGGAAGCTGACTCCTTTTTCAAGAAAGAACAAAATAAGGAAAGCCTCGAAAAACTTCAGGTTTTTCAAGAACCCGTACGCGCAGAACTTGGCGTATTGCAGGTCTTTTTTAAAGGTCTTTGCCATGTTTGATTTCTGATGAATTTCAACAAAAGTATAAAAGATAAGGAAGCAATAGCAAACAAAAAGCCCCGGTTTCCCGAGGCTTTATTTATCATTCAAAGTTCAATCCCGCATGGGTGGGATTTCGCTATGCTCAAAATCCTCTATGGGTGTCTTTTTTTAAACTCAGCCAACCCTTTATCCAGGAAATCCACAAATTCATCCACATCCAGATTGTAGCCTCGAGGTGTCACTAAGCTTTCTTCGTTGTGGTCGAGGAGTACATAAAATGGCTGGGCGTTTACATTGTATTTGGTAATCTGAAGGTCGGCCAGTTTCTTGCCCAGGGTTTTCTTTATTTTTCCGTCGTACGTCGAAGTTATCCATTCTTCTTCGGGGAGTTTTATTTTTTTATCATCCACATAGAGAGCCACAACAACAAATTCGTTTCTGAGCCGCTTCAGTACTTTCGGATCGGACCACACATTGGCTTCCATTTCGCGGCAGTTCACACAACCATGCCCGGTAAAGTCGATAAACACGGGTTTGTTTTGTTTTTTGGCACAGGCAAGTGCCTGGTCGTAGTCGAAAAAACCTTCCAGCCCATGAGGCAGATGCAAATGATCGGCATACTTAGGTTTTTCGCAAAGAGCTTCTGGTCTTGAATTTTCAGAGCTACCTAAATTTCCACCATTTTCTTTAATGAAATCCTGCACCATAAAAGCATTTTCCCTGATCTCGCTACTTATATCAAAATCTTGTGTTGTTTGGGGTGGAAGGTAGCCCGACAATGCTTTCAGGGGTGCTCCCCACATACCAGGGATCAGGTAAATTACAAAGGTGAACGTAACAATGGACATTAACAATCGGGGAACGCCAACATGAGGCAGGTCGCTGTCGTGCGAAAATTTCAGTTTTCCGAGAAGGTAGAAGCCCATCAAGGCAAAAATCACAATCCAGAAAGCAAGGTATATTTCTCGGTCTAAGATTCCCCAATGGTAAGTTTGGTCGGCAATGCTCAGGAATTTTAAGCCAAGTGCCAATTCGAGGAAGCCCAATACAACTTTCACCGAGTTTAGCCATCCGCCCGATTTTGGCAGGTTGCTTAACCATGATGGGAAAAAGGCAAACAAGGTAAATGGCAGTGCAAATGCCAATGAGAACCCGAACATCCCTATAATGGGTTTCACGATTTGACCACCTGCCGATTCAACCAGGATGGCTCCAACGATTGGCCCGGTGCATGAAAATGAAACCAACACCAGGGTGACAGCCATGAAAATTGCTCCGATAATCCCTCCTTTGTCTGCTTTTGCATCCGATTTGTTTACAATGGAACTGGGCAACACAATCTCGAACATACCGAGGAATGATGCTGCAAAAAACAGGAATATCAGGAAGAACAGCACATTGGGAATCCAGTGGGTGCTGAGGAAATTGGCAATATCAGGCCCGGCCACAACAGCCAGTATCGACCCGATGAAAGTATAAATAGCAATGATGGAAATCCCATAAACAGAGGCTTGAATCCTGCCTTTTGTTTTGTTTTCCTTGTCTTTCATAAAAAAGGTAACCGTCATGGGGATCATCGGGAAAACGCATGGGGTGAGGATGGCTGCCAATCCCGCTAAAAAAGAAATGAAAAAGAAAACCCAAAGTCCTTTTTTTTCTTTTTTGGCGGTATCCTGTGTGGCCATATCCTGGTTTTGATCTACGGTTTCACCACTGGTTCCGAATTCAGCAATATTTAAAGGGGCAATTTCTTTTTTGCCCTCAGCTCCTTCTGTTTGGGTGGCGCCCGTTTCTCCGCCATTTACGGCAAATTCAAAATCGACACTGCCCGGGATGCAACGTCCTTCAATGCAGGTTTGGTAGTCTGCCATTCCTTTAACTGCAAACCCTTCTTTCGACAGGATTTTTATTTTTTGCTTAAAATCAACTTTTTCTGCGAACGACCATACATCTACTTTAAAGACATCATCGAATTCGATATGGGCTTTTGGTTCGGTAACACTGTCAATCCTTTCATATTTATCAGATGGTTCAAATTCAAAATAAAGCGAAAGGGGTCCTCCTTCTGGAGTGAACTGGCTGTACAAGTGCCACTTGTCATCAATTTTAGCATGAAAAATCAGTTCCGCTTCATTTTCCGATATGCTTTTTGTTTCGAAGGTCCAATGAACCGGGTTTTCAATTTGGGCCTGCATCGAAAAAATGCCCGAAAAGATAAATAGGAACAACAATGAAATATATGTCTTTTTCATAATTTGTGTATGAAATTATTTTAGCGGACAAATTTAAATATTTAAACAGCAATCTAAAATCTAAAACATTTTAATATATGTTAATATTTAGATATGTTAAAATGGCCACGAAAGCACGAATATTGTTATTCGTGTATCCATGGCCATTTCCATATAATTATGAAAGTCCTTGAAGTGTTTACACCAGAATGTCGTTGTCGTTTTTGTCGACAAAGCGGTATTCCAGCATCCCAATAGATTGTATCGCTTTTGTTTTTAGGCGGCATTTGTATTTCGTGGCCCACTTATACCTCAACGAAGGGAGGCCCATTCGTAAATAGCTGTCTAAGAAAGGGTGGACTTTTAAAATGAGTTTTTTGATTTCGGGCTTTTGTTTTCGGATGAAACTTAGGGTGTTTTGAATTTCATCCAAGACTATCAAACTTGATGCAATCTCACCGGAACCTCCACAAGTGGGGCATTTTTCGACGGTATCGATAAACATTTCGGGCCGCACCCGTTGGCGGGTAATCTGCATCAGGCCAAATTTGCTTAAAGGAAGAATACTGTGTTTAGTAGCATCCTTTGCCATTTCTTCCTTCATTTTTTCGAACACCTTGAACCGGTTTTCCGAGTTCACCATGTCGATGAAATCGGCCACAATAATTCCCCCGATATCACGCAACCTAAGCTGACGGGCAATTTCTTCGGCGGCTGCCATGTTTACTTCAAGGGCATTAGCCTCCTGATCCTGGTTTTTTTTCGACCGGTTGCCACTGTTCACATCAATTACATGGAGTGCCTCGGTGTGTTCGATAATCAGGTAGGCCCCGCTTTTAAAAGTGACCGTTTTCCCGAAAAGTGCTTTGATCTGAGTATCGATCCCAAATTGTTCAAATATTGGAGACTTTCCATTGTAAAGCTTTACGATTTTTTGCCTTTCGGGGGCGATGGTTTCGATATAGCCTTTAATTTCCATGAACAAACGCTGGTCGTTCACAAAAATATTGTTGAAAGAAGGGCTGAGGATGTCTCGCACAATGGTCGAAGTACGGTTCAGTTCGCCAATAAAAAGGCTTGGTGGGGTTAATTCAACAACCTTCTCGAATGCCGATTCCCACTTAAAGATAAGACCTCGAAGCTCGTTGTCTAGAGTGGCAACCCGTTTATCTTTGGCCGCAGTGCGCACAATCACGCCATAGTTGTTTGGCTTTATGCTTTGGATTAGTTTTCGTAGGCGACGGCGTTCTTCGTCAGACGAAATTTTTTGTGAGACAGAGATCTTATTAGAGAAAGGGATCAACACCATGTTCCGCCCGGCAATCGAAATTTCGGAACTGAGCCTTGGACCTTTCGACGAAATGGGTTCTTTTGCTACTTGTACAAGAATCGGTTGGCCTTGTGTGATCACATCCACCATTTTTCCATTCTTATCGATATCGTGATCGCATTTGAATTTTGAAAATGCCGGAAGTTGCTCTTTGCCCAACGCGGCCAACTTTAAATACTTCGACAATGAACTAAACTGAGGCCCCAGGTCGAAATAATGAAGAAAGGCATCTTTTTCGTAGCCCACGTTCACAAAAGTGGCGTTAAGGCCCGGCATAATTTTCTTTACTTTGCCGAGGTATATATCGCCTACGGCAAACTGGATGTTGTTCTTCTCTTTGTTTAAACCGCTAAGCTGTTTGTCTTCGAGAAGCGCAACAGTGGTTTCTTTTGGTGTTACGTCTATTATTAAATCTTTGCTCACAACTACAACTTCACAATATTATTTTTTTTTCAGACCCAGGTTTCTAATTTGAATTTATCGTTCATCCCGAAATCCTTGTAATATCTGCAAGATAAGCAACATAGCCTGATTCAGATTTTTATCTAACAGTTTTGATATGGCTGGTTTTGCATTTTATAAATCCATCAATATGTTGAGTTGTCTTTATAAATGCAACAGCAATGAACAGCTTCACGCATGTAACAATCATTGCAGCAGTCTGTTGCTTTTCAATCGGTATTTTAAATACAACAAACCTAAAGGATCAAGTCCTTTAGGTTTGTTGTTCATTTCCTATCATCGATTAACAAACTTTATTTCTTCTTCTTGTGTCTGTTTTTACGAAGGCGTTTTTTCCTCTTATGAGTGGCCATCTTATGTCTTTTTCTCTTTTTTCCGCTTGGCATAATTTCTTACTTTAATAAAATTTTTAGACTATTTTACATTGTTCTTTACTTTCGTAACGAAAGTTTTGGCGGGCTTAAAAGACGGAATAAAATGTTCCGGGATAATAATTGTTGTGTTTTTTGAAATGTTTCGGGCAGTTTTTTCAGCTCTTTTCTTCACGATGAAACTACCAAACCCTCTCAAATAAACGTTTTTCCCTTTTACCAATGATCCTTTTACCGATTCCATGAATGCTTCGACTGTTTTTAAAACAGTGATCTTCTCAATTCCTGTGTTCTTGGAAACCTCGTTTACAATATCCGCTTTAGTCATTTTTAAATTTCTTTAATTATCAATTGTTTAGATTACTTATTTTCTAAATTTTAGGTGCGCAAATATATATGAATTTATTTTATAATTAAAATTAATAAGAATTATTTTTGCCGACTGTTTCTTTTTTTTGATGAATGTAATATAATGAGTATTAGTGAAAAGCTATCCGGATGGTACGATTTACACCACCGACAGCTACCTTGGAGGCATACCAAAGAGCCTTATAGAATCTGGCTTTCCGAGATAATCTTGCAGCAAACCAGGGTTGCTCAGGGACAGTCTTATTATGAACGATTTATAAAAATGCACCCCAATATTGCTTCTTTGGCACTGGCCAGCGAGCAGGAAATCCTAAAATTGTGGCAGGGCTTGGGATATTATTCAAGGGCAAGGAACATGCATAGCACCGCAAAAATCATTTACCATACTAATAAGGGACAGTTCCCCGATACTTTTTCAGAATTAAAAAAGCTGAAGGGAGTTGGCGATTACACTGCGGCTGCCATTGCATCGATTTGTTTTGGAAAAGCCAATGCAGTGGTTGATGGTAATGTGTATAGGGTATTGTCAAGGTTATTTGCGAATCCTCTTTCGTTTTATTCTTCTGAAGGGAAAAAAAGTTATTCACACTTGGCGAATGAACTCTTAGATGTCAATGACCCTGGAAAACATAACCAGGCAATGATGGAATTGGGTGCACTCATTTGTTTGCCCCGCAATCCGGTTTGTACTAGCTGCCCTTTGCAAAACGATTGCAAGGCATATACCGATGGCATCGTTTCCGATTTACCTGTTAAGTCTAAACCCAACAAAACCCGCGATCGGTTTTTTCATTATTTCTTCATCGTCCAAAACGGGAAATTTTTAATTGGGCAGCGCAAATCCCCCGGCATCTGGAAAAACCTGTATGAATTCCCTGTAATTGAGCACGATCGTTTGATAAGTTATCGCCGCTTACAAAATCACACCATATTAATAGAGCTTTCTGATGGGATTAAATTAAGGCAATTATCGAAACCTATTGAGCAAATACATATTTTGAGCCATCAACGCATTCATGCACGCTTGTTTATGTTGTCGGTAATAGAAGGTGAATTGAAGAATAGGGGCGAAGAGTATATACTCGTTGGATTCGATGAGCTAAAGGACTACCCTGTTCATCGATTGATGGAGCTGTTTGTCGAACATATTTTGTCGGTTTCGGCATTGGATTAAACATTATCGCTATTTTTGACATTGAAAAAAATGGAGGAAATGCTTAATGGGAGTTTTTTTTATATAAACTCGGTTATATATTTTGGCTGTTGAAATTTTAATTTGTACATTTATCGCTCAAACCCCTAAAATAAAATAAGATGTTAAACAAAGTAATGTTAATTGGAAATGTCGGGAAAGATCCCGAAGTTAGGTATTTCGACAATGGGGTTGCAAAGGCGCAATTTTCGCTGGCAACCACCGAATCTTACAAAAATAAAGAAGGGCAAAAAACAGAACTGACCGAATGGCACAATGTTGTTATTTGGAGGGGACTGGCAGAAGTGGTTGAGAAATATGTAAAAAAAGGTGACAAACTCTTTATCGAAGGAAAAGTTAAAACCCGCTCGTACGATGATAAGGATGGGAACAAGAAGTATATTACAGAAATAGTTGCCGACAACATGTCCATGTTAGGAGGGCGTAAGTCTGATGGCACTGATTCTGGACAAACAACCAACGAGCCGGCTGCCGATTATCATGCCGATGCTCCCCACGAAGGGGACGACCTCCCGTTCTAATAGTAATTAATTTGAATTTTATTAAGATTGGAAAGTGAAACTTTTACGGAGGCATGGGTCCTGTTACAGGAAACAGCTTTCACTACATTTGATTTTAGTAGCATTATTGGCTTAGTTGTAATTTTGCTCTTACTTGTCGCCTCGGCCCTTATCTCGGGTTCCGAGGTGGCGTTTTTTTCGTTAAGCCCTGTTAACTTAAACGATCTGGAACAAAAAGAAAGCAAGAATAACCAGATGGTGCTCGAACTACTCAAATTACCCGAGAAATTATTGGCTACCATACTTATTGCCAACAATTTTGTGAACGTCGGAATCGTAATCATTTCAACGTATGTGAGCAGTATGCTCTTCGATTTTTCGCAATATCCTATGCTTGGTTTTCTTACCGAAGTGGTGGTAATTACTTTTATGCTTTTGCTTTTTGGCGAGATAATCCCAAAAGTATATGCCAGCCAATATTCAACCAGTTTTGCAGTATTTATGGCAAGACCAATATCAATCCTTTCGAAATTGTTTAGTCCGTTGAGTGTAGTGTTGGTCAATTCCACATCGTTCATCAACAAACGTTTTCAAAAGAAAAAGCAAAACTTGTCGATCGATGACATATCCCATGCCCTCGACATTACCGAAGACACGATTACCGAAGACAAAAAGATACTGAAGGGTATAGTCAAATTCGGCAACATTGATGTGAAAGAGGTCATGAAATCGAGGGTCGATGTGGTGGCTGTCGACACTTTGATGCAGTTTAAGAAATTGCTGTCGGTGATTATCGAATCGGGTTATTCGCGCATTCCGGTGTACGACGACCATTTCGACAATATTAAAGGGATCTTGTACATCAAAGATCTGTTGCAGCACTTGAAAGAACCCGATGAGTTTGACTGGCTGAAGTTGCTCAGGCCCGCTTATTTTGTGCCCGAAACAAAAAAAATAAATGACCTGCTTAGCGAGTTCCAGAGCCAGAAAAACCATTTGGCCATTGTGGTTGATGAATATGGTGGCACTTCGGGGATTGTGACCCTCGAAGATATTATTGAAGAGATTGTGGGCGAAATTACCGACGAACTCGACGATGAGGATATTATTTACGAAAAGCTGGACGATCGCACGTATTTGTTTGAAGGAAAAACCCTGCTCAACGATTTTTACCGGGTGGCCGATTGCCAGGAATATGTATTCGACCAATTGAAAGGCGATGCAGAAACCCTGGCCGGACTGGTGTTGGAGTTTAAAGGCGAAATCCCAAAAAAGAATGAAACAATAAAAATCCTGGATTTCGATTTTACTATAAGGTCGGTTGATAACAGGAGGATTAAAAAAATTGAAATCAAAATCAATGATATACCAAAACAATAGAAGGACAATCATGGTTTTTGCCCTGGCGATACCAATAGTCATTTCTTCCTTCCTTATTTCATCCTGCAAAGAAGAATTTACACCTCGCCCCCGTGGATTTTTTAGGATTACTTTGCCTGAGAAAACATACAAGGAATTTTCGTCCGATTGTCCCTTTCGCTTTGAGTACCCCGCTTATAGCGTTGTTTCTCCCAATCAGCAAAACAGGGATGAGCCTTGTTGGTTCAACATCGATTTTCCCTTGTTCAGGGCGCGATTGCATCTTAGTTATAAGCAGGTGGCTGGAGATATGCCACAGTTGCTGGACGATTCGTACAAATTGGCCATGAAACACCAGGCCATGGCCGATGCCATCGATCAGGAACTAATACTCAAGCCCGAAAAGCAGGTGTACGGGATTAAGTACCTGATAAACGGGGAGGCAGCTTCGCAAGTCCAGTTTGTGTTGACCGACAGCACCCGGAATTTTTTTCGTGGGGCCTTGTATTTCAACCTTTCGCCCGACAAAGACTCAATTTCCCCGGTCATTGATTTTATCAATCGGGACATTGATCATCTGATCGAGAGTTTCCAGTGGGTGAAGTTAGTTGAGTAAGTAATTGAAGTGAGTAGGTAATTAGGTGAGTGGGTAATGACGTAATTAAGGTGAATAGGCAATTGAGTAATTAAGATAAATTCGGTCAACGTCATTCAGGCATCATCAAACCAGCAACCAGTAATCAGCAACAGTATGCCAATTTCTTTTGAAAAAAAACTTCCCGATGACTCCCGTCTTGCTCTCTGGCAAATAGAGGAAGATGAAGAGTTTTTCCTTTCTGAATTAATTCTGGGGCAAGGAGAATTAGATCAGCTCAATCGGTTCAAGGCAAGCCACAGAAGATTGGAATGGCTGGCAGTGCGGCTTTTGCTTAAAGAGATGCTGGGCAAAAAAGCAAGCATCGCTTATGATGATTTCGGAAGGCCTGTACTAAAAGACCATCCAGGATTTATTTCTATTTCCCATTCAAAACAAATAGCGGGGATCTACTTTCACCCTGACAAACACCCCGGCCTCGACATCGAGATAATATCTGGCAAGGTTGAGAAGGTGAAGCATAAATTTCTATCGACAGAAGAAATGGAACAGATTGGAGAAAGTGATAATATCGAAAAGCTCGTATTATATTGGTGCGCCAAAGAATGCCTGTTGAAAATAACAGGACACAGGGAAATTGACTTTATCAAGGAGCTTACGATCCATCCTTTTACTTATACAAATGAAGGAAGTTTTTATGGTGATATTCGCTTTGGCGAAATCCAATCTTCGCATCACTTAAAATATTGCCGCCACAACAACTATATGGTTGTTTATGCCTCTTGATATTTACTGTTTAATAATCAAAAAGTTAATATAGATTATATTCTGATTTCCTGAATACTTTGCATAATTGAAAAAAGATTAAAATGAATTAAAAATTAGATTACCTTTGCCGATTATTTGTAAAATAGGATAGAATAACAAAATTTGAGAACAAATGCAGAATAGAGGTGCTATCAGGTTATTGGCGATTTTACTGGCTTTGGTGAGTATTTATCAGCTTTCGTTTACATTTATTACCCGGAATATCGAAAAGGATGCCGAAGAGTATGCCCAGGGTGATATGGCTAAACAAAGAGCTTACTTAGACTCATTGTCCGGCGAAACAGTGTACAATTTCCTTGGGTTAAAGAAATTTTCGTATAGAGATTGTAAAGAAAGGGAAATAAATTTGGGTCTCGACCTGAAAGGTGGTATGAACGTTACCCTTGAAGTGTCGGTGGTCGATGTAATTAAATCCCTCTCGGGATACAGCAAGGATTCAACATTTGTGGCTGCCTTGAAAAGGGCAAAAGAATTGCAAAAAGATAGCCAGGAAGACTTTGTAAACTTGTTTGGACAGGCCTTTACTGAAATTGATCCCAATGCAAGGATGGCAGCCATTTTCGCTACCCTCGACTTGAAAGATAAGGTGAATTTCAATTCGACCAACGAAGAGGTATTGAAAGTAATCCGTACGGAAACTGAAAATGCCATCGATGTTTCTTTCAACGTGTTGCGAAGCCGTATCGACAAGTTTGGTGTTACTCAACCGAATATCCAACGCCTCGAAACGTCAGGTCGGATTTTGGTTGAATTGCCAGGTGTAAAAGAGCCTGAAAGGGTGCGGAAGCTCCTCCAGGGAACTGCCAGCCTCGAATTCTGGGAAACCTATAAACTTCCCGAAGTATATCAGTTTCTTTTGGATGCCAACAACAAGATTAAGGAAATGGAAGAAGGTTCTTCGGAAGAAGAATTTGAAAAAGCCATTCAGGAAAGTACTGGTGATGAAGATTTGGTGGCTGAAAATGCAATTGCTGAGCCAACTGAAGAAATGGCTGAAGAATTAGTTGATTCAGCAGCACAAGATAGCCTGGAAGGGCCAAGTTTGTTGGAGCAGTTGGAAAGTGATTCAACAGCTAAGGATTCAACCGGAATGGATTATGAACAAAGGCTAAAAGATTTCCCCCTGTTTTCGATCCTAATCCCGGCCACCACTCAGGATGGAAATTTAGTCGATGGTGCTGCCCTGGGGTATTCGCATAAAAAAGATACGGCCAAAGTAAATGCCTATTTTCGCTTGAAGCAAGTATCTTCGTTGAAACCACGTGACCTGATGCTTCGCTGGACTTTTAAAGCCGTTGATGAGGCTGAGAATTATTTCCAACTGATCGCGCTTAAAGTGACCTCACGCGATGGACATGCTCCTCTTTCAGGAGATGTGATCACAAATGCCCGTGCCGAGTTTGGCAACAACCAGGCAACTGCTCAGGTTTCTATGACAATGAATTCCGACGGCGCCAAAACATGGGCACGTTTGACCAAAGAAAACATCAAGCGTGAAGTAGCCATTGTGCTCGACGACTATGTATATTCATACCCAACCGTTCAGGGCGAAATTAAAGGAGGAAACTCTCAGATCACCGGAAACTTTACCATTGCAGAAGCACAAGATTTAGCAAACGTTTTGAAATCAGGTAAATTACCTGCACCTGCAAGGATTATTGAAGAAGCTATCGTAGGGCCTTCATTAGGTCACGAAGCGATCAACTCAGGATTATGGTCTTTCCTAATTGCCTTCGTTTTGGTTCTCCTTTATATGATTTTCTATTATAACCGTGCCGGTATGGTAGCCAATATTGCCTTGCTTGCCAACATCTTCTTTATTATGGGTGTGCTGGCATCGCTTGGTGCTGTTTTAACACTTCCTGGTATTGCAGGTATTGTACTTACCATTGGTATGTCGGTTGATGCGAACGTGCTTATCTTTGAGAGGATTCGAGAGGAATTGGCAGCTGGCAAGGGCTTGAAGCTTGCTATTAAAGACGGTTACAACAACGCTTATTCTGCCATTATCGATGCGAACATAACCACCTTGCTTACGGCAATTGTACTCGTTTATTTCGGTAAAGGCCCCATACAAGGTTTCGCAACTACCCTGATAATCGGTATCCTTACTTCCTTGTTCTCGGCTATTTTCATTACCCGTTTAACATTCTTGCAGTTGTTGAATCGCGAAATGACAATCAACTTTGCAACAAAATGGACTGATAATGCATTCAAAAATCTCAAAATTCAATTTATTACCAAGCGGAAAACATTTTATGTCATCTCAAGTGTTGTACTTTTGTTAAGTATTGTTTCACTGGTTTCACGTGGATTGAATTATGGTGTTGACTTCCTTGGTGGACGTACTTATGTGGTACGTTTCGAGCAACCTGTAAATACAACCGATGTTCAGAATAAATTGAAAGATGCTTATGGTCAAGCTCCTGAAGTAAAGATTTTTGGAGGCAGCAACCAAATAAAGGTTACAACCAAACATTTGATTGATTACAATACTCTTGATGATCCAGAAATTGATTTGAACGCTATTTATACTGACCTGAGAGAATTCATTGGACAAGATGTAAGTTTCGAAGTATTCAAAGGAATGGTTGAGCGTACCGAGTTTGATGTGGATGATGTAGTTGAAATGAAACTGTATAAAGGGTTGCATACCGAACTGGGTGATGTTGGCTTTGCCGAATTTATCAGCGATCAGGAAGATAAGTCGGTTGGCCGGATGAGCTCTCAAAAAGTAGGGCCTACCATTGCCGACGATATTAAAACCTCAGCCATTTGGGCTATCCTTATTTCGTTGATCATTATCTTTATTTATATCCTGATCCGTTTCCGCTACTGGCAGTTTGGACTTGGTGCTGTGGCCGCCCTTGTTCACGATGCGTTGATAGTATTGGGTATATTCTCTATGTTCTATGGAATATTGCCTTTCTCGCTCGAAATTGACCAGGCATTTATTGCAGCTATCTTAACAGTGGTTGGTTACTCGATAAACGATACCGTGGTTGTGTTCGACCGGATCAGGGAGTTCTTGAACCTGCACCCAAAACGCGAGCGTGAGGATGTCTACAATGAGGCATTGAACAGTACCATTAGCCGTACGGTAAATACATCGATGACCACTTTTGTGGTGTTATTTACCATCTTCCTATTTGGCGGCGAAACAATCCGTGGATTTGTATTTGCGTTGATGGTAGGTATTGTTGTAGGTACATATTCATCGTTGTTTATTGCAACCCCTGTTGCTTTCGATACCATAAAGAAAGGGTTGAAGAAAGCCGTTCAGAAAAAATAAAGAATCATTTTTTGATATTGAAAAACCCTGGCTATTGTCGGGGTTTTTTGGTTTTTGAACTAATACCAACGTAAGCAATCGGCCTGGTACATATTGTCAGCACCCCTGAGCCGGTCTATCTTTCGCAGCAAAAATGGAAATGCGGAAAGAAGAAAAATATCGAGAGCTTATCCAATTGCAGGAGGACTCCGGGCTAACAGTAAAAG
>JAIOYV010000024.1 GCA_021740905.1 Bacteroidales bacterium
GGCAGGTGGCCTGTCTTTCTCAACAGCATAAGAAAGATGATTCTCGTACCAGAAGGTGGAGAAACCGTGAAAGGTCAATTGATTATGAGTAAAGAACTAACAAGGGCTGCATAATGGTCATATTTTGGGAATGCACCCATATATAGTTCTTTCTAGGCTTTGTATTTTGTATTGGGCTACCAGAATTGATACAGATTTCTTATGCTCATTGTTTCAGTGCATTACAAAAAGATGTCATGGGTGGTGTAGGGATAAATCTGTTACTATAATCTTGGCCTCAAATTTTGTCATTTACCTTAAAAGAAAAACAAATAATTCCTAAAATTTTCCACTTGACCCGAATTCCGTTGGCCCAGCAACAATCCCCTCTTCATATTTATTATTTTTTAAAAAAATCCTGAACGGATATTTCCTTAATCAGAACCTTGATACCCAATGTGTTTTTGGTGAATATCCACATACGTTCTTTAGAACCAGTCAAAATAAATCAAGCCTATTCAGTTTTACTTCCCGACAATAATTTGGAAATTAAGTTTCCTTTTGTGTTTCTTTGTGCCGTTTTTTGAACATAAGCCCTAATATATAAATCGAATATGGCGGAAAAGAATATAGTTATAGTGGAGTCCCCGGCAAAGGCAAAGACCATCGAGAAGTTTCTTGGTAAGGATTTTATGGTCAAGTCGAGCTTCGGGCATATTCGCGATTTGTCGAAGAAAAATTTCGGGATTGACCTCGAAAAGAATTTTGAACCGGTATACGAAATATCGCCCGAGAAAAAGAAAGTTGTTACCGAACTGAAAAAACTCACCAAGGATGCCGATATGGTTTGGCTCGCTTCCGATGAGGACCGCGAAGGAGAGGCCATAGCCTGGCATTTGTATGAGACACTTAACCTGAAGCCCGCTAAAACAAAGCGCATCGTTTTTCACGAGATCACCAAAGAAGCCATTCTCAAGGCTGTTGAAAATCCTCGCGAGATCGACATGAACCTGGTGAATGCACAACAAGCCCGCCGGGTTTTAGACCGCATTGTAGGTTTTGAGCTTTCACCGGTGCTTTGGAAAAAGGTGAAACCATCGCTGTCGGCAGGCCGGGTGCAGTCGGTGGCGGTACGCTTAATTGTTGAGCGCGAACGAGAGATCATCAATTTTCAGGCTGAATCATTGTTTCGGGTATATGCCTATTTTACTGTGACTGGGAATAATGGCAAAGTCTCAGAATTAAAAGCTGAGTTATCGAAACGCTATAAGAGAATAGAAGAAGTGCGGGAGTTTCTCGAGTTGTGCAAGCAAGCAGAGTTTAAGGTGGACGATGTGACCAAACGCCCCACTAAAAAATCGCCTTCGGCACCGTTTACCACTTCAACCCTTCAGCAGGAAGCGAGCAGGAAACTGGGTTTCTCAGTTTCGCAAACCATGTCGGTAGCCCAGAAATTGTACGAATCGGGTTTTATCACCTACATGCGTACCGATTCGGTCAATCTGTCAAACCTTGCAATTGCAACAACAAAGTCGGAAATCGAAAAAGAATTTGGACCAGAATATTCCAAAGTCAGGAACTTCAAAACAAAGAGCAAAGGGGCACAGGAGGCTCATGAAGCTATCCGCCCAACCTATATGAGCAATAAAACCGTGGAAGGATCGAAGCAGGAACAAAGGCTTTATGAACTGATCTGGAAACGTACCGCAGCCTCGCAAATGGCCGATGCCCAACTTGAAAAGACCACTGTTAATATTTCTATTTCAAATTCGCAAGAACGTTTTGTTGCTTCGGGCGAGGTGTTGATTTTCGACGGTTTCCTGAAATTATATATCGAATCGACCGACGATGAATCGGAAAACGGCGACGATTCCAAAAGCCTGATCCCACCCTTGTCGGTAAACCAAATCTTGGAATACAAGCGCATCGAGTCGATCGAGAAATATTCCCAAAAGCCTGCCCGTTTCACCGAGGCAAGCCTTGTAAAACAACTTGAAGAGCTTGGCATTGGCCGACCTTCGACTTACGCCCCTACCATTTCGACAGTCCAAAACCGGGGCTATGTAGTAAAAGAAGACCGCCCTGGAACCGAACGTAATTTTCAGTATTTGTTGCTCGAATCGGGGACCATAAAAGAAGAGGTTAAAACAGAAACCTTCGGCACCGAAAAATCGAAATTGTTCCCTACCGATATTGGGATTGTGGTTAGCGATTTCCTGCTCAAGAATTTCGTTGATATCATGGACTATAATTTCACCGCATTTGTGGAAAAAGAGTTTGATGAAATTGCCGATGGCGATTTGATCTGGCAAAAAATGATTGACAGCTTCTATCGCCCCTTCCATAAACTAGTGGAACATACTGTTGAAACGTCGAAAGCTGGGAATGGCAGGCGTGAGCTTGGAACAGACCCTGCCAGCGGAAAACCCGTATCGGTGCGTATCGGCCGCTATGGCCCTATGGCACAGATTGGAGAAAACGAAGATGAAGAGAAACCCAAGTTTGCAAGCTTGCGAAAGGAACAGTCGATTGAAACTATTACCCTCGAAGAAGCACTTGATCTGTTTAAGCTTCCACGCGATGTGGGAATGTTCGAAGACGAGAAAGTGATTGTTGCAAGTGGTCGCTTTGGCCCTTATGTAAAGCACAAGAATAGCTTCTATTCCCTTAAAAAAGGAGAAGACGACCCAATGACCATTGAATTGGAAAGAGCCATAGTTTTGATTGAAGAAAAACGTGAAGCCGACAAACAGAAGCATATCAAGAGTTTTGATTCAGAACCAGAGCTTGCCATTCTAAATGGTCGCTGGGGACCCTATATTTCGTACAAGAAAAAGAATTATAAGATCCCGAAAACTACCGAACCAGCTTCTCTTGAATTAGAGGATTGCATGGAATTGATTGAAGCTGGCGATAAGGCTAAACCAAAAGGGAGGAAGAAGAAATAATCCCAATGGGAAATAATATTCTGAATGGATGATCGACGTGGTTCGATCATCCATTTTTATTTAGACTGATTATTGTTTACGGTATCTTTATAAATACTGATAAAAATGGGAATTGCGACCGCTGTTAAAACTGATTTTCATCCTACATTTGGGCAATTAAAAATTTGGGATTGGAACAGCTTATAGATATTTTAAAATATTACCTCGATTACACCGAACTTAATTCCATAATTGAGGATGGTGAGGTACTCCCTGAGGGAAGCATCGGTGGCAGTATTGAATTGCTTTCCGAAGATTTCAACTTTTCAAAATTAGGATCTTTCCACTTTGGGCTTATAGGTGTAAGTGAAAATCGGAATACCGAAAACACCGAAACCTTTCAGGCTCCTAACAAAGTGAGAACTGCACTTTACCGGCTATTCCAGGTGAACACCAAGATGAAATTGATCGACCTGGGAAACCTAAAGGAAGCCAAAACCCCCAACGACACTTATTTTGCCTTGCGCGACCTGATCGAAGCTATGCTCGAAAATAATATCATACCTATTATAATGGGTGGTGGCCAAGACTTGACTTATGCCCAGTTTAAAGCTTATAAGCATATTCAGAAACAAGTCAACCTTACAGCTATCGACAGCTTTATTGATCTTGGAGATATTGCGACACCCTTTCATGCACGAAGTTATATTGGTAAGATATTAACCGAAGAAGGGGAACAACTTTTCAATTTTGCGAACCTGGCTTCTCAGCAATACCTTATTTCGCCAGCTACCTTCGATATGATGGAGAAATTGTTTTTCGACGTCCACTCTTTGGGCGAAATTCATCAAAATATTGAAAATGCCGAGCCTATAATCCGCGATAGCCACCTGGTAAGCTTTGATATTTCGGCCATTCGCATGAGCGAAGCACCCGGGACAAAATTCGCATCACCCAATGGGTTGTTTGGCAACGAAGCCTGTCAATTGGCTTGGTATGCAGGCATTAGCGAGAATGTTGCGTCGTTTGGCCTCTATGAAATAAACCCTGCTTTAGACCACCGCGAAAGGACATCTATCCTTGCTGCACAAATAATTTGGCATTTTATTGACGGATATTATCATCGGGTCAA
Organism: Bacteroidales bacterium; assembly: GCA_021740905.1. Lineage (GTDB taxonomy): Bacteria > Bacteroidota > Bacteroidia > Bacteroidales > M50B96 > JAIOYV01. The sequence continues at coordinate 4,039 of JAIOYV010000024.1, forward strand.
CGATTTTCCTATTTTTGATGGGTCAAAACATGAGCTTTTGATGTATGATGTAAATGTGCTTGAACATACCATACAATTTATTTATAGTAAAAGTTCAGGGCGATGGTGGATGAAAATCCCAATGACACCTGATAAAAAAAATGATGAAATGATAATTGCATGTAATTATGAGGATTACAGAATGGCCAATGAAGGTGATGTGCCCGATAGGCTGTGGCGTATCTATCAGAAAATCAATTAAGTAAAATTTAATGTTAAAAATAGTTAAGATTGAGCAAAATAATTATAGTTAATAGTGGGTTTCTTTTAAGGCACAAAATCTACCAAAATGTAGAGCCTGTAAAGATTTTGTTAACTTTGAATCTTTATAAAATTTGTTGATAACGAATATTTTTATTTATTTTACCACTTTGTATGTTATTGACCCAATGTGGTTTGAGAATTAAGAACATCATTATGAAAAGATTACTAACATTTGTTGCACTTTGTCTGCTCCTAATTCCTGCGTATTCGCAGCAAGACCCGCAGTTCAGCATGAACATGTACACCCTTGCGGCGATCAATCCTGGCGCAGCAGGTAGTAATGATGGCGTATGTGCAACAGCCCTAATTCGTGAACAATGGTTAGGTTTTGAAGGCCGCCCTTCTTCGAAAATCTTTAATGCCAACACACCCCTTTCATTTATTGGCCTCCCCATCGGCGCAGGAATCACAATAATGACTGATAATATTGGCTTTTATAAGAATGTAAGTTTCAACATTGCAGGCTCCTATTTAATGGATATGGCAAGTGGGACACTGGGGATTGGCGTGGATGTTGGTTTTAACAACAACGCCCTGTCGAACACCGATTGGTACACAGGTGGAACAGGTGGATCTCCGGCTGGCGACCCGCTGATCCCGAACGATGAAAGTGCAATGGCCCTTGACCTCGGCTTAGGATTGTTCTACAAGCAAGACAGACTATACATGGGCCTGTCGTCGAGGCACCTGAACGAGCCAACCATGGAGTTTAGTCAAACGGCTGCACCCGCATTGAAGCGGCACTATTTTGCCACAGGGGGCTATAACATTCAGTTGCCAAATCCATATTTTGAGCTGACACCATCCGTTTTTATGAAGTACGATGGAGCAGCAATGCAAATGGATATCAATACAATGATAAAATATAATAAAAGAATTTGGGGCGGTGTTTCATATCGCCTCGAAGATGCTTATGTAGCCATGTTCGGGATGGACTTTGAAGGTGGCATTTCATTTGGCGCGGCCTGGGATTTCCCGGTCACTGATATTGGCACGTATGCCAGTGGATCAATAGAGTTCTTTTTACGCTATTGCTTCCATATCAGTACCGACCAGCGAAAAGGAAGAGGTAAAGCAATATGGGATTAATAACAAAGATAGTATGCATCAAGTACCGGAGGTAATATGAAAAAAGTAAAGTTTTTGGTTCTTTTCCTGGCAGTTCTCGCAAGCAGTTGCGGAAACTATGGGAATGGCGAATTAACCGGTGTTCCAGATCGTGAACGATGGTTTACGACCGACCCTTATGGTATGAAATTCATAAAAATGGGGACCTATAACATGGGAGGAAACGACCAGGATGTCCCTTGGGCTAATACCACACAGGCCCGGACAGTTTCGATCCCCCCATTTTGGATGGATGAAACCGAGATTACCAATAATGAATATCGACAATTTGTGCATTGGGTCCGCGATTCGCTTGCCCGGATAATGCTAGGTGTTGAATTCGAGGAGGACTTTCTGTTCACTGAAGATGATAATGGCGAAGTTATCGACCCGCCTTTTATCAATTGGGAAACCCCTATCGATTGGAAAGACCCGGAGTATGCCGAAATCCTGAACGATTTGTATCTTTCAGAAAACGAGCGCTTTTATCGCAGAAAGGAAATCGATACCCGGAAATTGAACTATACCTATTCGTGGATAGATTTGAGACAGGCCGCAAAGAAGTTTAATTTTGATGGCGACATTCGTCATCATTATAACGAAGACTCCAAGCGATATACCGGGCAAGTCCGCAACGAAAAAGGCGAGATGGTAGATGTGACGGATCGTTCGTCCTTTATTATGCATGATGAAATCAATGTTTATCCCGATACCTTATGCTGGATTGCTGACTTTACCTATTCATTCAATGAACCCATGACCAATGCTTATTTCTGGCACCCAGCTTACGACCATTACCCTGTAGTAGGGGTTACTTGGAAACAAGCTTTTGCCTTTTGCCGTTGGAGGACTCAGCTTCAAAATGGATACCTTGCCTCTCAGGGAGGAAGCTCGTATGTGCAGGATTACCGCTTGCCATTAGAATCAGAGTGGGAATATGCCGCACGTGGTGGTCAGGATCTTTCGATGTATCCTTGGGGTGGATATTATACCCGGAATAACCTCGGATGTTTCCTCGCCAACTTTAAGCCAATGCGTGGTAACTATGTTGATGATGGTGGCATATACACTGTCCCAGTAGCAAGTTTCGAACCTAACGATTTTGGGTTGTACGACATGGCCGGCAATGTGGCCGAATGGACATCAAATGCCTTCGATGAATCAACTTATAGTTATATGCACGACCTTGCCCCTGATTACACGTATGATGCCCATCCTGATGATGCTTGGACATTAAAGAGAAAGGCTATCCGTGGTGGTTCGTGGAAAGACATCGGTTATTACCTGCAAAACGGTGTGCGCAGTTACGAATATCAGGATACTGCGAAATCGTATATCGGTTTCCGTTGTGTACGCTCATTCTTGGGTCGTGACATTAACGATACCGGTGGAAATCAGGTATATTAATACAAAATCAAAAACACAGCTAACAGAGTAAATAAAATTTTTAACTAAACTAAATTTTCAAACAATGAATCTTACCGAAATAGTCCAGAGTAAAGTCTACAAGGGTTTTATGGCAAAGCTTTATGGTTGGGGAGCATCAGTAGTACTTCTTGGTGCTATGTTTAAAATCAACCATTATCCCGGTGCATCTTACATGCTTCTTGTCGGTTTGGCTACAGAGGCCGCTATTTTCTTTTTCTCGGCATTCGAACCTTTGCACGAACAGTACGATTGGAGCCTTGTATATCCCGAACTTGCAGGTATGGATATTGGCGATGATCTTATGCGTGAGAGTGAAAAGGGACTTGGATCGGGAAGTATAGCTGACATGATTCTTGAGAAAGCAGATATTAGCAAAGAGACTCTTGAAAAACTCGGTACAGGTATTACTAACCTGAGCAATACTACTGCTGCATTATCGGATGTTGCCGATGCAAGCGTAGCGACAAGAGAATATGTTACGAGTGCTCAAAAGGCATCAGAAACTATGATGGGCATTTCTCAGTCATCTGAAACCTATCAGGAACTGGCAGCAAGCCTAAGCGCGAACCTGAATAATGTATCAGCAGGTAGTTCGAATTATGCAAGCCAACTAGAGTCGATGAACAAGAATCTTTCTGCATTAAATGCCGTTTATGAAATGCAATTGCAAGGTACTGATCAGCACCTTAAAAATTCGACGGATGCATATAATGGACTGAATAAAATGATGGACAATTTGAAATTGTCTGTGTCGAGTACCGAAAAGTATAAAGACGAAGTAACTAAGCTTGGCGATAAACTTGAAGCCCTGAATACCATTTATGGTAACATGCTTTCAGCAATGAATATTAATAAATAACAAAAGCAAGCTGTTCACTTAACAATTAATTAGGAAATAAAATATGGGTGCTACGAATTGTCCCGAAACCCCGCGGCAAAAAATGATTGCGATGATGTATCTGGTGTTGACAGCACTATTGGCATTGAACGTATCACGCGAGATCATCGAAGCTTTCGTGCTGGTTGAGGGCGGATTAAATAAATCAATTGAAAATTTCAACGAAAAGAATAAATCCATTTACGATAGTTTTTCGCAGGCTGAATTGGAAAACCCTGATAAAGTTAAGCCTTGGCGGTTGAAAGCCGATGCAGTTAGAAATAGGACCAAAAGCATTAGCAACTACATTCAGGATTTAAAGATAGAAATTATTCAAAAGGCAGACGGGGAAGATGCCGTTGCTGTAAAAGGACGCGAAATTTATTCTGATTCCATCTTAAAGTCTGATAACCTCGACTATGGTGGGGAAGTCTTAATTGGTGCTGAACACAATGGGAAAGGCTATGATTTAAAAGATTCTTTAATTGCGTTAAGAGAATTTCTGTCAGGATCTGCGATTGATCCGCCTCAGTCTCTTAAAGAATCGTTTAGGAAAATTTTAAACACTGATGATCCACCTAACATTGGGACTTCCGAGAAGAAAACGTGGGAAACCATGCGCTTTGACAACTTGCCTTTGATAGCTGTAATTACTATGCTATCGAAAATTCAAACCGACATTACAAATGTGGAATCCGATGCAATCAATCACTTATTTAAGCAAATTGGTATTCTTGATGTTAAAGTAAACAAGATAGATGCAGTTGTCCGGTCAAAATCAAGTTATATCTTTAAAGATGGCACCTACGAAGCCGAAGTGTTTTTGGCAGCATTTGATACTACGCAAACACCTACAATTTATGTAGGCCGGGTAGATTCAACTGTTAACGATGCCGGTATTGTCGAATATTTTATGGCCGGCGAACTCGGAAAAGATTATGACACATTGCATGTGGAAGATGGTGTCGGGAAATATTCAGCCGTTGGACATAGTCTTTCGCCAAGTGTAAAATGGGGTGGATTAATCGAACTTAAAACCCCATCGGGATTAATTAACTATCCTTTCGAAGCTGACTATCAGGTTGGCGACGTGGGCTTAGTTGTGTCTCCAACTAAAATGAATGTGTTTTATATTGGAGTAGACAACCCTGTTGATATTTCGGTACCTGGTGTTCCAAAAGAAAATATTGTGGCCACAATGACCAACGGAACAATAAGGGAAGACAAAGCAACTGGTGGTTGGATGGTTCGGCCTACAGCAGGAGATCTCACTGGAAAAAGGACCTCCATTTCAGTTAATGCAGAAATACATGGAAAAAAGAGAGAAATGGGTTCTGTCGCCTTCCGGGTAAAAACAGTACCAGATCCGGTTGCCAAAGTCGCTATGAGCAAAGGTGGGGTTCTGCAAAGATCTATGTTATTAGCCCAGACCGGGGTGTTTTGTGAAATCGAAAACTTCGATTTTGAAATGCCGTTTAAAGTTACTTCATTTGATGTTACTGCAATTATCCAGGGATTTGAAGATGTCAAGTCATCAAATAGCAATAAATTTACAGAAGGGCAGTATGATTTGATAAAGAAACTTAGGAGAGGCGATAAAGTAAATTTTGAAAATATAAAAGCAAAAGGTGATGATGGCATTACCCGTCCTTTGCCTCCTATGATATTTAAGCTTCAATAAACATAAACTTTATATGCTATGAGAAGATTAGCAAGTCTTATTTTGATATGTGTTTTAGCGAGTTTTTTGGTTCCACAAGAAACTGATGCACAAGGTGTGTTGAACGGGATTTATGTAAAATACCGCGATCAACAGCGAAAACCAATTCCATACAAGCCTTTGCGAGAGGCAGATGTAATGTGGTCGAAATTTATTATGCGAAGAATTGATTTGCGTGAGAAATTGAACGAACCCCTTTACTATCCAACAAAACCAATTTTGGAGCGGATGAGTTTGATCGATCTGATGTTGCATGGCATTAAAAACGAAGGGTTGACTGCCTACGCTTCGGGCGATCCGGGTGAGGAATTTAATGTGCCAATGACCTGGAGAGAAATAGAGGAAAAATTCGATGTCAGAAATGATACTAGCCAGGTGATGGATGTGGAGACTGGAGAAATGATCGATAAAGTTATTACTAAAGATCTCAATAGCTTTGAAGTAAAACAATATTTGGTAAAAGAAATGTGGTATTTCGACAGGAAATATTCTACGCTTAATGTACGGATTATTGCTCTTAGCCCTATCCGGGAATATAACAAAGAGATCACCGGAGATATGAGTGCCGAATCGATCGCCTTGGCCGAAGAATCTGCAGGCGAAGCCACACAAAGGCAATTGTTCTGGGTTAGTTTTGTGGAGTTCAGGCCTTTATTCGCCAACCACGAAGTAATGAATCCATACAATGATTCGGAACGTAGATCGTTCGATGATATTTTCTTCAAGCGGAAATTTGCAAGTTACATTGTTCAGGAGTCGAATATTTACGATAATCGGAATATTAATTCTTATTCCCTTGGACAAAATACCTTGCTCGAATCGGAAAGGATTAAGAATTGGGTATTCAACCTCGAACAGGATGTATGGGAGTATTAAGATTTTAATACGTAGAAAAGATAAAAAGAAAAGCGGCTCATTGGCCGCTTTTCTTTTTATCTTAAGTAATCATAATTATAAATAATGATCGCCTATATTTGCTTGGATATCATTCACGATGTCCTTTATTTTTTGTTCATCCTGTTTGCGGATTATGAGAATTTTATCCTCTGACTCAACGACAATATAATCGTTTAATCCCTGAACAACAACAAGCTTTTTTCCCGACACATTAACCATACAATTCTTTGAATCATAATGGAGAATATTTTTACCTATAACGACATTTCTATCTTCGTCTTTATGTGAATGTTCGTACAATGAGCCCCAGGTACCCAGATCGGACCAGCCAAAATCAGCTGTAAGCACGTATACATTGTCAGCCTTTTCCATAAGGCCATAATCGATCGAAATTTTGCGGCAAGTTTTGTATGTCTTCAGGATAAATTCTTTTTCTTCTGGTTTCCCATACAATCCAATGCCCTGGTCGAAAAGCTCGTTCACATCGGGTAAATGCTGTTGAAAACTTTTCATGATCGAATTTAATGACCATAGAAAAATACCGGAATTCCAGAAAAACTCACCACTCTCGAAAAAAACTTTGGCCATTTCTATATTTGGCTTTTCTGTAAAAGTTTTAACTTTTTTGATTTCCGGATATTTAGTACTCCCTTCTTTCTTTTGTATGTATCCATATCCTGTTTCAGGACGGCCGGGTTTTATCCCCAATGTAAGCAATGCCTCATTCTCGGAGACAAACTTTAATCCCTCACCGATTACCCGGATGAATTCCTCCTCCCTAAGTATCAAGTGGTCGGATGGAGCCACAACGATATTCGCGTTAGGGTTTTCCTGTAGGATTTTATAGTTTGCATAAGCAATACAAGGAGCTGTATTGCAGCGCTGAGGCTCTAATAGTATCTGGTAATCGCGTAATTCGGGTAATTGATCCTTTACCAATTGATAATAGTCCTCGCTGGTAACTACATACACATTATTGGTTGGGCAAATGCTTGAGAATCGCTCAAATGTTTGCCGCAGGAGGGTTTTTCCTGTTCCTAGAATATCCAGAAATTGTTTTGGTTTAGATGTCTTGCTCAGAGGCCAGAAGCGGCTACCGATCCCACCTGCCATGATTACACAAAAATTATTATTGTCCATGTTTGAATTTTAAATTTATGTTTCTAAAAATAGAAAAAGAAGCCCACATGACAAAGGGAAAAAGAAATTAAGTTTAGTTGGTGAGTTGGTAATTAAGGAGAGTAAGTAATTAGGGAATTAGGGCGAGTGGGGTGAATGGGGTGAGTGGGGTAAGTAGGTAAGTTGGTGTGTAGGTAAACGGGTAAATTGGTAAGTGGGTGAGTGGGTTGGTCCGGTTTAGTTTAGATTATTTTAGTTTATTTGGATTTATCGATTGATATGTGTGCCTATTTTACTAATGTGAAACTTTTTAAATACCTTGGCCACAATAATTAAATAAGAAAACAGTCATTTCGAGGCACAACCCAGGAAAATTGCGAGCAAAGTGAGGAATCTCCATGAATATTTTGCCTACATTTTAATCCCAGAATAAGAAGATGTCATTGGTACAGTAAGGAGAAATTTGTTGAACGACTTACCACGATCACCCTACTCACCTCACTCACCAACTCACCTACTTACCCTAATTACTTAAATCCTCAATCCCTCCAATTATCTACTCAACTAAATATCCTTGATATAACAAAAGGAATTGTTAATTTTGCTCTGCATCGCTTATGCAAATTTTAAAGAATGAAATTATTATTTCACTTAGGAAGATATTCGAGATTGTTGGCCAAAGTATTTGCCAAACCTGAAAAGAAAAGAATCTATTTTCGTCAGTTTTTGATCGAACTCGACAGGCTGGGGCTTGATTCCGTTGGGATCGTTTTTATCATCTCCATTTTCATGGGGGCCGTAATCACAATCCAAACCGGGCTAAACCTGGAAAACCCATTTATCCCTCTCTATCTGATTGGTTATGGCACCCGCGACTCTATGATCCTGGAATTCTCAAGTACTATCGTAAGCCTTATCCTTGCCGGGAAAGTAGGTAGTAATATTGCCTCCGAAATTGGCACCATGCGGGTAACCGAGCAAATCGATGCACTTGAGATTATGGGGGTAAACTCGGCCAGCTATCTGATACTACCCAAAATTTTGGCTGCGGTTTTCATAAATCCATTTCTGGTGATCCTGAGTATTTTCATTGGTATTTGGGGGGGATGGTTAGGTGGTTGTGTCCTTACAGATGTGCTGACAACCGATGCTTATATTGTGGGCTTGCGCTATGCTTTTGTTCCATTTTATATCACCTACTCGCTTTTCAAAACGGTGGTGTTTGCATTTATAATCACCTCGGTTTCGGCATACATGGGCTATTTTACCGAAGGAGGTGCGCTCGAAGTAGGTCGCTCAAGCACAAAAGCTGTAGTGTATAGCAGTGTACTAATTCTGATGTTTAACCTGATATTGACCCAATTGTTGCTGGCATGATAGAAGTACGGAATATTTACAAATCGTTCGACGAAGTTGAGGTGCTAAAAGACATATCTGTGGTTTTTGAGCAGGGAAAGACAAATTTGATAATTGGCCAGAGCGGCTCAGGGAAGACTGTGTTGCTTAAATCAATAGTGGGTTTGCATGAAATAGACCAGGGCGAAATTTTATACGGCGACAGGAACTTTTCGGCCATGAACTTCAGGGCACGGAAAGTAATCAGACAGGAGATTGGGATGGTGTTTCAGGGAGGGGCTTTGTTCGATTCGGCAACCGTGGAGGAAAATGTAATGTACCCTCTCGACATGTTCACAGATCAATCAACAGAAGAAAAATTGGAAAGGGCAAATTTCTGCCTCAAGCGTGTCAATATCGAAAATGCAAATGATAAGTATCCGTCCGAACTTAGTGGAGGTATGAGAAAACGTGTAGCCATTGCAAGAGCTATTTCTCTTAATCCGAAGTACCTGTTTTGCGATGAACCTAATTCTGGACTCGATCCTAAAACCTCGATCTTAATCGACAATCTGATCAAGGAAATAACCGAAGAATTTCAAACAACTACTATTGTCAACACCCACGATATGAACTCGGTAATGGAAATTGGCGACAAAGTTGTTTTTATTTACAAAGGGGTAAAGTGTTGGGAGGGAAGCAGCCAGGATATTTTCGATTCCGATAACAGAGAGCTGAACAGTTTTGTGTTTGCCTCGAAACTGACCAAAAAGATAAAAAACATACAGCCATAATTGACTTCGCCGTCATTCGCTTTGCGTCATTCATTGTCATTTGCTTCGCTGTCGTTTGTAGGTATTGGCTATGTTGTCATTTTTTGTCCAACTTGTGTTTGAGAAATCACATTAAGGAATTTGAACTTTGAGCCCACTCCGAAAAGCCCAATTTGGCCAAACTCTGCGTTACTTTAAAATTTTAACATCCTCATTTACAGAAGTAAACTCCGGTGCTAAAATTTCAAAAAGCCTTGATTTTGACCAAATTCTTACTTTTCGGAGTACACTCAACTTTGTACAAAGATTATATGATGATTTTAAAAAGGTGCAGGGCACAGCAATATTCATTTCCAATATTTTTTCGCCTGCCGTTTATGTTCAATTCCTAAAACAATAAATGACTGCTGAATGACCATTGAATGACAACCGAATGACCATAAATCCCCCTCCCTTGGTAATGGTTTCGGAGGGTATCTGAAGTTAACGACTTTCCTCTTTATCTTTAAAAAGAAAACGCTGGGCAAAGTCATCGAACTTGCCCGACAACTTAGAATTTCCGGAAAGAGTGGCTATTAGCACAATGACAAAAAGCAAGCACACAACAATAATGGATATAATTTTGATCATAGCTTTTGTTTTTATTGATTCAACAGCAAATGTAAAAAGGAATTTGGTTAGAGTCAATATGAATTAGTGTAGGGGGATGACAATTTTATCTATGAGAAACTATCGAAATAACTTAATGAGATACAATTTTGCGGAATTTATTTTGAAAGTTTAAGATAGATGCCATTGTTATTAATCCTTTGCCAATTGAAAAACTTCCTCCAACTCATATATCCAGGAGATTTCCTTTTTCAGGTCCGCATTGATCATGGCCTTTGCAACAATCGAGGCATGGATGGGCCGCCATTTTTTAAGAGGTGGTAAAATCCTCGCAATCAAACGGCTTACTTTGATCGAAATTTTTTCCATCTGCCGGTATTCCTCCCTGTTTCCATCCAGTACCGATGGCCGAACGATTGCTATTTTATTGAATGAAAGATCTTGAACAGTTTCGTCAAGTTCACCTTTTATCCGGCTATAAAAGATTTTCGATTTGCTATTGGCCCCTGCAGATGAGAGCAACACATAGCTTTGTACTTTGTTTTCGGCAGATAGCTTTGCTGTTTCAAATTGAAACGTATAATCCACTTTGTATTGGGCTTTCTTGGTTTTGGCTTTTTTAATGGTGATTCCCATTGTTGAAAATAATACATCGCCAATGAGCAAGCCCGACCATTCGTTGGTTTGCTCAAAATCAACAATATTCTCCAATAACTTTTCATGCACCAAACCGGTTGGTCTGCGTGCAAAAACTTTTATTAGGCCATAATCCTGATTTGCGAGCAATTGCCCAAGCAGCTCTTTGCCAATCATGCCGGTGGCTCCGATTAATATTGCAGTACGTTTCCTCATATTTCATTTATTTCATGGTTGCATCTTTGTTTCTGGGAGTCCCAAATTTCGGTTTTCAAAATTCAAACCTCAATTCCACCAGGCTACCCTTTCCTGATAAACCCGTAAAAAGTTTTCGATGGAACGATCGTAGCCCCTTTCAATATCATTTGGGAAATAACAAGCTGGAAGTTCACCCGCTGCGCGATGTGAAGCGATACAATCACAACAGATCCCTTTTTTCCCACAAGGGTATGAGCAATTACAGTTGATTTGGTTTCGATCTTTTTTACATTCCATGGTTTTTAAGTTTTGTTTGTATAAACAACCTTGCAGCAAGCTGATGAGGTATCACAAAAGGGGCATTCGTTTTTTTTCGAAGCAAGCATCGAAGGATTATCTCATTTGTCCCGATACGCTGCGCCGTAGGGATTATTCTCTTTGGTCATGAGATCGCTTGGCTTACTTAGTTCGACTTACAAATTTCAATGCGCTTTGCTTTTGAAATTTGAGTCTCACAAATAAAAAAGGCCCCACAAAATGTGGAGCCATCCGAAATGAATATATTTCTTGTGAACTCAGCTTAAGCTAAAGAAACATTCACTGCGTTCAGTCCTTTTTTCCCTTCTTTAAGTTCAAAAGTTACTTCGTCATTGTCATTCACTTCATCAACTAATCCAGAAATGTGCACAAAATATTCTTTCTGTGTTTCGTCGTCTTTAATAAAACCAAATCCTTTAGTTTTATTAAAAAATTTTACTGTTCCTCTTTTCATTTTAATTTTTATAAATTTATAAGTCGCAAATATATACAAACAAATCTCAAATAAAGAAATGACACTCCAAAAAAATGCAAATTTTTTTATTGATCTTTTAGCCTGAATAATTCCTGGGAAAATCTTTCAAAATAACTTTCTCAAAATTAACAAACAGAATTTGACTTATAAAATTAAACCACATAGCGAACTATTTTGTCCTGACATTGTTGGTTTTAATTTTTGATTATGCAATTGAGTAGATTTGAAATTATACAAGAAGAGAACTTACGTAAACTAATAGCCGATTTTTACGAAGGCATCAAGCAGGATAACCTGATCCGCCCCATGTACCCTGATGATTTGGCCCCAGCCGAAGAAAGGCTCTTCTTATTTATGATGCAGTTTTTGGGTGGACCAAAAATATATCACGAGAAACGAGGCCTTCCGGCTTTAAAAAAGCGCCACTTTCCATTCCCTGTTAGCCAGGAAGCACGCGACAGGTGGATGGAACTTATGTTGGCTGCCGTTGAAAAAAACAGTATGCCCGATACGGAAAAAGAATATCTAAAAGAATACTTTGGCGGGACAGCCACCTTCCTGATAAACCGATAATAACAAGTGCTCGACAAATATCCCAGAATTGACAAATTCGGGATGATTCATAAGTAATGGAGCAGTGGAGTGATTGAGTATTGGATGGAACTTTGTAAATACCTGCTCGTTACTCCAACACTGAACCCTCTCTCCAGTCGCTCGGTTCAATAAAATCACAGGACTTTCATTTCCCGTGTTTTTGTTGCATACCCAACTTTCCCGTTTCGCCATCACTCTAATCCCCATCACTCCAAATCATTGAATTGAATCACTTTTAAACAAGCAGCGAATAGATGTATTTGTAGTAATTCCAAATAAAAATCCCTTTTGGAAAGATATATCCATAATGCTATATTTGTTCACAATAAAAGAATCAAAATAACCAAAACTAAAGAGACGATTATGAACTTTGAATTTACCGAAGAGCAAGTAATGATCCAGCAAGCTGCCCGGGATTATGCTCAGCGAGAGTTGATAAAAGATGTGATAGAACGAGACGATAACGCTATTTTTCCAACGGAGCATGTAAAGGCACTTGCCGAGCTTGGCTTTTTAGGAATGTTGGTTTCGCCCGAATACGATGGCGGGGGCATGGATACAGTTTCGTATGTGTTGGCCATGGAAGAAATCTCGAAGGTGGATGCTTCGGCCAGTGTTATTATGTCGGTAAATAACTCATTGGTTTGCTATGGTATTGAAGCTTACGCTAACGAAGAGCAAAAACAAAAATATCTGAAACCTCTTGCCCGTGGCGAAAAGATTGGGGCATTTTTATTATCCGAGCCTGAGGCTGGTTCGGATGCCACCAGCCAGCGAACTACTGCCGAAGACAAAGGCGACTATTATTTACTCAACGGAACCAAGAATTGGATTACCAATGCCAACTCAGCTGGTACTTATTTAGTGATTGCCCAAACCCATCCCGAGAAAAAACACCGTGGCATCAACTGTTTGATAGTTGATCGTCATGCAGAAGGGGTTTCCCTCGGCCCTCACGAAAATAAAATGGGAATGCGTAGCTCCGACACCCATTCGGTGATGTTCACCGATGTGAAAGTCCCCAAGGCTGACCGCATTGGCGAAGATGGATTCGGGTTTAAGTTTGCTATGAAAACTTTGGATGGTGGCCGTATCGGGATTGCTTCACAAGCCCTGGGAATTGCATCGGGTGCATTCGAGCGATCGGTACAGTACGCCAAAGAACGTAAGGCATTTGGCACCGAAATTATCAACCATCAGGTAATTGCTTTCAAATTGGCCGACATGGCCGTGAAGATCGAGAATGCCCGTAACCTCTGCCTCAAGGCAGCCTGGTTAAAGGATCAGGGGAAGCCTTATGGATTGATGAGCGCCATGGCAAAGCAATATGCCGCCGATATAGCCATGGAAGTAACCACTGAGGCTGTCCAGATTCATGGTGGGTATGGCTATGTGAAAGAATACCATGTAGAACGCCTGATGCGTGAAGCGAAACTCACACAGATATATGAGGGGACATCAGAAATTCAAAAAATTGTAATTTCACGTTCTTTATTGAATGATTAAGTTTAACGAGAATAATTTTATTTATGAAGATTTTAGTTTGCATAAGCAATGTGCCAGACACTACGACCAAAATTAAATTGGTCAATAACAATAGTGGCTACGATAAAACCGGCGTTCAGTGGATTATCAATCCTTGGGACGAACTGGCTCTTACCCGTGCCTTACTGTTGAAAGAAGAACAGGGAAGCCCGATAACAGAAATATCAGTAATCAATGTAGGGACAAAAGATACCGAACCAACTTTGCGCAAAGCCTTGGCGGTGGGTGCCGACGATGCAATCCGTGTGGATGCGGAAGCCAAAGACGCTTATTATGTAGCTGCACAAATTGCCGAAGTGGTCAAGAATAACGGCTACGATATCGTTTTGTGTGGTATCGAGTCGAGCGATTACAATGGCTCCGCTGTTGGTGGTATGTTATCTGAATTATTGGATGTGCCCTCGGTTTCGTCGGTGTCGGGTTTGTTTATCGAAGACGGAAAAGTAAAACTGAACCGCGAGATTGACGGGGGTACCCAGGTTTTGGCTACCGAAACCCCATTTGTGGCAATCGTCCAGAAAGGGATAGCTCTCGACCCACGAATCCCTGCGATGCGCGGAATTATGATGGCCCGTAAAAAACCATTGGTAGTTCTGCCTCCAGCAGATATTGAAGCGCTCACCGAGTATATCGACTATGAGATGCCCCAGGCAAAATCGGCTTGCAAGATGATAGACGAAGACAATGCGGGAGATATGATCAGATTACTTCACGAAGAAGCAAAAGCGATTTAAATTATTATTTATTAATGATTATTGATGAATGGGTTTGTGCAAGAAAAATGGGTTTTCTGATATTTTTAGCCCCAAAGGGGCGAAAGCATTAGCATAGGGCGAAGCCCTATGTATTGATAGGCCATACGATTTTAGCCCTGAAAGGGTGTAATCAATTTCAAAACCATCAAATTTCATTCATCAAAAATAAAACACAAAAAAATGTCAGTATTAGTATATACAGAAAATTGGGAGGGGAAGTTCAAGAAACTTAGTTTCGAATTGCTCTCCTACGCAAGTGAAATAGCTGCCCAGTCAGGTGATCAGGTAGTTGCCCTCTCCATTGGAAAGGTTGGCGAAAACGAACTCAATCTGTTAGGAAATTATGGGGCATCAAAAGTCCTTGCGGTAGGTTATGATGGCGAACTTGACAATCAAGTTTACACATCGATAATTGCCCAGGCTGTGGAAAAGGAAGACGCCACCATCGTTATCATGTCCGATAACTTTACAGGAAAGGCACTGGCACCGCGTGTGTCGGCAAAACTGAAAGCCGGTTTGGTAACAGGCGCAGTGGCCGTGCCAGCTTCATTTGATCCTTTTGTGGTGAAGAAAAAAGCTTTCACCGGAAAAACCTTTGTCCATGTAAAAGTGAATACCGCTAAAAAAGTGATCAGCCTGATTGGTAATTCGGTGGAAATCAAGGAAACGGCCAATGCCATCAGCATTGAGAAATTTGGTGCCACTTTGCCAGAAGCCAAAACCAGCGTAAAAGAAGTAAACCGCCTTACAGGCCGGATCCTTTTGACCGATGCCGAAATTATTGTATCGGGCGGTCGCGGAATGAAGAGCGCTGACAACTGGGCCCCTCTCGAAGAATTTGCCGAAATATTGGGAGCTGCCACAGCTTGTTCGCGTCCCGTTTCGGATGAAGGTTGGCGCCCTCACCACGAACATGTCGGCCAAACCGGAAAGATTGTTGCCCCGAACCTGTATTTTGCTTTGGGCATATCAGGAGCTATCCAACATATTGCCGGAGTAAGTGGATCAAAAATTTTGGTGGCCGTAAACAAGGACAAGGACGCTCCTGTATTCGAGGTTGCCGATTATGGTATTGTAGGCGATGTACAGAAAGTGCTGCCACAGTTTATCACAGCAGCCAAAGAGCTAAAAGCAAATTCGTAGAAGAAATCAAATTTCAATAATTCAAAAGCCCGGTAAATTTTCTGCCGGGCTTTTTCATTATAAGTGATTTACCCAAGTCGTATAAAAAAATAGGGCATCATCAACCTTTCTTTATCCATGCCTGAGACTGTACAAAAATCAAGTTGGTGCTTGCTTTCATTTGACCAATCCTGTAAATTATCGGGAACAATTGGAGTACATATTAGTTTAAGAATCATTACATTTGAATACATAAATTTTGCTTAGCTATGGAAGATCAAGTCTTGAACCAAGAGTTTATCAATTATTTCAAGTTGCTTTCTTTGGATCAAAAAGAATCATTATTAGCACTGATAAAATCCTTTTAAAACAAGGATGCAAGCGAAAACCATCGAATTTCTGTATCGCAATACAACATAGAGGTTTCGGAGGCTGAGAAACGAATTGATGCCGGGCAATTTACTCCGCATGTCACGTTTAAAAAGGCAATGGCCGGATGGAAGGCAAGCAAAACTTACTGATTATCTGGGATACCCTTGCCGAATCCCAATTGAAGGAAATTTATCAAACCATCCTCATGGAATCCTATCAAGGGGCATAGATTGTATTAGATTCGATCCTTGAAAAAGTAGATGAAATTCCAGCCCAACCTTACCGCTACCCCATTGACCAATTTATGAAAGATAATCCTGGAAATTACAGGGCTTTCGAGGTAAACAATTACAGGATAGCATATAAAATGACAGAAGGGTATATTCAGATACTACGGGTACGATATGTAAAAAGGGAGCCTTTGTTATTCTAAAATTCCTTTGTCTGTGAGTGATAAACCAAAAATTCATCCCACAGCCCCATAATTAACTACACCATAGTTATATAGTTTCTGATAAATATTGAGAAATGCCATCCGATGTATTTTCAGACCGTGCTCAAAGATAGTTTTGAAGAGTGGATTTTGTTTTACACACAACAATCTTTTATACCCATTTTATTAATAATTATTCATGCTTTTGGAAGTAGAATAAATATCGCAAAGGAACTCATTAAATTACTTAAAAATCTAAGTATCCCGATTCCTATTTGAAATGAGCCTTTTGTTCGTTCCCTTCTAAAGCCCCTTCAATCCTTCCTGTTGGACAGGTAGGTCTACTCCCGATGAACATCAGGACAGGCTATTGTAACTTAAAATGGCTTTGGTTTAATACACAATTGGTATAAGAGGCAAAAGCAGATCAATTTGAATAAGATGAAAAAGAGGGACAACCTTTCGGTTGGTCCCTCTTTCATTGTGGGTTAATTTGATCTTAGTTTTTTCATGATGTCCTTCGTGGGACTTTTTTATATGTAATTTTTATGCTGAACTCTTCGCCGGTTTGCTCAACCACAATTTGATCTTCGGTTTCGCTCAGGACTTTATACTTGCTCTCGTCAAGACTTTTGTTTAATCTATTTGTGTAGGGACCATAAGGGCTAAGGATGATGGTCAGGTAGCTGTTGGCACCATCGTAACCATTGTAGCCAGGACCACCTTCTGTACCATAGTTTCTCCAAATTTCATACTCTATTTCCCAGGCATACCAAGCCATACCATAACCGTCCCAGAATTCACCTTCATAATATAATTCGTAATATCCTGGTCTGGTCAAATAGTATCTTCCCCAATCGAAATGGTAAGGGATGTCGCTGGTCCCGGCATCGAGGTACAATGGTTTTTCATATTCCCAATCTAATGCTAAGTAGGCGTTGCCTGGTCTGCCATCATATCCCATTGGTGCTGGGTCGACTACTTCGATGTAGCAGGAGCTTATGGCAAATGGGAGAGCAAATAAAATTAAGTATAATTTACTAAATCTGGCACGGGTAGTAAAGGCACTTTTTCTAAATTTTCTAATTAGGTTTTTCATGATTTCAGTTTTTAAATGTTTACAGCTCAGAAAAACCAATTAACATGCCAAAAATAAATAGTCCTCCTATCTCGATACAGATAAAGCTATAGTATACACTTCTAAATATGTTGTTTATAGGGTATTAGAAGTAATCGAAGTTTATTTCCAAGCAATTGCAGATTTTAGGAAGTTATTTCGACTATCTCACGATGGCTATTCTTTCAATAGAAATATTTATTCCTGATTGAATTCCTATGATGTAAATTCCGGGCAGCAGATGGCTAACATCAACATCAAAAGAACCTTCCCCTGATTTATTAAATCTCAAATTTTCAATTCTCTCACCCGAAATTGTATAGATTTGGAAAGATGGATTTATACCTACACTACTATTTATACGGATTGAAACTTCGGTACTTGTAGGGATTGGAAAAATATCAACAACTATTTCTGGCTCCAATTCTTCAATAGAGGTAGTGGTTGCAGTAGAATAAAACAAGGCTTTGCCCAAAAAAGTATTCAGTTGATACCCCATTAGAGAATCACCAGTTGATAGTTGTTCTACAGTTATACTATGTTGCAGATAATCATACACAAATATACTTTTTCTTGTTGCGTCAAAATCAAGGGCAGCTTTCATTTCTCCACTCCAGGGAAGAGAATACACCGAATCATTAGCAATATCGTAATACGAGGGATAGTTCATGATGAACAAAGTGTCGCCAACTGGCAACGGAGGAACAAGATTTCCAGCCCCTTCAAGATGATAGAGCGTTTGGCAGGAAAAATCAGATAAATCAATTCTCATCATAGACGATCGGATGGCACCGGTGACATATTCTACATCAACAAAAACAAACTCTCCATAGGGCACAAGAAACATGTTCATACCTGCAAAAAAGAAGGGATGCTCTGTCTGAATCTGTAGCAGTGTATCCTCAACAACCAGGTCGATAACCTGAACAAATGTGTCGAGGGAAATAAAAGCCAAATCGTTCAACACCAGCAAGTCGAAACCGGGAGATGCCATTTTAGTTGTATCAAGGCTAAAAAGTTGACTCATCGAGGCCAGAGAGTACACGCGGAAATAGGGAGGTGCGGAGCTGGTAACAACCAACCTATCGCCCCACATATCCATCTGGTGAATATCTACGCCCATCAAGCTGTCGAGTTTTTCGCCTGATGAAGCCGAAAAAATATATAGGTCGTCTTTTCCTGCCAATAGAAGACTATCATACAAGATGATATCGCCCAATTCAATGGTATGGGTAAATTGATATGTGCCGGTATTTGTTTCGAAATATCCCAATTCACCTGGTGTGCCACTGGTGTGCACCCATAAATTTCCTTCAGGGATTTGTTGACTAAATACAATATTCACAAAAATAATAAGGAGAAATAAGGAAAGTAGGTAATTTTTCATAATACAATATTCTATAATTAACATTTTCAGTTTATGACTTAGAAACAGATAAAATGGATGCACTAAAGATTTAATTTGAGACCAAATGGTTGACCTCTAAAACATAGCCAACATCATACTTTGCTAAAAATATTGGATATTGAACAATACCTTCAAAAAAGCCTTTAGTTTCTAAGTGAATAGTCAAATTTCATTTAGGTGTAAATATTTCCGAGTCAGGATATAAGATATAAATTGAAAGTGGAGGCCAGTATCACTGAAAAAAACGGGGCGCAACCGAAAAGCCAAACGAGTAGGAAGCTAAACAACGAATAGTATGCCTATTTATATGGATCGTCACGATGTTTCTGAAGAGGTTACAGCAGAGAATGTTGCTAACTTACACCAACAAGATTTGCTAGTCCAACATGAATTTGATTGCCGGGGATTGACTTATTGGTTCGATGAAAAAAGAAAAACTGCTTTTTGTTTGGTCGAAGCACCTAATGACCAGGCAATTCATGATATGCACAACCACGCTCATGGTTCAATCCCTCATTCTATAATTGAGGTTGATGCCAGAATTGTTGAATCTTTTTTAGGCAGGATTGAAGATCCTGAGAAATCAAAAAACACCGATCTGAATATAATTAATGACCCGGCTTTTCGAACCATTATGATGTTCAGAGTAAAACTGGATTCTCTAATTGATAATGAGTTAATAAATAGCAATGCTTTTTTCGAGACTCTTAATTCATCCATTATGGAGAAATTGGAGTATTTTAATGGAAGGATCGTGAAACAAGACTCGGAAAACATGCTTGTTTCGTTCGATTCTGTTTCGAATGCAGTGAATTGTGCTGTGCAGCTTCAATCCATATTCCGAGGGTTTGTGCGAGATAATTCCCCAAGAAATATTGTTTTAAAAATAGGATTAAGTTCCGGGGTGCCAGTAACTGGGAAGAAAGCCATTTTCGAAGACTCGCTAAAATTATCCGAGCGAATGTGCTTTATTGCGAATGTAGACATAATTGTTTCAAATGAAGTAAAGAATTTATACAAAAGTGAGAATTTGAATTCCTTTATTAATGAGAAATGGGTACTCGCTTTATCTACAGCACAAGAGAAATTCCTTACTCAATTTATGGATTTCGTTGAAGATTCCTGGCGGGATCCTGAAATAAAGGTAGATGATTTTGGTAAGGCTTTAGGCCTAAGTAAATCGCAAATATACCGGACCATGATGATCCTGTTCGACCAATCGCCAAATATATTCCTGCGCGAATATCGACTTAGCA
Organism: Bacteroidales bacterium; assembly: GCA_021740905.1. Classification (GTDB taxonomy): domain Bacteria; phylum Bacteroidota; class Bacteroidia; order Bacteroidales; family M50B96; genus JAIOYV01. Next base: position 24,436 of record JAIOYV010000024.1, read on the forward strand.
AAGCTTTAGAATTATTAAGAAAGCAATCGAACAACATCTCTGAAACCGCATTTGAAGCTGGTTTTAGTAGCCCATCCTATTTTTCAAAATGTTTTCAGAAAAGGTATGGAATTATACCTTCCGAATATATTCAGCGCATTGATAAATAATTCATGAGCTTGGTCTAAAAAGCACAAACCTGTCTGAAATAGTCATCCGATGACTTTTTAGACTGGACACATTCAATCCTTTCAAATCTTTATTGTCTTATGAACCAAAAATACTTGCATTAGAACCAAATGTGATATTCGGTAAGATTTTTTCGCCGTAATTTTGTTTTATCAAATTTGTCTTGTTGGATTAGCTATTACTACCCGGGATGTTATCGTATGGTTGTCAGGGCACAAGCTATTCAGAATTATTAATATTAAAAAAAAAGTTATGAAAAAGTTGTTTTCAATGGTTCTCGTACTATTATCATTCGCATTGTTCACAAATGCCGAAAATTCAGAGGGTAATGATCAAAAAAGTCTATTTGAGCGCCTGGGAGGAACCGAGGGTATTACAAAAATAGTTGATGATGTGGTTGAAGCGCACATGAATAATCCTGCAATTTCTGCCAGGTTTAGTCCTTATGGCAAGCAACCTGAGCGATTGGCTGTTATTAAAAAGCACACAATTGAATTTTTTAGTATGGGCAGCGGTGCTCAAATTGCCTATACGGGAAAAGACATGCCTACCACACATGCTGGCATGAACATTAGCGCTGCTGAGTATATGTGTGTTGTGGATGATATAATGATGGTTTTGGATAAACATAAAATTGATGAAGAGTCGAAAAAAGATGTGCTTGCTATTCTTTGGTCTTTGAAAGGGATGATAATGGCGAAATAATCGATACAACGTAAAATAGTGCTGCGAAGAAAATATCATCGAAAGCACAAAAATCTTTCAGCTCGCTGTTTCACAGTGGGCTGATTTTGTTTTATGTCTCGAATGATCCACTATTTTTTATATCCATATCCTTACCGAGGTAAAATAATACGCATAATCATTACCCTTCTATGGTTTTAATTGGATAAAATGTTGCTATTTTTGGATGCCTCTTATTATCAGAAACGAAGCAAAACCTATGGTAGTAGAAAAGATTTCAGGAAAATTCAAAAACCTGTTTGAGACCGAACCTCGTTTGTTCCAGTCGCCTGGAAGGATAAATCTGATTGGCGAACACACCGACTACAACGAGGGATTTGTACTCCCAGCAGCGATTGACAAAACCATTGTAGCGGCCATTAATTTGAATTCAAAAAAAATGTTTCGATTTTATTCTTTCGATTATGAGGAATATTTTGAGATTAAAATATCAGAGATTGAAATTCAGGATACGCTTTGGGCGAATTATTTACTTGGTGTCATCGCTCAATTTCAAAAAAATGGACTGGCTGTAGCAGGCATCGATTGTGTTTTCGGAGGTGATATCCCCATTGGTGCCGGGCTTTCCTCCTCGGCAGCACTGGAATGTGCCATTGCTTATGGGATTAATGAATTATTCAATTTTAAGTTGAGTAAAATGCAACTGGTCAAAATGGCCCAAAAAGCCGAGCATGAATACGCTGGTGTCAATTGTGGGATAATGGACCAGTTTGCCAGTGTCTTTGGATTGGATAAACAGGTCGTGAAGTTGGATTGCCGATCGCTTGAACATTCCTATTTCCCATTGGATTTACAAGACTACTCCATTGTTTTATGCGACACGAAAGTAATACACAGCCTGGCTTCAACAAAATATAACACTCGGCGAATGGAATGTGAGGAAGGGGTGAGGATTTTGATACAATTTGCACCGGAGATTAATTCGCTGAGAGATGTTGACATGGATTTGCTTCTTGAGCATAAGTCGGAATTAGAGCCAGTTGTTTTCAAAAGATGTAAATATATTATCGAGGAAAACAGGCGGGTTAATGAAACCTGTTTGGCCCTCGAAAAGAATGATTTTGAATTATTCGGGAACTTGCTGTATGCCTCTCATGAAGGTTTGAAAAATGAATACCAGGTAAGTTGCAAAGAGTTGGACATATTAGTCGATTTTACAAAAAGCAGAAAAGATGTGCTTGGTGCCCGGATGATGGGCGGAGGTTTCGGGGGCTGTACCATTAATTTGGTATCGAAGTCTTCGGAAGAGGAGTTTATCGCAGCCATTGCAAAGGACTATTTAAAACGAACAAATATAATTTTAGAAGTTTATAAAATAGAAGTTTCAAAGGGGACTTCTGAAATTAGTTAGTTTCAGAAGAAAGATACCTAGCTTTATAAAAATCAAATGACAAACAACAAAAATCAAATAAATCTCAAATTTCAAGAAATCAAACTGTTTCGGATTTGATATTTATAATTTTGGAAATTATTTGATATTTGAGATTTTCTTGCAAGCAATTATTGAATTAAACTGAATACTATGAATTTCAACACACTTGATTATGTAGTTTTTATCGCCTACGCAGCCCTCATCCTTACCATCGGCTTATGGGTTTCGCGCACCAAAAAGGGACAAACAAAAACGGCAGAGGATTATTTCCTGGCAAGTAAATCCTTGCCGTGGTGGGCGATCGGAGCCTCATTGATTGCAGCCAATATTTCTGCCGAACAGTTTATCGGCATGTCAGGGTCAGGATTCGCAATTGGGTTGGCTATTGCCTCTTACGAGTGGATGGCGGCAATTACATTGATCATTGTGGGGAAATACTTCCTTCCCATATTTATTGAAAAGGGATTGTACACCATCCCGGAGTTTATCGAAAAACGGTTCAGCACAAACCTGAAAACCATCCTGGCGGTGTTCTGGATCGCTCTTTTCATCTTCGTAAATCTCACATCTGTCCTTTTTCTTGGCGGAAAAGCCATCGATACCATTTTAGGCACAGGCGATGGAAGCATGATCTTTCCGGCCATTGTTGCATTGGCCTTATTTGCGGCGGCTTATTCCCTTTATGGTGGCCTCGCTGCCGTGGCCTGGACCGATGTGGTGCAAGTGACTTTGTTGGTGGTAGGCGGATTGATCACTTCTATCATAGCACTTCAACATGTAACTCCTGACGGGGGGATGCTGAATGGGCTTTCCCATATTTACGACACTGCCGGCGATAAATTCCACATGATCTTGAAGAGGGACAACCCCGAATTTATGAACCTTCCAGGGATAGCCGTTTTGGTAGGAGGGATGTGGATTGCCAATCTGTATTATTGGGGATTTAACCAATATATTATTCAGCGAACGCTTGCCGCAAAAAGCCTAAAAGAATCGCAGCGGGGAATTATGTTTGCCGCCTTCCTTAAGCTGATCATTCCTTTGGTTGTGGTTATCCCCGGCATCATTGCGTATGTCATGTTCTCGCAACCCGAAGGCACAGCTATAATAGATGGCGTAAGCGATGTCTTCCAAAAAGCCGATGGCTCGATGAATTACGATAAAGCCTATCCCTGGTTGATAAGCTCCTTCATCCCTGCTGGCCTGAAAGGCCTTGTTGTGGCGGCACTGGCGGCGGCCATTGTTTCGTCGCTTGCCAGCATGGTCAATTCTACCTCCACCATTTTTACTATGGATATTTACAAACCCTACCTTGCCAAAAAGGAAGGAAAAAACAGGGATGTAAGGGTAGGAAGGATTTCCGGTGCCATTGCTTTGCTCATTGCTGTTTTTGTAGCCCCGGCACTCGGCAATATCGAACAGGCATTTCAATACATCCAGGAATACACCGGTCTGGTAAGCCCTGGGATTTTAGCCGTATTTATGCTGGGCTTGTTCTACAAAAAGGCGACAAACAAGGCTGCCATAATCGGGGTAATTACCTCCATCCCCGTAGCCCTGGCTTTAAAAGTAACATCCCTCGAAATACCTTGGATGGACCAGATGCTGTACACCTTCCTAATCACACTGGTAGTCATCATCTTTATCAGCCTATCAAGCAATCATGAAATCGATGATCCCAAAGGCATTGCAGTTACCAATGCCACTTTTAAAACAGGCCCTGTATTCAATATTGGGGCTTATGCGATCTGTATTATTTTGGTGGTTTTGTATGCGGTGTTTTGGTAGATGGGGTACTTTGTAAATTGGGTTGGCAATCTGTTGCTTGTGAAAAATGTCTGGACTGGGATTTAATGGATTAAGGGGATTTTGGGATTTTTAAAATAAGGGTAATCCCAAGAATCATTGTTAAGACAATGTAAAGAAAGTTGAATAAGATGAAATATGAAGAATTAACTCATAAAATTATTGGTTGCGCCATGCGGGTCCACTCTGCATTGGGAAATGGTTTTCAGGAGGTAATTTACCAGAGAGCAATGCAAATTGAAATGGCAGATAGCGGAATCTCATTTTCCAGAGAATATGAAATGCCTGTCTATTACAAAAATCAACAAATAGGAACACGCCGGGTTGATTTTCTGGTTGAGGAAAACATTTCGGTTGAACTAAAAGCAGTCATTCGATTAGATGATGTTCATCTTGCACAGGCGATAAATTACCTTGAAGCGTATGATTTGGAAGTTGGCTTGTTAATCAATTTCGGAGCAAAAAGCCTGGACTTTAAGCGGCTCAACAACAAAAAATTCAAACAAAAAAATCAAGGTAATCCATTAATCCCATAAATCAAGGTTCTGACAATGGACTGCAATGCCGATTTGGGACCCTTAATTCCATTCTGCACAATATGTTTCAAAACACATATTCTTAAAGAAACAAACTGTACTTTTACCTTAATAATTGACAGTAAGAAAAAGGAATTACAAAGATGATAGGCGAAATATTCACTATGCTATTGCGTATATCGACCCATTTTGGGTATTTATTTACTATGGGTAGTGATGATTTTACGTTGGCATTCATTGCAAAAAAAATCCTCGTATACAACTAATTGATTAGAAATGATTTTATATCTTTGAAACTAATAAATTCAAAGTAAATATGACAAAAGAATCCTCTATTAAACTTTTTGAATCAAAACAAATTCGGGTACATTGGAATAATGAGAAAGAAAAATGGTATTTTTCGATTATTGATATTATTGAAACCCTCACTGGTAGTAATAATCCAAGAAGGTATTGGAGCGACTTAAAAAGAAAATTATTTAAAGAGGGTTTTTCCCAGTTGTACGAAATTGTCGTACAACTGAAATTAGAATCATCTGATGGTAAAAAATATATAACAGATTGTGCTGATACAGAGGGTTTATTAAGAATTATTCAATCAATTCCATCGCCAAAAGCAGAGCCATTTAAAGTTTGGTTAGCAAAAGTTGGATACGAACGGATTGAAGAGACAGAAGACCCGGAAAAAGCTTTTGATAGGGCAATGGAAACATATTTAAAAAAAGGATATTCAACAAATTGGATTAATCAGAGAATCAAAAGCATTGAAGTTAGAAAAGAATTAACTGATGAGTGGGAATCAAGAGGAGTAAAAAAAGGCATCGAATATGCAATATTGACAGACGAAATTTCAAAAGCATGGGCTGGATTTACAACAAAGGAATATAGAAATTTTAAAAATCTTAAAAAAGAAAATCTGAGAGATAATATGACTAATCTTGAGTTAGTTTTAAATATGCTTGCAGAAACATCAACAACTGAATTGTCAAAGAAAAAAAAGCCAAAAACATTAATTGAAAACAAAATTATAGCCAAAAAAGGTGGTTCCGTTGCTGGAAATGCAAGAAAAGATTTAGAATAAAATTAGGACAAAGTGTGATTAGCCCTTTAAATGCAAGAGAGTTAGGGAAAAATGATGATAAGTACCTTGGAAAAAATGAAGAGTAAGCAACGAAATACCAACAGCGCATTATAAATCATGGCGGGGCTTTCAGGGGTTTTTAGCAGCAGTAACCAGCAGCATTTTAACGTGTGTGCGGAGAAAGTGAGAAGCACGCAGTCCGCCACAATTCATATGCGCAAATCGTTGCAGCCTATTTTTTTTTTTAACGAGTCGGGCAGCCTAGGAACAGTTCTTTGAAAATGGTTATCTTTGAAAGCGCAACGTAGAAGAACATGAAATACGAACTTAAAAACAGTGGAGCGGGTACATGGGCTCCTGGCATTAGCCCACCCGTTGTGCGTCATTAACAGAATGAAAATTACTGATTGAGAAATGGTAATACCTTGTTTTTTTTGCTTTATCAAAACCTCGTTTTTGTCAATAATCAAACACAGTTATAGCTATACAAAATGCTAAAAAAAAATATTATGAAATTAACCTGTTTAAGTATTATTATTCTATTATCTGTTCAATCGTTTTCTCAGTCTGTTGTAAAGCTTTATTATAATGATGATTGGGAATTAACTGATTCATTGCATTCAAAGTACTATAGAATAGTTGGAATTGATGAAAAGGATATGGACTTCGTGGGAGAGTTTAAAGATTACAACAATGATAACCAATTATTAATGAAAGGTTTCTATTCCAATAATAAAAAAGATGGTGCCTTCGAAAGTTATTACCCAAATGGCAAAATAAAATCTAAAGGTCGATATACTGTCAATAACAGAAATAAACAATGGGAGTATTATTACGATAATGGACAATTAAAATATATTGTGACTTTTAGAGCCGGAAATGAATTATTAAATTTTAATTATAATTTTTTAGTCAGTGAAGCCTTTGATAAAGAAGGAAATAAAGTTATTGAAAACGGAACAGGAATTTTTAAATATCAATATTCTGAAAAAGGAACTCTTCATTATTACGAAGGTAATATGTCTAATATGATATCTGAAGCGGTGCTAGATTTAATTACAATTGAAGGGAAATTTATTAAAGGGAAAAAAGAAGGAACTTGGTCTATTTATTACGATAAACAGAAATTCTTCAACAAAGATGAATTTTTTGAGGCTGATTCATTTAAATACGGAATCGTAAGGTATCAAGATTACATAAAATATGGTAGAAGCGAGGAGTACAATACAGAAAGAATAGAAAAATTACCTGATGAGTATGAAATAATTTTTAAGCGGACAGAATCAAAACGTCTTGACACAACAGTTTTCGATAATAACATAAGACATAGTGACATTGATATCCTATTAACTAAACTGACCGGGAAAGTATTCAAAATTAAAAATAGAAATGCTGGTTATTCTGAAGGAGATTATGAGTTGCAGGAATTACTTGCCAGAAATATACGTTACCCAGTAGATGCCAGAATCAATGGAATTGAAGGGACAGTGTATTTTGAATTAATAATCTCTTCCAAAGGAGAGGTAATTAGCATTACAAAAATGAACTCCATTGACAAATCTATTGATGATGAAGCTTTAAGAGTTATTTCAGAGATTAAAAGTGGTTGGTTACCTACTCTCAGAGATGGAAAAGAAGTTGCTTCAAAAGTATTAATACCTGTTGACTTTAGATTAGAATAAATATTATAATTTCTGCAACTTACTTGGCCTCTAATGTTACCAATCCTTTTGAATCAAAACGCATAACTAGCGAGGTTTCGAATTAATGCAAGAATAACGAACGCACAACAAACTAGCCTAGCCAATGGCGAAAAACACCGCTACTTGGCCATCCATAACACGCATTACAGTACTGATCAAACAAAAAGCCAATGCAGTGTGAATTTAAGCTTTTAAAACCCAAACCTATACACAATACTATGTTCATAAACTTCACCGGGCAATAAGGTCACACTCCCAAATCCAGGAATGTTAGCTGTATTCGGATGTTTCTGAGGTTCCATCGCAATGCACATATTTGGCTTCAGGGGTTTTCCATCCTTACCTTTAATCGTACCATCGAAATGTAGCCCTGAATAAATTTGCAAACCGGGCTGAGAACTGAATATTTCAACAGATCGGTTGCTTTCCTTATGACTTAAAACAGCAACTTTTTCAAGTTCTCCACTTTTATTGTTCAGCACCAAATTCTGATCGATGCCTTCCATATTGTATTTCTGAAAAGTAGCCCCCAATTCTTTGGGCTCACGAAAGTCAAACCCTGTCTGGTCAACAGGTACAATTTCTCCGGTGGCTACAAGCTCCTTGTTTAAAGGGGTGAAGTGATCAGCTTTTACGGTCAGGTTATGGTCCAACACCGAACCAAATCCCTTCAGATTAAAATAGGGGTGACTGGTTAAATTCACTATGGTGGCCTGATCTGTTTCTGCCATAAAGCTCACTTGGAATTCATTTTCATCATTCAGGGAATAGAGAACCGAAACTTGCAGGTTTCCCGGGTATCCTTCTTCGCCATCTTTGCTTAAATAAGTAAGTCTATAGCTTTTTAGTGCCTCAATTTCTTCAATTTCCCAATGTTGTTTATGGAATCCATCAAAGCCTCCATGAAGGTGGTTCTTTCCTTTATTTTTTGAAAGCTGAATTTGTTTGCCATTTAATGGAAATTGACCACTTGCAATCCGGTTGGCGCACCTTCCACAAATAGCCCCCATATATTCATCCTTCCGTAGGTAATCATCAATGTTTGGCGGCCCTACGACAATATCTACCAAGCCATTCTGAGAAGGGATTTTAATCGCACATATTTTCCCTCCCCGGTTAGTGAATTCGATGGTCAATCCATTTTTGTTTTTCAACTGAAATATTTTTGTCATTGAATGGTCGTTTATAATCCATTTCAAAAATAGGGTTTATTCCTGAAACTCAAATGTCAACATTTTTTGATTGAGCCTACTCCTACTGCGAAAAGTCTGAAATCAAAACGGTAAAGCTGAAAAAACTTATCTTTTGTGTTTGTTCGGGTCTCTGCGCCTTCGCGGTGATTTTTGATATGTTGACTTCTCTGGGTTGACTCCACTATTAAAAGTCCTATTTCAACAATTTCAACAAAGGCTTTGCAGATAGGGTAGATTAGCCTATTTTTAGCACCTTAAAATATTTAATATGACGAAAACGAAAAGTACAATAGCATGGGTACTGGCAGTATTAATAACATTGCTTGCTGCCTTTTATCAAAAAACCACAGGGCCAACATACCCTCGGAAAGAAAAGCTTGCGATTAACAATTCGGAGTATACCTTAAAGCTACTGAGATCGGCAAGTATTGGCGAGGGAGCACGAAATGAGTTTGAAATTCCCGATCAGAGTGTATCGGCCCGTCTTTATTACAGGCCATATCCGACACGGGATGCCTGGACAGAAATGTCGTTTACAAGAGATGGCGATAAGTTATCGGCTGTTTTGCCCGATTTGCCACCAGCCGGAAAGTACGAATATTACATTACATTTTATACCGATAACGAGGAGGTTAATATAGCCCATGACTACCCAATTGTTATCCGTTTTAAAGGGGCTGTTCCGGCATCTATCCTTATACCCCATATCATTTTCATCTTTTTTGCCATGTTGTTTGCCAATGCATCGGGGATATTGGTTCTTTTCAAAGGGCCAAAGTACAAACTGTACATGTATATCACCTTTGTTTTGTTGATCTTGGGGGGACTTATTTTTGGCCCCATAGTTCAGAAATATGCTTTTGGCGAATACTGGACAGGGGTGCCTTTTGGCTGGGACTTGACCGACAACAAAACCCTGATTGCCTTTTTGGCCTGGGCAGCAGCCATTTTGGGAAATATTAAAAAAGACAGGCCCTGGTTGGCATTGCTGGCAGCAATCGTGGTATTAGCCGTTTTTTCAATCCCACATAGCATGTTTGGATCGGAGTTGGATCCAAATTCAGGACAAATTATCCAGGGCTAATTCAACCATAAATAACCAACTAAATTGATAATATCATGGCAAATTTAAAAGTAGGTGTCCTGAGTGAAACAAAAAACCCACCTGACCGGAGGGTTGTGCTTTCGCCCTCGCTGGCAGCTGAAATAGAAAAGGAATTTCCCAATGTTGAACTGTTTATACAGCCGAGCAAAATAAGAAGTTATAAGGATAGGGAATACGAAAAACGTGGACTTAAACTGAAAGAAGATCTGTCGGATTGTGATATTCTACTGGGTGTAAAAGAGGTTAGCATTCCAACCCTGATCCCTGGAAAAAGTTACCTTTTCTTTTCGCATACTGCAAAAAAGCAATCTTACAACAGACCACTACTTCAGGCTTGTCTAGATAAAAATATTACACTGATCGACCATGAATACCTGACTGATAAAAAAGGATTGCGCCTTGTTGCCTTTGGTCAATGGGCAGGTGTTGTTGGTGCTTACAATGGTTTGATTGCTTTTGGAAAACGGACCGGCCTGTTCGACCTAAAGCGGGCAAAGGATTTACATGATGTGCAGGAAATGCTGGCCGAGGTGAAAAAAATAAAACTGCCCGCTATTAAAATCCTCATTACAGGTGGTGGAAGGGTTGCACATGGAGCCTTGCGGACACTTGCCCCCCTCAATCTGGAACAAGTTAGCGCAGAAGATTTTCTTTCGAAAGAATATCAGGAGGCAGTTGTTTGTCAGATTGATCCTGACGATTATGTAAAACGGAAAGACGGTGCCAATTTCGACCTGGCCAATTTCTTTGCCCATCCCGATGAATATGAATCTACTTTTAAGCGGTACACTAAAGTAACCGATTTTTATGTTGCTTGTCATTTTTGGGCACAAAAAAGCCCGGTGTTTATGACCAAAGACGATTTGAAAGAACCCGATTTTAAAATCAGGGTTATTGCCGATGTGAGTTGTGATATTGATGGACCCATTCCATCAACTATCCGGCCTTCGACTATTGCCGATCCATTCTATGGCTATAACCCGAAAACAAATACTGAAGGTAATACCTGGGATCCTGATAATATTACCGTAATGGCCATTGATAATCTTCCGGGCGAATTGCCACGTGATGCTTCAATCGACTTTGGGAAGGGATTGATCGAAAGGGTTTTTCCATCCTTGTTTGGGGAAGACAAAAATGGAATTATCCAGAGGGCAACTATCACAAAAGGGGGAAAACTTACCGAACGCTATTCCTATCTTCAGGATTTTGTCGACGGGAAAGAATAGAGCTTATTTGATTCGTTTACCCTCCGAGCCCTTGGCGTAAGGGGGCGTCATTTACTTCGTGTCATTCAATAGTCATTCGATAGTCATTTGCTTCGCGTCATTTAATAGTCATTCGATAGTCATTTGCTTCGCGTCATTCAATAGTCATTCGATAGTCATTTGCTTCGCGTCATTCAATAGTCATTCGATAGTCATTTGCTTCGCATTATTAATAGTCATTTGCTTCGTATCATTGATTTTTCTATCAAGACTGCAAGCAAATTGGCACACCTCGGAGAGGTGATGTAGCAATAGAAAATGGGAACATCGTGAAGCTCTGCCTTTGTAGAGGGCATATAGATTAAATGTTCATCGGTAAATATTGCGCTATTATATATGGCTCATTCTTCATCATAGAAATCTCTATCGCTATTTGCCTCTTACGGAAGTGTCAATAGCACACGCATCTTTTTAAGAAGTTGTTTTCGCACTATAACTAGCTCAGTAAAGTTTGAATCCCCCGATTTTGCAATACGCGCATATTTCAATTCCTGCATTGTTTTCTTGAACCTGATCCAGTTGTTCAGTGTAAATAACCCCATCACAGGTAAACTAAAAAACACTAGCCAATATGTCAATGTACTGTCAAACCAGATACTGGCAATGCTGGTTATCAGGAAAAACCATATTGAATATACAAACAGACCCAGGCCAAAATTAAAGGAAGATTGAAATTGCACATCCTTTATCTTAGCTTTTACAAATCGTTGCACAAAAGTGTAGGGCAAATAGTTGAGGATAAGACCATACACGTGAAAAGGGATCGTGAAAAGGTAGAAAATAAAAATCGACAAAAACTGAAAGGTTAATTTTGGAGGTGTGTCCAGCACCGAATCATCCAAAGCAAACAATTTAATACCTTTGAAATAAGTTTCCACTTTTTCTTTTAACCAGTTGAATTCTTCGGGTTTATTATGCTGAAACCTGTGCAACAACTTTATGGTATATTGATCGGCCTGTAGTTTGTTGGCAGCCGAAGTATTCAATTTAAGATGATTTAAAACAATGTGATCGAACAGCTCCGTGGCTTGCTCGTAAAAATCATAATGATCCATTTCGGGGATGTCGATCATCAGTGGGCTGATCCGTTTGGCCATTTCGTCGCGGAGAGCGGACATGCCTTTGGGTTCGTTTTCTTTATACAAATCGATGAAGGGGGTCACATCAAATGGATCGCCATAATTTACGATCAAGGTCGATTTCATGGTAGGGTAACTGGAATAATAAATCCCAACCGGGACAATCTTAAGCCCCAGTTTAAAATCGTTCCTTTCTTCGGCTTGGAATACAATGCGAGGGATACCCTTTTTCAATCCTCGCAAATGCCTGAAACCTGCATGGCTCGCTTCGGGGAATATGGCCAAGGCACCTCCGGCTTCCAGAAATTCCATCGACTTATTAAAAATCTCATCGTTTTTGGCCAGTTCCTCTTTCCCATCCCTGATGCGATAAACCGGCATGATCCGCAGAAAATTCAGGATTTTTGCCACTACCGGATTTTTAAAAATATCGGCACGGGCCAAAAACACTGGTTGCCTTTTATTGGTGAAAATTACTGCCAGGGCATCCATCAGGGCATTCTGGTGATTCGGTGCAAAAACAATGGCTGAATCGTGAGGAATTTTATCCACGTTTAAAACAACCACTTTTTTGTAAAACAGGGTATGCCATATCCCAACAATGACCTTCAAAATAGCAAAACCCCATGACCACTTCTTCATATTTAAATTTTATAAATTGAAGGGCGTAAAACTAATAATAATACTTGTGCATAATTGTCAAATTACATTTTCGGATTAAGATCACTTTTTCATTTTTGATTTCTTACTTGACTTAGCTTTCGGATTAAAGTCGAGTGCAAGTTGCACCCAATACTCCAGTTGTTCATCCATATCTATGGCAATTGGGTCGACATACACATAACCTTTGATGGGACGTTTGGTGAAGTCCATTTCGCGGCAGCCTTCTTTTTGTATTGATTCTTCATAGATTTCAGGGTCGATCCGTGCCATGAGATTTTCCTTGATGATGCCCACGCACATTTTGTCGTTCACCATGTAGCAAACTCCGCCCATCATTTTCTTTTCTTCGAAGGAAACCTGTTTTTCTTTGAGAACCTGCCGGATTCGGTCGGCAAGAAATTCATTGTAAGCCATAATGCGAATTTTAGTTTTTATTAAAATAGATTCCTGATGTGTAAATTCAACTTCTCGGACCAAACAACAATAACTTTGGGGTGATGGAGTAATGGAGTATTTGGGAGAAACTTGCAAGCCTTCATCCCACATTTCGATATTGAAGCCATCGGATTTGAATCGAGATTACGTATGCGAGCTTCATCTCTCCATTACTCAATTACTCCACCACTCCAAAATCACCATGAGTTGAAGAATTCATAGAAATTGTAATTCATCCCAAATTATCCAATATCTGTGATTCAACCAATAATCAACTATATTTGTTCAGTAACAAATTTAAAATTCATGTTGAAAAAATACCTTCTTTCCGGAATCATAATCCTACTTACAAATATCCCAATCTCTCTTCATGCCCAGAGTATTCAAAGCCTTGAACAAAAATTATTATCCGCTTCTGATCAGGAAAAGACAGGAATTCTTATCCAGTTGGGGTATAAACATGTGAACGATAACCCACAGAACAGCCTGCAATTTGGGCTGGATGCCCTGAAAAATGCCGAAAAGCAGTCGGACAAGCACGGGCAGGCAATGGCTTATGGCTTGGTAGGCCAGTCGTATTATTTGCTAAAAGATTATAAACAGGCTACGAGAAATTTCGAAAGGGAAAGCAAACTGATCGATCCTTCGGGCAAACCCTGGATGGTAAACCAGTTCAACCTGGGCCAGTCGTCGCGATATGAGGGCAGGAAACGGAGGACTATAAATTATTTTGAGGAAAGCTTAAAAGAAGCCCGGAAGTTAGCCAACGAAGATTATATCCTGAAGAATTACGAAGCCCTGTTCGATGTGAACCTTGAAAATAAGAATCATAAGGAAGCTCTGGAATATTTCAAACTGTATATTGCCGAAAAGGATGAACGGTTTCTGGAGCAAAACAAGCGAGAGATCAACCAAATGCACAACGCTTATCAGGAGGAAATAAACGAGATTGAAGAAGAGAAAGAGGCTATTACTGATACTCTGCTTATGACCAAGGAGGAGCTTCAATTGGTTCAACTTCAGCAACAAGTAAAAGATCTTGAATTGAAGGAAGTAAAACTAAAACAAACCCGGTTGTTGTGGATAATCTTGTTGCTTGCCATTATCGGGGGTATCATTCTGGTATTCTATCTGCAAAAACGAAAAAGCAATAAAATTATCATTGGCGAGAAAGCAAAATCGGACAAGCTCTTGCACAATATCCTTCCAGCCAAGGTGGTGAAGGAACTAAAAGAAAATGGCAGCTCTATCCCGGAAAATTTTCTCGATGTAAGCGTGTTCTTTTCCGATTTTGTTGGCTTTACCGAATTGTCGTCAAAGGTGAAGCCCGAAGTATTGATCAGCGAGCTGAACGAGATATTTACTTCTTTCGACGAGATTATGGAAAAGTACCATTGCGAGCGCATTAAAACCATTGGCGATGCTTACCTTGCTGTGTGTGGCCTTCCCGAAAAAGACCCTGAAAATGTAAGCAATATCCTATCGGCATCGCTCGATATTGTTGACTGGCTGAAAGAGCGCAACCAGAAAACAGCTCTTAACTGGCAGATTAGGATTGGTGTACATACTGGCAACCTGATTGGTGGAATTGTGGGCACAAAGAAATATATCTATGATGTGTTTGGCGATACCATCAACACAGCATCGAGGATGGAAAGCAACTCCGTGGGGGGCAAGATAAACGTATCGGAACAAACCTACGGATATGCCCGGAGCCAATTCATCTTTTCCGAAAGACCCACCATCGAAGTAAAAGGCAAAGGCAAAATGAAGATGTTTTTTTTGGAAGGAAAGAAGAGGAAATGATCCTTTTTAGCAGTCCTTGGATGGTCATTTTTACCCACCGTTGCCTTGGCGTAGGTGGCGGTTGTCATTCGATGGTCATTCAATAGTCATTAGGTTGTCATTCAATAGTCATTCAATAGTCATTCGGTTGTATCCTCACTCCATCGCTCCATCCATTCTCCATTACAACACCACCCCACGACTCCATCTCTCTACATTCCCTCGTAACCTTGCCCAATATTTTTCGTTTCACTGACTGTTAACTTAAGTGTTACAACTCAAACTTCAGTCAGATATGGAAATTGGTCAAACTTTACTTCAAGGTAGGGGTGTCTGCAAATGTACCCCGGTTTGGAAACGCTTTTTCGATGTTTTTTTTGCATTGTTGCTGCTTATCCTTTTTTCGCCTGTTTTCATCCTCATCATTATTGTCCAACAACTTGAATCACCAGGGAGCATCTTTTATATCAGCCCAAGGGTAGGGGCAGGTTATCGGATTTTTCCTTTTTTCAAATTCCGCTCGATGGTTGAAGGAGCCGACGAAGACCTTTCTCAATTGGCAAAAACAAATAATCTATACAGAGGGCAGCCAGGAGGAAAATCAGGTTTCATCAAAATAGAAAACGACCCCAGAATAACACAAGTTGGTAAATTTATCCGTAGCACTGGCTTGGACGAATTGCCTCAATTGATTAATGTTTTGAGAGGGGAGATGTCAATAGTCGGAAACCGGCCTATTCCCTTGTATGAAGCACAAATGCTGATTGCTGAGAATAACCTGGAACGATTCAATGCTCCTGGCGGGATAACTGGTTTGTGGCAGGTAAGTAAGCGGAATAATAAACCGGTTACGAACGAAGAGCGAATTACCCTCGACAATGCATACCTAAGCCAGATGAACCCACTTACCGATCTTAAGATACTTGCCAAAACTGTTCTGGTTGTTTTTGCCGCAGCCAATGTATAGGTTTTGGTTGTCACTCAGTTGTCATTTGCTTCTCACTAGGTAGTCATTCAAGTGTCATTCAGTAGTCATTAGGTAGTCATTAGGTAGTCATTAGGTAGTCATTAAATTGTCATTCAATTGTCAATTAGTAGTCAATCAATTGTTATGAATTAAATAGTTGACAATCAATCACGTGAAGCAAATGGCTACCTAATGACGCGAAGCAAATGACAATTGAATGACAGCGAAACGATTGATGTGCAGTATTTTACCGAACTATTGTCACTTGGCCGGAGTAATCGTGTTTTTCGCCATCACCATCGTTGAAGGAAAACTTGTACACATAAGTGCCAATGGGTGCACGGGTGGTGCCATCGTACATAGTTCCATTCCACCCTTGATGCAGGTGTACGGTTCGAAATACAAGATTGCCCCAGCGGTTATATATGCGGAGTTCGTAATCTCTTAGGCCTGCAAGACTGATGTAGGGGAAGAACAAATCGTTCAATCCATCGGAGTTGGGAGTGAAAGCATTGGGGACAAAAACCCTTGGCATTTGGCTTACACAAAATTTATTCGACACACTCTGGTAGTCATCTTCAGTACCCGGCTTTTCAATACCGATTACATAATAGCAAACCAAACCAGAAACAACGGGTTGTTCGAGATAATTATAGGGGTTTTCGATGTCGAGAAATGGATTTTGGATCTCAAGTTGAGGGTCGTATAAAAACTGGTCCATCCGGTCGACATGGGTGGTGTCGCCATAAGGTACCTGGGCAATCATTACCGGATCCATGTAATCCACAACGCGGTACACATCGTAGTGGTGGATTCCTTTTCTCCACTTAAAATAGTTGCTCCAAATCAATTTATTGCGCATGCTGTTTTCTGCGGTTGCGGTAAGGACAATGTTGCTCGCATAATTTGTAGTATTCGCAAAAGGGACATCGCACGTGTTGATGGCTTGCAATTTATAATAATGGATAATCCCAGTAGGGGCATAATCAGTATATACGATTTCTTTTGTGGTGGGCCCAGGGGTAAATTCAGCGATTACTTCAAATTCATCGTCAAGTGTATCCGCTCGTAACAATTCATAGCGGTTCACATCGGCTGCTGTGTCGATGGTAAACGAGACTTCAATGTAATTTTCTTTTAGAACACTGGCATAATTGGCATTGAATTCTACAGGTGGCCGAGGCATGTCAGTAAATTCAGCTACCATGTTCGATGTCGATTTGAGTGTACCTCCCCCAAAAGCTTCTATATAGAAAGAATAGTTGATGTCGGGAAGGAGGTTGCGCACATTGAAACTCAGTATGTCACCATTAAGTGTTTCTAGTACATTCCAGCTTGTGCCGCTGTCGATACTATACCATATTTTATAATTAGCCACGCCGTTAAACCAGGCTGAGTAAGCAGTCCAGCTTAGTTTTATTTCTGAACGGCAAGAATCGAAAACGGACTTGAGAAAAATAGTATGATGATCATCTGCCAGTTCAGATTCGGCTCCAACAATTGAATCATAAGCAGTAAGGCTATATGTTTCAGAATGTAGCCCGGCCTCGCTTGAGGTGGAAGTTGCAGGAACAACAGCCAGATTCGTAAAATTGACAATGTTTTTTGCTGTAACAGTATCTATAATTCGATAGAAATCGTTAATAGGATCATATCGGTAGATAATATATCCTTTCACATTAATGTCGGTGCTTTGGGACCAACTAATTTCGACATCATTGGTTGAAGGAACGACCGATACATACTTTATGGTCACTTTTGGAATGGAGCCTTGCCCCCAACTGCTATATGCAGCCAAAAAAGCTAATATCAGGACTATTACTGTTTTTCGAGTCATCATATCTTGTTTCCGTCAGGATTCTATCAATTCATTATACGTAAAAATCCATGTTTTCAATATGTTCACAAAATTAGCAAAATAAATATATTTTAGCTAATAGAAACAGACAATCCTAATCTATTTTTCAACTCTATGTAAAGGCGTAGTCCCCATCTCCATCTTGCAATATCTTATGCTGATCCATTATATGAGAAAGCTCGTTGCTAACTGCAAAATCTTTAGGTAGTTCACGCATGTAAAAAAAAGGATTATCATTTTCCTTTATCACTTCTACAAATAGACGGTGGAAAACGGTGAGCTCCACTGCCTGGTGCTGGAGCAGGAATTCGTAAAGGCCTTTCAATACTTCCAATTCACTGCCTTTTTCGGCATATATATAGGGTAGTGTGAAAGCCTGGTTTCGTTGCCGTAAAATGGCAAAGGCAACCAGCTTTTTATTTTTTCTGAAGTTTAGGCAGTGGTATCTGAACAGTAATTTGGCTGAACTGAAATAGTACTTTTTGGCTTCCTTCCAGGCTCTTTCGTCATTCTCCAAAACCCAGGGGTGGTGTAGCATCCAATTAAACTCAGTAGCCGAGCGTTTAAAATATTCTTTATTCTGATGTTGGTTGATAAAACGCCCAATCTCATCATCAATAAAATTTTCTTCGTCCACTTCTAATTGATGAGACGAAAATCTCCTTTTCAGAATCTGACATCTAAGCACATTTAAGTGGTTCAGGCCGTTGTCGGCCAATTCGAGAAGGGGTTTTATTTTTTTTAATGAAGCCCGTTTACGGGGCAACACTTCGGCCAGGTTAAACCCTATAAAACCCCGAATGCCAAACTGAGTTGGCGTAAAGGAAAACATCCGGGTTTTTGAAATGAGGTTTTTTATTTGGGGCGTGAAATCGGTTATTACGAGCCGGTGATCCCATACAATAAGGGCTTGAAGGAATAAATTCAAACCTACCTTTTTGCCTTTTTCAGGATGTGTCCACCAGCAACTTAACCAACCTACATGCTTGCCGGTACCGGCAAAATTATCGGGCAAAATACCAATGTATCCCAATAGCCCCTCATTTTCATCCAAGGCAAGGATTAGGCAAACATCATCGGGGTTTGCGCGTGGGTTGTGGGTTTGTGCAATGGCCCGGTGGCTAGTGATGGGCAAGTCGGGACTATTCCTATACCAATCCGATTCAATTAAGCCTTTTAGCTCCTTGGTTTTTATTTCACGGAGTTCGATCATTTTCTTCTGATTGTATTTTTGCCCAAAAAGGATTTTAGGATGAAATATAGGTATTCCGATTTCATGGCCTCATCGGCTGTTCCCTCATAGTCTTCCATGGCGATTCGCTGGAAATGCCCTTGCTGGTAATCGAGTTTCATACCTGCACAGCCAAAGGTGAGATCGCAGATTTTCAATTTTTCAAGTTCCTGGAAAAAGTTTTTCCCGACACCAAAATCTGTGAATGGAAAAGAAAAACTGAGGATTTTCGAATTGAAATTATCTTTCACAAATTGGATCGATACGGATGCCTGTCTTATCTGTTCTTCCAATGGGAGATAGCGAAATTCGGGATGGTCGATGCTGTGGGCACCGATTGTATGCCCTTCGTTTTGCAATTCTTTAATCTCTGCTGAACTCAAATAAGGTTGTACATTTTTTAGATAATCCTCAAAATCGACTTCTAAAATTCGGGCCAGTGCGTCAATCTTTTTTTGTTGATGAAATTTGAGATTTAAAATGCCCCCGCGTATAGCAACATCACTTGACTCGGGTATATCTAAAATATTCGCCACCTGTATTTTTTCGGCATCGGATAATTTTTGCTTTTGAAAAGCATCCACAAGCAAACTGGCTTTATACCTGAAGAACAAAGCCTTGTTGTCGACAAAAGCCGAATTGACAAATACTGTGGCGGGTATGCCTTTTCGTTTTAAGATGGGTGCGATAATACTGTGGACTTCCTTCAAACCATCATCAAAAGAAAGGAAAAAACAGTGCCGGTCTGGCTTTTGGGAATCCAGGTCTTTGATAAAATCCAGGCCAGCGGGTTCGTAATGTTTCAGGATAAAGTCCAGGTCTTTTTCAAATTCGGCACTTGTTTTAGGCCGGTATAAATTTGAAATATGGGGCAGGTATACATCGGAAACCGAATGATAGAAAGGCATGATCAGTTTTTGCCCACTGATTTTTATGAGAGAGCCAATCGAAAATGGCTTAGCCAATTTGCCGATCAATCCCTGTCTATTTTTGTTTCCCTGCATAAGTTTTCAAAAGTAAAGAATTTTGGGGATTGGATAACCCAATTCGAGACTCATCGAGTTCTTCACTTCGACTGGGATCTTTATGTCCCGTTCTTTCTTCTCGTGGTATCCACTTCGCTACGACTGGATGCTTGTAGTTGGATTTCCCTAAAAGGGGAAGATTTGAGTAAATGCATGCGTAGCACGTGGATGACAAACGACATTCAAAAGCGGCGCACGAAAGTAGAAAATGAAAACTCCTTTCGTTCCCTGCGCCGCAACACCAGTTCCCTGGCTGAACTGATCTGTTACAGACACATGGTCATGCGTCTCCATGGTTGCCAACTTCCAGCCATCGTGTAGAGACGCGATTTATCGTGTCTCAATATTATTTAAGATTCAGGAAGGGTCGCGATTTGGGGCGGCTTAATAGCATTATAGGTTTAGGAAAAGACGCGATAAATCGCGTCTCTACTATTGCCTAATGACCGCCAACTGAATGCCAACTGCCGACTGAGAGCTGTCTACTGCGGACTGCCTACTGCCAACTAAAAAATGCCCATTCCAAACCAATCATTTAAAAAGAAACCAACCGCCTCATGCTTTTAGCTGTAAAATTTTCATCTTTGTGCAAAAGTGAAATTGCGGCGGATTTTAAACTGCAGCAAGTAATAAGGATAAAAAGAAAAATACCGTAAAATGTCATTAGATACAGTAGTTGAATTGCGCAAAGCCGCCATCTTTCAGAAGGATCAGTTGATCCTTTCAAACGTAAACCTAAAGGTATGCAAAGGCGATTTGGTATACCTGGTTGGGAAAGTAGGCAGTGGCAAATCAAGTATATTGAAAACCCTTTATGCCGAACTTCCATTGAAGGTGGGAGATGGGACCATAGCCGGTTTCGACCTGAAAAATATCAAAAGGAAAAAACTCCCTTACCTGAGAAGAAAACTAGGCATCGTGTTTCAGGATTTTCAAATCCTCTCTGACCGAAATGTGTTCGAGAATCTTCAATTTGTGTTGAAATCGACCGGCTGGACAAAATCGAAAGAGATAAGCCAACGGATCAACGAGGTGTTGGAAAAAGTGCACATGGAAAGTAAAATCTTAAAAATGCCCCACGAATTGTCTGGAGGCGAGCAACAGCGGGTGGTGATTGCCAGGGCCTTATTGAACGACCCGGAAATTATCCTCGCTGACGAACCTACCGGAAACCTCGACCCGGCCACCTCGGAAGAAATCCTCAGATTATTGATCGAAATTAGCCATACCGGCAGGGCAATAATAATAGCCACTCATGATTACCCGCTTATCAAAAAGTTCCCTTCCATTATTTATAAATGCGAAGACACTGCACTTTTTGAGGTGAACGCACCTTTGTTCGATATCGAGGAAAAGATATTGGACCAGTTTGTTAGCAAAGAAGGTGATTTAGAAATTGAGGAATTAGGTAATTAAGGGGAGTAAGTAATTCGGTAATTGAGTTGTAATAATAATTCATCCTTAATTACTCAATTCCCTATTTGCTGATTATCCAAAAGAACAAAAAGAATGACATACAATTTTGACCAACTTATACCAAGAGAAAACACAAACGCTTTTAAGTACGATGCCCTGAGTGAAATTTTCGGGAACAAGGATGCTATTCCAATGTGGGTGGCCGATATGGATTTTCATACCCCCGATTTTATAGTCGAAGCCTTAAAGAAGAGGCTCGACCACGAAATATTTGGTTATACCAAAAGGCCCGACTCGTTCAACAATTCCCTGGTTCAATGGGTGAAGAAGCGCCACGGATGGGAAATTCAACCCGATTGGGTGAGTTTTAGCCCGGGAGTGGTGCCGGCGTGTTCCATGTCGGTGTTGGCATTTACCGATCCGGGCGATAAAGTCATTGTCCAGCCCCCGGTCTATTTTCCATTTTTTTCGGTCGTGCGCGAAAATGGCCGGGAGCTTGTTCATAACCAATTAATATTGAAAGAGGGTCGCTATTTCATGGATTTCGACGATCTTGAAAAAAAAGCATCCGAGGGTGCAAAAATGATTATCATCAGTCATCCGCACAATCCTGGAGGAATGGTTTGGGGCAAGGAGGAGTTGATGGAACTGGGAACTATTGCTGAAAAATACGATATGTTAATCCTGTCGGACGAAATCCATTCCGACCTGATATTTTCACCTTACCGACATATCCCCATGGCATCATTGTCTGCCGAAATTGCCGACAGGACAATTACCACAATGGCTCCCAGCAAGACATTCAACCTGGCCGGGTTTTCAACTTCGGCTATGATTATTTCGAATGAAAAGCTAAGAAAGAAATACGAAAAGGTTCTTTCGACCATTCATGTGGGCATGGGGAACATATTTGGTAATATTGCTTTCGAAACAGCCTATACAATGGGGGAGGAATGGTTGGGGCAATTGCTGGTCTATCTGCAAAGGAATATTCAGTTTACAACAGATTTTATCTGCAACCAAATCCCCGGGATTAAAGTCATAAAGCCAGAGGCAACCTATATGGTTTGGTTAGATTGCCGTAAACTGGGAATGGATGCGAAAGAGTTGAACCGGTTTTTGGTCCATGATGCAGGACTTGCCCTCAGCGATGGTGCTATGTTTGGCCCTGGTGGGGAGGGATTTACCAGAATGAATGTGGCTTGTCCGATGGAGGTGTTGGAGAAAGCTCTTCGAAATTTGAAATCAGCTATATATTCTTTGAAAAACCTTGATTAGAAGCACGGCAACAAATTGGTAATCCATGCCGTTAAGTTTTTTTGTCGTAGTTTTGGATTGAAATATCAGGCTTCAACATTTGAAAGAGATGACTCAACTTAAATCGATATTGACAATTGTTTTTCTGCATGTTATGATGTTGGTGTTGGCGGCCAGCAATCAAAGCATCGACAGTTTGATAAGCGAGGTTAATGCAAGCAAAAACAGCCGAAAAAAAGTTGAACACCTCATCGAATTAGCAAGGCAATATCAGTTGCATGATAACGCAAAAGCTTATTCGGCATTGGATGATGCTATTCAAATTGCACAATCCGACAATAACAACAAGGGCCTGGCCGATGCTTATTTCGTAAAAGCTGAAATTTATCAGATTGAAGGCAAGAATATTCTATCCATCGACTATTATACAAAAGCCATTAGCCAGTACGAATTATTGAGCGATGGAGAAAGCCTTAGTGAAGGCCAACGGAGGATTGCTGCATTGTTCGAGGCCAGGGGCGAACTGAACCAGGCACTGGAATATTTCCTGAAAGCCTTGGGTTTTTATGAGTCGAACGGCGATGTCGAGAACCAGGTGACCATTTCATTATTAATTGGAAATTTGTTTCGAAGTTTGGGCGAAAACGAATCGGCTTTGCCGTATTTCACTCAGGCTCTCCACGCTGTCGAAAAAACCGACGACCCGGTTGCTTATGCTTTTGTTGCCAACAATCTGGGTTTGATCAACGAGGCTGTTGGAAAGTACAACCAGGCACTCGATTATTACTTCCTCGCTTTGCGAAAATATAAGAATATTGAAGATGAGCATGGCCGTGCCCTGGTTTTAGCAAATATTGCTGTCTTGAATTATAATAAAGGCGAAATTGACAATGCCCTGAATTATTTTTCGAATGCCCTGGAGTTAAATATTGAAAAAAATGACAGGCAAAACCAGGCCCTCAATTATTTGTGGATTGGCCGGTGCCTATTGAAAAAAAATCAATTAGAAGAAGCAAAAGAGAATTTGACTGTATCGCTAGCGATAGCCCGCGAAATAGGCTTCCCCATTATTATTCGTGATGCGGCTGAATTGCTTGCACAAATTTATGAACTTGGATCCGATTTCGAGCATGCTTTTGGTATGCAGGTATTGTTTAAAGAAATGTACGACAGCATCAGCAGTGAAAAAAATATCAAAGAGCGCGCACGTATTGAACTGCAATATCAATTCGAGAAACAACAAAAGGAAAAGGATGCTGACGCTCTTCACAAAAGCGACAGGCAATTGTTCTTTGTCCATGTGCTCACCGCTGCCCTATTGATTGTGTTGTTGCTTGTGTTTTTAACAACCCGGATATACATCTTAAAGCGCAGGGCAAACGAGGAGCTTTCTGAAAAGAATAATATTATCCAGAAATCGTTCGATGATGTTAAATCGCTTAGCGATATTGGCAAAAGTATTACTGCAAAATTGAATGTGGAAGAAATTATTGCCATTGTATATCATAGCCTCCGTAATTTAATGGACACCGATGTGTTTGCCATTGGCTTGTACAATGCAGCAGAAAACAGGCTTGATTTTTCCGGTGCCATGGAAAATAACCAGGAATTGCCCTATTTCAACTACGATCTTGGCGACAGCAACCACCTGGCTTCTCTCTGTTTTAATTCTCAAAAGGAGATTATTATTTATAATTATCTCGAAGAATCGAAAAAGTATTTGAAAAAAACACCCAAGCCTCGTGCCGGAGGCCTGGTGGGGTCGATGATTTATCTCCCCTTGAATTATAAGGAAAAGAAGATCGGTGTAATCACTGTCCAGAGCCTGAAAAAAAATGCGTACCAGGAATTTCATGTCAACTATCTTCAAAACCTTGCTGCCTATATTGCCATAGCTTTCGAGAATGCACGAACCTATTCCCAATTGGAAGTTCAGAATAAATTCAATTTGCTTTTGAAAAGTACGATCCCTAACCCCATGTTTTTTAAAGATAGGGAAGGTGTATACCGTGATTGCAATCCTGCCTTTCTCCAATTTATTGGGAAATCCAGAGAAGAAGTGATTGGTCATACAGTGTATGATGTAGCACCTTTCGAACTGGCCGATATATACAGGAATAAGGATGAAGAACTATTCCGTGAGAAAAAGCTACAGATTTATGAAGGGAAAATAATATTGAACGATGGATCCGTGCGGCATGTCCGATTTTATAAAGATGTGTTATGGACTGATACGGATGTAGTTGGTGGTATTCTGGGGGTAATTCTTGATATCACAGACTTTAAACATAACGAGGACCAACTTTTGGTGTTCAAAGAATTGGCCGAGGCTTCGGGACAGGGATTTTGTATTGCTGATAAGGAAAAGCAAATTTTTTATGTAAACCCCACTCTTCATGAAATGATTAACGAAGGTTCGGGCGATAAACTCGAGGGCAAGAAAATAGGGCTTTCATTTCCAGGCCATATCCAGGAACTTTTATACAACGAAATTTTTCCTGAGCTTACCCAAAATGGGCAGTGGACTGGAGAATTGGAAAGGATTTCGCGCAGTGGCAGGCACATCCCAACCATCGAAAATTTCTTTATCATTGGGGGCAATAAGGAGAATGGCCATTTTATTGCCAATATTTCGACAAACATCAGCCATCAAAAAGAAATTGAGCGGAGCCTGAAAGAGTCGCAGCAAAAGTTGAAACTCACGAATAAAACCAAGGATAGCTTTTTTAGCATAATATCCCACGACCTAAAGAGTCCGTTCAACAGTATTTTGGGCTTTGCCTCTTTGCTCCAATCAAGTTATGATGATTTCGACGACGATGAAAGGAAGCTTTTTATCGGGCAATTACATGAGACTACCAAACTTACCTACGGGCTTATCGAGGACTTGCTCACCTGGACAAGGGCCCAATCGGGGCAACTGTCGATTGAGCCAGAGGTTTTCGATTTGTTCGATGTAGTGAGCGATGTGCTATCCATATCTGAATTTTCAAGCAAGTCGAAAAAAATAGATATTCAATCGACAATTCAAGCTGGGCATTTTGTACGTGCCGATAAAAACATCACATCCACCGTATTAAGAAACCTGGTTTCGAATGGGATCAAATTTACACCACGCGGGGGACGGGTTTCTGTTTCAGTGTCTTCTCCAGGAAATTCCGAGGTTCATATTTGTGTGGAAGATACAGGGGTAGGGATTTCGGGAGATGATCAGCAAAAATTGTTTAAAATTGAAGAGAAATTTGTGATGCCGGGAACCGAAAGAGAAATGGGGACGGGCATGGGGCTAAAACTTTGCAAGGAGTTAGTGGAACTAAACCAGGGCAAGCTTTGGGTTGAAAGCCAAGAAGGGCAAGGCAGTAGGTTTTACTTTTCGTTGCCAGCAAAGTAGGCTATTTTTATTGGGTTGAATCAAAAGCAATTTCTCTCAATATCTTCCAATGAAATTCTTTAAGTGATCCAATCTCAAAAAGGGCAATGCCGCTTGCGCCGTTTTCCATTGCTGAATTTATCGTTCGTTTGAATTCTTCTTCAGTAGGAATTCCAGGCACATATAGGCCGCAATATATTTTCCTGCCGGGAAGTTTTTTCACACATTTCGAAATCGTTTCACCTACCCAATCAGGGCCTTCGTTGTAAAAATTGTAATATACCATTGGGAAGTATGCATCCAGGTTCCACTTGCTCCATTCCTGCCGAACCATCCTCACCGACATTTCAGGTTCGGGAAATACAGCTGCAGTCAATTCCATATTTTTTGCATGGGTGATTTCCGGCAGGGAATTTACCACTTCCGTCACCTGGTCAAGGCGAAATTGCAACCAGTCGGGATTGGTGTACATATCAGGCAAATCGTACGGATTCTTTCCAAATTTTTGTTTGAAATTTTCCCTCATAAACGGATGATAACCATAATCGAATTGGGGCATGATGGAATCCTGTTTCAGCCCATAATTCGGTTGAAGGCCGACAGGAAGGAATACATCTACGTAGCGGATGTAATCCAGGTGCACACCTTTTAATCCTTCAATTTGAGTCAATCCCCGAACCTTCGACTTTATGTACTCACGCACTTCCGGCAGGGCGGGGCACATAAATTTGTAATAATCAACGTAGGCTTTTTTGTCGGCCAGCGATTGCCCCAGGGCATTTACACTGAGCCAATCTTTGGGTGCCTCGCCCCGGTTCATTGCCCACATCCAGGCATGTACATCGATGTGGTGTTTTTCGGACAAGGGGATTACCCGGATCAATGTGGCTGAATCAGCGGAAAGCAATAGCCCATATATTCTGTGATCGGCCATTTTCGCAAACAAGCTGTCCCATTGATGATCTGAATAATTTGTATGCGCGTGTGACCAAGCCCAAAGTTTGGGCGATTCTTTCTTTTGATTTCCGCATGACCATAGCAGTATGCAAATGCCCATTAAAATAAATATTCCTACTTTTCTTCTAGCCATAATTTGCTCGTATTATCAACCATAAGGATAGAATTCCCCAAATCGTAAAAAACCGTGAATTGCCTGCTGCCAGCTTCGATTTTAATTTTTGAATCGTCAATAAAATAAGGCGTTGATAGATCTTTAAGGGAAGAAGTATACTTCCCTTTTTCTTCCCTGAAAATTTCTTCAGCCTCGTAAACTGCCATGATCTGCATTTTCTCTTTCCAGATTGGATCGGGCTTGAAACTCTCCTTGCCCTTTCCCACTTCGATGGCTGAAAATTGCAAGTAGCCCCAATATTCCGGTCGGTGCATGTTGATAGCCCATTGCGGCGACCACACCCAGTTATGCTCGGGGCTATCCACCTTTACATATTTCCCTTCAACAATTTTTGTGTCCCATTGCACCCGGCTAAAATTAATTCGCCATTGGTCACCAGCTTTGGGCAAAACCCTGAGGTTCACTAAATCGGAAATCGATTTTAAGGGGATGGCCATTTCGATAGTCCAGGAAGTGTCTCTTTCATTTGGATTGTTAATTGTTCCTTGAATTTGAATGGCTTTTTTCAACCCCTTGCAATCCCAGCCAAAAGAAGGCACAACATAATTCCGATAAGGGCGGGCCAACAAAAGATCCATGATGGTCCCAAAAGCATTGATTTCAATTTCAGCATAATGGTGGTTATCTGGAACGGGATCGATGAAAATCTCGAAATCATTGTCGAAATATATGATGCTTTCCCTCTCGGTAAGCGTAGCCCAGATATGGGTTTCTTGTAGATAGGCTGCCAGGTACAAGTATTCGCTGTCCCAAAGTATTTTTACTTTAGTTTGATAGGTGGGCTTTTCTTTTGCAGGGCCTTCAATGTCCATAAAATTATCAGTCCATTGGGCCGCCTGCCAACTATTCTCATTTAAGAAACCATCAATTTGGATGTCGTCAACGGCCACATAACAAACATAGTTGTTAGGATGTGGGGGTATTTGTTGTTGGCCTTCAACAAAAAAAGGCAAAAGACAGACTACTGTTAATATGATGTGTTTCATTTCTAAATTTTAAGAGGGCTAAAAATAATCAATTGAAGGAGACTGAATTTGAAATACCAAATATTACCTTGAAATATTTACTATTTTTGAGATTTGAATCGGATAAGTATGAAGTTATGTTTGGAGGAGGTGCTGGCCATATATTAGACATGATTATTCGCTTACGCAACAATAAGGCAATGTTGCGTAAGAAAAGTATGTTTAAAAAGGAGAAATCTTTTTTGAATTTGAATAATGATGATTTTCCAACTTCAAAAGGAAAAATCCGAATTGTTAGTGCGACAAAGGAGCAACTTGACAAAATTCGTATAGTCGCGAGGGAGGATCAGAGGAAATTCCGATTGGCCTTTTTGTTAGTAGTAAGTACAACACTTGTTCTTTTAATCATATTGTTAAATACCTATAATAATGCTACAAGAAAACCTACAGAAGAGAATATGCTTGAAATGGAAAATGATATTCAACTAAAGAAGAAACTGGATTTTGATTTTTTTATTTCTGATGGCGATAGATGGTTTACACAAGGACAGTGGCACAATGCTATATTTCAATATAAAAAGGCACTTGAAGTTTTTCCGAATGATTATGATGCCAGTTTTCGTCTGGCACGGACATATACATATTGTTGCGAAAGAGAAAAGGAGAATTGTAAAGAAGCGGTTCAACTGATTGATAAACTCCTGCTGGCTTTTCCAGAAGACAGTAATATTGTGGATTTGAAAGAGCATTATCATTTTATCCATGAAGTTGATATTTCAGAATAATTAAACCAGTACTTCATTTAGGTTTGAAGTAGCTGATCGAGTTTGTGAATAACTCTATTTGCATCTACAAAGTTTCTATCCCATCTTTGTTTTCAAAAGAAAAAGTATTGATTTTAGATACAGACATAAAATTTCTTCCCGGCGTAGGGCCTAAAAAAGCGGAGTTGCTCAACAAGGAACTGTCCATTTTTCGCTACCGCGATTTGTTATACCATTTTCCATATAAGTACGTCGACAGGTCGAAGTTTTATACCATTGCGGAAATTGATTCCACCGAAACCTATATTCAACTCAGAGGCAAGATAAACCGTTTCGAGTTGGCCGGGGAGAAACACAAATCGCGTTTTGTGGCTCATTTTTCAGATGGCACCGGAAGCATCGAGTTGCTGTGGTTTAAAGGCATTAAATGGGTGAAGGAACGGCTGAAGCCCGGCGTGGAGTACATTGTGTTTGGGAAACCCAGCATTTTTAACCGGAAGATGAACTTGGTCCACCCCGAAATCGAAGAAGCAGCTTCTATTGACAAGTCGTTGAATGCGAACCTTGAAGCACACTACCCGACGACAGAGAAAATGAAAAACAATTTCCTGCCATCGAAAGCAATTTTCAGGTTGATGCAGGTTTTGGTGCCCCTGGTTCAGGACGAAATAGTGGAAAACCTGCCAGCCTATCTTCGGAATAAATTTAAGTTGATGTCGCTGAAGGATGCCCTTGTTGCGGTTCATTTTCCCGACAATTCACAACAACTCGAAAAAGCAAGGTTCAGGCTAAAATACGAGGAACTTTTTTTCATCCAGCTCAACATAATTTTTCAGAAGAAACTGAGGCAGGTACAAACTCATGGTTTTGTGTTCGAGAAAGTGGGCGAATACCTGAACCAGTTTTACAAAAACAACCTTCCATTTGAATTGACAGGGGCGCAAAAAAGGGTGATCCGTGAAATCCGCGCAGATATTGGATCGGGCAAACAAATGAACCGCTTGCTTCAGGGCGATGTGGGCAGTGGAAAAACCCTGGTTGCCTTGATGTGCATGTTAATCGCCCTCGACAATGGCTACCAGGCCTGCCTGATGGCACCAACCGAAATTCTGGCCAAACAACATTTCGATTCTATCTATAATTTTCTGGATGATATGGATATTCAAATTGCATTGCTCACCGGATCAACCAAAAAGAAACAACGCGATTTTATCCATGCAGCCTTGTTGGATGGCTCGCTTCAAATTTTGATTGGTACCCATGCCTTACTCGAAGATGTTGTTCAGTTTAAAAATCTGGGCTTTGTGGTGATCGACGAACAGCACCGTTTTGGGGTGGCCCAACGCGCCCGCCTCTGGAAAAAGAACGAAAATCCGCCCCACGTGCTGGTAATGACAGCTACGCCCATTCCTCGCACGCTAGCCATGACGGTTTATGGCGATCTGGAGGTTTCGGTAATTGACGAACTGCCACCCGGGCGAAAGCCTATAAAAACAAGTCATTATTACGATTCGAAACGATTGGAGGTATTCGGTTTTATGCGCCGTCAAATTGCTGCCGGTCGACAAGTATATATCGTGTATCCACTCATCAAGGAATCGGAGAAGATGGATTACAAAGACCTAGAGGACGGCTACGAAAGTATTGTCCAAGCCTTTCCTCCTCCCAATTATCAGGTGAGCATCGTGCATGGAAAGATGAAACAAGATGCCAAGGATTTGGAGATGAAACGTTTTGTGGAAGGGCAAACCCAAATTATGGTAGCTACCACTGTAATTGAAGTGGGAGTGGATGTGCCCAATGCCAGTATTATGGTGATTGAAAGTGCCGAGCGTTTCGGCCTGTCCCAATTGCACCAATTACGGGGAAGGGTTGGCCGGGGCGCCGAACAGAGTTACTGTATACTGATGACATCCTATAAACTTTCAATAGAAGGTCGGCGCCGCATCGAGCTGATGACACAAACCACCGATGGATTTGAAATTTCGGAAGCCGATCTTAAAATGCGCGGCCCCGGCGATATCGAAGGCACCCAGCAAAGTGGCATCCCTTTCGATCTGAAAATTGCCAGCCTCGGACAGGATGGCCAAATCCTGCAATTGGCCCGCGATGCCGCTGATGCCATCTTAAACCACGACCCGGATTTGGCGAAACCTATCAATACATTATTAAACAGCCGCATCAAGGAAATGAACAGAAAAGAAGTGGATTGGGGGCAGATAAGTTAATTGCTTATTCTGGCATTTTTCATTTCTCCGTTTACACTTTTTTTAGAATTGAAAGTAAATTGTAAACTACTTTGCAGCAAATATGAAAAATGCCCTTATCTTTGATGAAAATCAGTAGGCAAATTTTCATTCTTGATTCGAGGGTAAATCAAAAGTATACGACCTTAGTTTTTGATGTATAGCATCCTTCACAAACAATATGAATCGATTATTCCTTGTTGCTTCTTTGTATTGTATCATTGTCCGGTCCCTTGCGGGCGAGCTTAAAGCTTGGACGTAATCAATTGCCGGATAAGAGTATATTTTATTGTCAGCAACATTAAATTCTATGATTGGCTTCTTGACCCCAAAAGCCTCATACATCATCACAATATTCGGCCATTGCTCATCAATAAGTTCTAAATATGGATCATCGTTGTTCATGCTTTCCTTTTATTTAATGCAATTGTAAGATGTTGTTGTTTAGTACATTATATCCAATCTCATTCAATTTTACTTATCAAAATTTAAGCGAAGAAAGGCAATCTCAATCAACCCCAAAGATTTGCCGAGTACTTTCCGGTCCCGATAAGTTCTGTCAAACTTTTCTTTACAAACTCCTTGTCTTCCTGATAGGTTACGCCAAACCATTTTGATTTTCCAGACAAAACCCTGGCTTTCGATTCCCCTGAATTGATCCATTGGTTTACCGCCCAGGGAATAAAGAATTCCGATTTGGGCACATTGATTTTCTCAGAAAGAAACACTTTGAAATCTTCATTCAATTTATCCATGGCATTGGCCTGAAAACCCCAGAAATTCATCGAGACAGGCTCATTTCCTGTGAGTGGGAATTGCACATCACCTTCTTCATAAAAAAAGGTATTTCCATTTTTGCTGATTTTTGTCCGCTCAACAATGTCGACGAGGAAAGAATTGTTATCCATCGAACAAACCCCACGTGATACCGTGCCATGTTCGGTCACCGTTTTTTTCAGTTCGAAGCCTACCATTGCACATTCGTTACCCACCGTGTTGCTCGTTTGAAAATAATCGGCCATTACCTTGTAAGAATCCTGCCCATAAAAATCATCAGCATTGATAACGGCAAAGGATTCGTGCACTTCATTGCGTGCGGCAAGGATGGCATGTGCAGTGCCCCAGGGTTTTTCGCGGCCTTCGGGTACACTGAAGCCTTCGGGTAAATCGTCTAATTTCTGAAAGGCACAGGCGGTCTCAATCTTACCCTCAATTTTTTTGATGATGGTTTCTTTTAGGTCGGCCTCCATGCTTTCGCGAATCACGAACACTACTTTCCCAAATCCTGCACGGATAGCATCGTAAATCGAATATTCGATGATGGTTTCGCCGGAAGGGCCGAATTTGTCCATTTGTTTCAAGCCTCCGTAGCGGCTGCCAAGCCCTGCGGCCAGTATAACTAATGTTGGTTTCATATTCTGAGTTTAAATTTGTGAGGCGCAAATATAGGGGAAATGGAAGTATCCTTCAAGGATTAATTTGTGAAGTATGAAATCGTCGTAGCAAGCCATTTGTAAAACTTAGTGTGCGTATAATTTTATCCGCTTTTGGAAACAGAAATTTTATGGATAGATACTTTTTCTCAATAAATGTATCCACTCCCACATTTCCAAAACAAAAATTTGCCACAAAGACACCAAGTCACAAAGTTTCACAAAGGGCTTGCTATTACGACTTTATTCTTAGTGAATTCTTCGTGTTTTTGTGCCTTTGTGGCTAAATTTGACTTTTCGGAGTGACTCATAAGTAAAAATAAAATGATGAATGAATTTCATTCTCAGAACAAGGATTACCGATTTTTGATATTGAGAGATAGAACAGATTTCACTTTTGAATACTATCATTTATCCGCCGAAGCTTTTACGTAGGACTCCATTACCCCATCACTCCATCGCTTCTTCACTCCATTCACCATCACTCCATTCTCCACTACACCTCCCCAAACCGGTAAGCAAGCGAAACACGCACATGCTGGGAATAATTGTTTTCAGGATTGATAAACCCGGGCAAATGGCTCGAGAAAATGTGAAGTTTTAATCGTTTGAAGAAAGTCTTTTCGAGACCCAGTCCGATTTGTGGACCAGTATAGCCGCCATAAGCAAATTGAACGATTGGTGAAAATTCTCCTTTAAACCTTGGCTTAACCCGAACAAAGAAATATGGGGTCGGCATATTTGAGTTTAGGAAAGTTTGCCCGCCCATTAGAATTTGGGTATTGATTTGATTGACATGGAACATATAATACAAACCCAGCTTTGCAGGCAGCCGGGTGGTCGTTTCCGACTTTTTCGTTTTTGAATAATAAAAATCCTCGCGTAGGCTGTCTTCATTCAATTCCGAAAAGCTGGTAAACGAATAGTCCAGCAAATTGTCGATGTCCTGCCCATCAAAAGCAAATGATGTGTCGGCAGCTACTTCGAGCGATTGGTCGTTCCATTTTATCGAACCAAGATCTAACAATTCTGCATACAGCACATTGCCCGATTTTTTTCCTTCAAAAGCTAAAAGAAAATTAGTGGCAAAACCACTTCCGTTAAAATCGTTAAAATCGAAATTGGCTGTGTCGGAGCTATGGAATTCGTAATCCATAGCAGCATCTACCGAAATGCCCTGGCCAATGGTGTTGAAATGCCCTTCGTTTATTTCCATGGAATAGAACTTTTGCCCTTTCAAGGCCGATAGGCCAATACCTGTGGTGATGTTTAATTTATTGGTCTCGAATGTTTTTGAAAATCCCAGGGTGAATTTCTGGTAGTTCAGGTAGGAAAAATCGAATCCCGACAGGTCGGCTTGGGCTATGGCTGAATTCCCATAAAATAGGAGGGTAAAATAATCATCGTTGAAAGCCATATCGGAAAAGTAGTTGTTCGATAGTGAGAAGCTCAGGGTCGAATTGGCGATTTTCAAAAGGCTGTCGCACCGAAAACGGTATTGGAGATTGTAACCGGTTTCGGCCCCAAAATAATTGTCGCCATTTAGTTTTACCGATTTCTTTAGGTCTTCATCGATAAAGTCACCATCGTACAAGGCGTTGAGGAAGTTGATGTTGAGCGAATTCGATGATGTATAAAAGTAGCCATTTACAAAAAGCTCCGACTGTCCCGGTTTCAAACTAAGTAATCCACGATAGTTTGCCCCATCAAAAACCTGGGCCTGCAAAGCTATTGGAAGGAAAAATAGAGATAGTATTAAAAGGCGTAATTTGTTTTTCATGCTTAAATCCCTGTGTAATTTTGTGGTGTTATTTGTCGAAGCTCCTCTTTAATGGCATCGCTTACGTCGAGCAAATCAATAAAACGGGCAATCGTGGAGGCATTTATCTGAGTGTTGGTGCGGGTCAATTCTTTCAGCATTTCATAAGGGTTTGGATAATTTTCGCGGCGAAGGATTGTTTGGATCCCTTCAGCTACAACCATCCAGTTTTGTTCGAGGTCGTGGTTTAGTTTGGTTTCGTTCAACAGGATTTTGTCAAATCCCTTCAACAACGATTTGAGTGCGATCATGCTATGCCCGATGGGCATCCCTACGTTGCGCAATACAGTCGAATCGGTGAGGTCGCGCTGCAAGCGGCTGATGGGCAGTTTGGCCGACAAATGCTCGAACAGGGCATTGGCAATACCCAGGTTTCCTTCGGCATTTTCGAAGTCGATAGGGTTCACTTTGTGGGGCATGGCCGACGATCCAACCTCACCCTTCTTTATTTTTTGCTTGAAATAGTCCATCGAAATGTAGGTCCACATATCGCGCGACATATCCAACAAGATAGTGTTGATCCGTTTCAACCCATCGAACAGGGCTGCCAGGTTATCGTAGTGTTCAATCTGGGTGGTGGTTTGCGACCGGTCGAGGCCCAGGCTGGTATCGAGGAAAATATTAGCAAATTCGACCCAGTTTATTTTTGGGTAGGCCACATGGTGGGCATTGAAATTTCCGGTAGCCCCACCGAATTTTGCAGAGTATGGCACGATTTGCACCATCGAAACCTGTTTCAGGATACGTTCGACAAACACATTTATTTCTTTGCCAAGTCGGGTGGGGGAGGCTGGTTGCCCGTGCGTGCGCGCCAGCATGGGGATGTTTTCCCACTCGCCGGCCAGCGAAACCAGTTTTTGAACTAATTTGTCGAGAAGGGGATAAAACTCTTCGATCAGTGCATCACGGATCGACATTGGCGTGGCCGTGTTGTTGATGTCCTGCGAGGTAAGCCCAAAGTGGATAAATTCCTTAAACTTCTGCCAGCCACGTTCATCAAACTTTTCTTTCAGAAAATATTCCACTGCCTTTACATCGTGGTTGGTCACTTTTTCAATGTCCTTTATCCGCTTTGCATCATCCACCGAAAACAGCCGATATATGTCGCGCAGATGCTGAAAATCGTCGGGTTTGAAACCACTTAATTGGGGCAGAGGGATCCGGCAAAGTGCCACGAAATATTCCACCTCCACCTGTACCCTGTATTTAATGAGGCCATATTCCGAAAAATAAGGCGAAAGCTCATCGGTTTTATTTCTATATCGGCCATCAATAGGCGAAATGGCTGTAAGTTCAGTTAAGTTCATTCTCAAATAAATAGTTAAAAACAAGGCAAAAGTACCAAAATCTAAGCATTTTGAGACCGTTTGAAATTTGTTTTTGAAAATCGGCTATCTTTGACATAAAGATATAAAAGATGAATATGAAAAGGATATTTACAATATTATTGACGACCGGGTTGATTGGCCTAATGGCTTGCGATCAGGGAAAGGTGTATGAAAAGCATAGTCCCGATTTCGGCAATTACGAATGGGAGAAGAAGGAATCTGTTGAGTTTAAAACCAATATCGACGACATTAGCCTTAGTTACGACATTTATGTTGCTGTGCGGCATATCTATGGCTTTCCTTACAAAGAAATTGAGTTGATATTAAGCACCGTTTCTCCTTCGGGAGAGATTGCTTCAGTCCCAATTCTTGTGAATGTGATTGACGAAAACAACAAATACCTCAGCGAGTGTGCCGGCGATTATTGCGACCTGGAAATATTGGCCATTGATGATTTCAGGTTTAAAGAAAAAGGCACCCAGACGTTTAGGATTAGCCACACGAATCCCATCGACCCATTGCCGGGGGTAATGGATGTGGGGTTGGTTATTAGGAAAAACATCACCCAATAGTCATTTCGCTTCGGTGTCATTCGCTTCGCTGTCATTAAGTTGTCATTAAGTTGTCATTCAATGGTCATTCGGTAGTCATTCGATTGTCATTAAGTAGTCATTAATTTGTAGTGAGTTAAGTACATGGCGATCAATAACGCAAAGCAAATGACTATCGAATGACAGCGCAGCGAATGATGATTGAATGACAGCGCAGCGAATGACAATCGAATGACAGCACAGCGAATGACAACCTAATGACGCACAGCGAATGACAATTAAATGACAGCGCAGCCAATGACAATTGAATGACAGCGCAGCCAATGACAATTGAATGACAGCGTAGCGAATGACAACCTAATGACGCAAAGCGAATGACGATTGAATGACGCGAAGCAAATGACAATCTGAAAATAACAGTGAAGCTTATTAACCACAAATAGTTAATAAGTTAATCTCCAAAAAGCTATTTAACCAATCAAAAAATATATTTTTGCAGCAAAATGAAGATGCAATGGTGAGAATTGGTGTATTGGGCGCAGGGTTTCTTGGGAAGATTCATATCCGTCTGATAAAGCAAATTAGTGGTTTCGAGTTGGTCGGATTTTATGATAGCGACCCCGCTGTTGTTCAGCAAACCGTTGCTGAATTTGGGATCAAGGCTTTTCCATCGGCTGAAACATTGCTCGATGCTGTGGATGCCATAGATATCGTTACCCCTACCACATCGCATTTTGAGTATGCTGTCCCGGCCATCAAAAAATCGAAACACTTATTTATCGAGAAGCCAATTACCTTTTCAATCGAAGAAGCAACCCAATTGGTAAAGCTTACCAACGAGGCCAATATTGTGGCTCAATCGGGGCATGTAGAGCGTTTCAACCCTGGCTTTCTGGCTGCCTTACCTTATATCCAAAACCCGATGTTTATCGAGACTCACCGATTGGGGCAATACAATCCCCGAGGGACGGATGTTCCTGTAGTGTTGGATTTAATGATTCATGATATCGATATCGTTTTAAGCATTGTTCCGTCTCACATTCGTAAAATTTCGGCGAGTGGCGTTCCAGTAATCAGCGATACACCCGATATTGCCAACGCACGCCTGGAATTTGAAAACGGTGCCGTGGCCAACCTTACGGCCAGCCGTATTTCTCTGAACAAGATGCGGAAGTCCCGGATTTTCCAACGCGACACCTATATTTCAGTCGATTTCCTGAACAAGGATGCGGAGTTGTTTCACCTGCGAAGCTACGATCCGGGAGAAAAGAAACCAGTATTGACCATAAATACGGGTGATGATAATAATATAAAAGGTGTTGTAATCGAAAGACCAGCCATAATCCAAACCAACGCCATACAAGAGGAATTGCGCTGTTTTTACAACTCTATTGTCAACAACGAACCCCCTGTTGTTACCATCGAAGAGGGATTTTACGCACTTGATGTGGCACAGAAAGTCCTTGATATTATGGGCAATAATATTCCTTCGTTATAAAGGCAAGAGCGCTGAACAATCCATTTATGGAACTGATTTAATTCCTTTTTCCATTACTCCAATACTCGACTATTTCATCGTTTCATCACTCCATCGTTCTATCACTTTTTCCCCCTGGTCACTCATCCTTCAATTGAGTGGAACTTGTCACCTGCCAATTAATTTGCAATCTTTCTGTATTGCCCTCATTCATTTTGTTATTTTTGCACCGATTTAGTAAGAATAACAACATATTGCATGGCAATTAGCAAGCATAAAATTTTCACTTCGACCAGGTTGAAACAAATCACTTTCACACTACTCCTGTTATCATTGTTCAATTCCTCGTGCGACTACATTAATCCTGATGAAGGCATCCCCGCTTTCATAGCAGTCGATACTGTAAAGTTGAGTACAATCTCCTATTCGCAGGGGCCTAATAATCACAATATTTCGGATGTTTGGGTTTCGGTAAATGGAGATTTTTTAGGGGTTTTTGAATTGCCCGCAGAATTTCCTGTCTTGCAGGAGGGCAGTGCCGAAATATATATTAGGGCAGGCATAAAAAAAAATGGTATCGCGGCTAGTCGGGTAAGATATCCATTCTACGATAATATACGGATCGATACGGTTTTAAGCCCGGCACAAACTCTCACTTTTTCGCCTACCTTCGAATACATGCCTGAAACTATTTTCGATTGGTTCGAGAATTTTGAAGACCCTGGCATTAGCCTCGATACAACGTATATCAGCGATGTGGGTATCAACGACAGCACAACAAATGGTTCAACAGTGGCATCCATTATCCTGAAAGGCGATAAGGATGATTTTCAAGCTGTCAGTATCAACCAATTTACTTTCCCTGAACCCAGTGCAGCCCTCTATCTTGAGATGGATTATAAATGCAACCAGCAATTTATATTTGGACTTATTATCCGTTCGCCAGGTAATACAGACATGGCACCAGTTATGATGATCAATCCCATCGACAAGTGGAACAAGATATATATAGACCTGACTTATATCTCAACAACCAATTATACATCCGATAATTATTCAGTTTATTTTGCTGCTACAAAATCGGATACTCTAAGTAGGGCTGAAATCCTGATTGACAATATTAAATTGGTACATTTCTAAATGAAACCCTCGTCATTATGGAAAGTGTTTGTCTAATTTTATTAAAACTATCTAAAGTTTAATCTGGTGAATAAGAAATTACATACAGCCAAATACCTGGTAGCCGATTTATTATCGGCGGCCACGGCATGGACCCTGTTTTTTATTTTCAGGAAACTGTTTGTCGAGCCACAACGCTTTGGTTATAAGATACCTGTTGAATTCAATCCCAGTTTTTACAAGGCACTGGTCCTGATCCCAATTTTCTGGGTAGTCTTTTATTACATCACCGGCTACTACAAAAATATCTATCGCAAGTCGAGGCTAAAGGAATTGGGTTCTACACTTGTCGTAACCATTATTGGGGGTGTCCTTATTTTCTTTTTGTTGATTTTGGACGATTGGATTGTCAGCTACAGAAACTACTATGTCTCATTTGGTGTGTTGGTTGGCCTGCATTTCTTCCTTACCTATATTCCCCGATTAATAATTACAACCCGAACTACCCATAAAATCCACAATCGGCTTATTGGCTTTAATACCATCATGCTTGGGAGCAACCGAAAAGCAGTGGCTATTTACAAGGAGATGACCGAAAAAGAGAAATCGGCGGGCAACAAGTTTGTGGGTTTTATCCCAGTCAATTTCAAGGGGGCGTACCTACTTGACAAATATCTTGAAAACTTGGGTAGTCTTAACGATTTGCAAAGTATTATCAAAGAAAAAAAAGTTGAAGAGGTTATACTGGCCATCGAATCGAATGAGCACAACGAAATAGGAAAAATCATAAACCGTCTCGAAGGTTTCGATATTGTGGTAAAGGTAATCCCCGATATGTACGATATCCTTACAGGGAAGGTGAAAATGTCGTCGCTTTATGGGGTTCCGCTCATCCAGATTTCGCATGATCTTATGCCTGCCTGGGAGGAAAATATCAAGCGCATAAACGACATCCTTATTTCTAGCATTGCCATGATTATTTTGCTTCCCATGTATATCTTTCTTGCATTGGGGGTAAAGCTAACTTCAAAGGGTCCTATATTCTACTCACATATCCGAATTGGACGCTATGGAAAACCTTTTACCATTTTCAAGTTCCGTTCGATGGTGACCGATGCTGAGAAATCGGGACCTGCATTGTCAAGCCGCAACGATAGTCGCATTACACCTTTCGGGATGTTTATGCGCAAATCGCGCTTAGACGAGATACCCCAATTTTACAATGTGATAATTGGTGATATGTCATTGGTTGGCCCACGTCCCGAGCGGCAATTCTTTATCGACCAGATCTTGAAACGGGCACCACATTACATCCACTTGCAGAAAGTCCGCCCCGGAATTACATCATGGGGGCAGGTTAAGTTTGGCTACGCCGAAAATGTCGATCAAATGATCGAGCGCTTGAAATACGATATTATCTATATTGAAAGCATGTCGTTGTACACCGATTTCAAAATACTAATATACACTGTGATGACTGTCATTAAGGGCAAGGGGCAGTAACAGGGGTATACGGCAAATCCCCTTCCTTCTTAGTTTTTTTTTCCATTTTATTGATTTTTCCTGGAGTGATGAAGAATTGGAGTATTGGAGTGATGGAGCGTATTTGGCAATTCTCCACCCACTACTCCACTAATCCACTACTCCAACACTCCATCACTCCATTAAGCTGTAATTAAAATGGAATGCTATTCTACCTAATGTGAATTTAGTCGTACACCAACTTGATCCTTTCTCTCCATAATTTGTTATATTTGCTATATCAAACAAAAAAACTTTAATTATGAGGACAATACCACGTCTTTTTGAAGATAGCGTAACGAAATTTCAAACGAACCCTTTTTTGTGGGAGAAAACTGGCGATGAATACAAATCCTTGTCATATATCGAAACCAAAGAAAAGGTTTATGAAATGGCCGCTGGCTTACATGCAGTTGGAATACGAAAAGGCGACCGGGTTGCCCTTGTTTCGGAAGGCCGCAATTATTGGGTAATTACCGAATTGGCATTACTTTACCTCGGTGCAATCAATGTACCTCTCTCTGTAAAATTAGAATCCTCAGAAATCGATTTCCGGGTCAATCACTCAGGTTGCAAGATGATTATTGTGTCGGGCAATCAATCGAAGAAAATCGAACAAATAGATGATAAACTTACGCAGGTCGAGAAAATTCTTTATTTTGAAGAACGGGAAGAATATGGCCCAAAAGGTTTGTCATTGAAACAATTGTTAGAGGCTGGAAAAGACGTTAAATCGGAGGTGATATCAGGGATTAAAAATGCCCTCGACGAAAACGACAATGCCAATATTTGTTACACATCGGGAACTACTGCCGACCCTAAGGGGATCATCCTTTCGCACCTGAACTATTATGCCAATGTGGAACAAGCCATCACTTTGATGGACATCCCTTCATCCTATAGGACCCTCCTTATTTTGCCCCTCGATCATTCGTTTGCCCACACAGCAGGTATTTATAGTTTCATGCGGATGGGGGCGAGTATTGCCTCTGTCCAGATTGGGAAATCGGCCAACGAAACCCTGCGCAATATCCCCATCAACATAAGAGAAATAAAACCCAATATTTTGCTTAGTGTGCCAGCCCTAGCCAAAAATTTCAGAAAAAATATAGAAAAAGGCATCCGCGACAAAGGGCCAAAAGTGGAGAAGATATTCAACCAGGCAATGGAGACTGCCTACGATTACAACGGCTTAGGCTGGGATAAAGGTAAGGGCAAAAGCTTCTTTACAAAGTTGAAGCTTGCGTTCTACGATAAAATCCTGTTCAGTAAAATAAGGGACAATTTTGGGGGCGAATTGAAATTCTTCATTGGAGGTGGCGCTTTGTTGGATATCGACCTTCAAAAATTCTTTTATGCCATTGGGATTCCTATGTTTCAGGGCTATGGTTTGTCGGAGGCTGCACCAATTATTTCGTCCAATTCGATGGCCAAGCACAAAATGGGGTCGTCGGGGTTTTTGGTAAAGAACCTCGAACTGAAAATTTGTGATGATAAAGGTAATGCCCTCCCGGTTGGCGAAAAAGGTGAGATTGTGGTAAAGGGCGAAAATGTGATGAAGGGCTACTGGAAAAACGATCAAGCCACAGCCGAAGCATTAAAAGATGGATGGCTGCATACCGGCGACCTGGGCTTTATGGATGCCGATGGTTTCCTCTATGTGTTGGGCCGTTTCAAGAGCTTGCTCATTGGCCACGATGGCGAAAAATATAGCCCCGAAGGAATTGAAGAAACCCTGGTGGAACACTCGCCCTGCATCGACCAATGTATGTTGCACAACAACCAGGACCCTTACACGGTAGGCTTGATAGTGACAAACAAAGAAGCATTAAAGCGGATCCTGAAAAAGAAAGGCTTTGCACCGGAATCGGAAGAAGGGGCCGCCGCCGCCCTCCTCGAAATACAAACCGAAATTAGCAACTATAAGCAGGGTGGAAAATTTGCGGGCATGTTCCCGGAACGTTGGCTGCCCTCGTCGGTTGCCATTTTGGAAGAAGGGTTTACCGAGGATAATCACATGATGAACAGTACCATGAAAATTGTCCGTGGTAAAATAAACGAACACTATGCCGATACTTTTAAATTTCTATATACACCTGCCTCCAACAACATTGTGAATGAGGAAAACATGAAGGTTATGAGGAAGCTGTTAGGGTAGGGTTTCGCCCCACTATGCTAAGGCTTCGTAGGGTAAATGTTTCGGGCCTGCCCTCCGAAGCTTTATTGTAGGAGGGTTTCGCGTTTGTGTTTTGGGTCTGTCCATTAAACGATAAAGCGTAGTTGGGTTTCGGGACAAGAAGGGACGCGATTTATCGCATCTAAACGATGTGATGTGGTTTCGTGGTAGGTAGAGACGCGATTTATCGCGTCTCCATTATTTGAGGGAGCATGACAGGATGCTCGGACAGATCCATTCGTCCACCGTTGTTGTATTTATCGCGTCTCCCCAATCCGATGTGGTCTCGTTAATGGTTTAGACGCGATAAATCGCGTCTCTACGAAACAACCCTCGCAAAATTATACCCCCCAGGTATCGCACCATATTATATATTTTTGTTTAAGAGCGATATTTCTTATTTTAGTAGCAGATTTATATCATTCAAATTCACTTTGTGTAATTGATTCTGAAACCATGAAAAAATTTACTTTCCTCTTAACTTTGATAGCTCTTGCTTCCGTTTTATTAGGCCAGCAGGGGGTATATAAATATGGTGTCCCGACAATAAATGCGGCAGGCGATACCCTTGAAGAACGCCGTATCAGGGATTTCATTAAAACGGACACAGCCATATATTGCACCCTGTATGATTTTATTGGTTTTGCCACATGGACCGACCAGGATTTTATTTATCATTCGATAAGCAATTATAACCCGGATGAAACAAAAGTAGAAAGCCCTTTCTTCTGTAACCAGAATCAAGTATTTCTGAAAGGTGCCAAGTGTATTTACAAATTCAGCAACAATGCCTTCGACAGTATCAGTTATCCTTTTGTGGTTAATTATGCATCGCAATATAAAAATACTTTTGTTGACGAGGGGTGTGTTTATATCGCAACCGATACATCCTTGTATGTCTATTCTGATAGTTCATGGACTCAATATCCATTCCCTGGAACAAATTTCGACTTCATGTATAATTACATCTCTTTTGCCGGGCAAAGCGGCCTGGATTGCTATTTAGGGACCACAAGTGGTTTATATCATTTTTCAAATGGGAATATCTTTCTTTCCGATTCAATGATTGTCAGGGTTTATGGGATCGATCCGGAACAAAGGTTGTGGGTCGTTCACCGGGAAAAGGGGACCGGAAATATCAAAAATGGCACCTTCACATCATTCGCATCTTTTTACACAAATACCGACCTGCAAGATTTTAGCCTTACCTCTCCTTCTTATATTTATTTTGGATCAAATGGGATAAATTACTTCCAATCATTCAACAATAGTTTTGTTGTTCCCATTAATGATGAGCTGTGGTATCTATATGGTATATTTGGTACATTTTCGGTCAATGCTTTTCCTGATTTGAATGAAGTATGGTTTCGGGGGCCTTCTAAGGATACAATTACTTATGTCCATATCGATGAAGTGGATCTTTGGGGCAAAGGGATTGATGGTCGGTATCAATACAAGGATTTTAAAATCCTTGATGTAAACAATATGAGCGCACCATACCACACCTGGGGAAACCTGTTTAGTATTTACCCCCAGGTCCCAGTTCTTAGATGGCCAAAAGATTCTGCGAATTATGCCATGACAACAAGCCTTGGTTTGCTGATAGGTGGTTTTGACAATAACGAGCAGCTTCATTTATCCACCTTACGGCACAGGACTTATGGCTGTGATTTTTACCCCGGTCCACTTGATACGGTTACTGCCATGATAGATACAGCCACTGTATTTCAGTACGATCGGATATGGTCAGTTTCGAGGAACGAAATTGAACTATTCAATCAAATGTTTGATGCAGGCACTTTAACAGGAAGTTGGTACCACATCCCAAAAGATATTCTGGAATGGCCGGCATCGGGCACCGGGAACATAAGCCGGAACCTGGCCCCTTTTGTCGATCATAATGGCGATGGCCAGTACAATCCACACGATGGCGATTACCCTGAGGTGAAAGGCGACGAGCTTTTGTGGTGGGTGTATAACGATAATTTCGCCCCAAACACAGTAACCGATGCCCGGACACTGGGCGTTGAAATACAGGCCAGTGCATGGGCTTTTAATCATGATAATTCGGTCGACAGCCTGAAGATTTTGAAC
Organism: Bacteroidales bacterium; assembly: GCA_021740905.1. GTDB lineage: Bacteria > Bacteroidota > Bacteroidia > Bacteroidales > M50B96 > JAIOYV01. The sequence continues at coordinate 69,123 of JAIOYV010000024.1, forward strand.
AATTGCAACTTCATCCATTACGATGTTATCAACCGTTCCGATTCGATCTATTATGACACTTATTTGGGTATTTATGATTATGGCAACCTGGCGGCTGATAATGGGTATAATGGATACTATTTGTATTCTGGATGTGATGTCGATAATAGCAGTATGTATCATTATAATTTCGAACCCGACGATACGATTAGTCATCCATGGCAAATGGCAGAGTGGGTTTCGTTTCTTGATGGGCCACTGGCCGAGGAAAATGATGGTATCGACAACGATCATGATTTTGATATAGATGAACCTGGCGAAACAATAACTATGTCGAGTTTTGTTCCAACCCATTGTTGCCCTCCAATTAGTCCAAGTTGCCAGCAATTTACGAAAGATCATTATTCCAATTACCTTCATGGGAAAAGATACAATGGCGAGCCTTTTTATTATTTCGATGATTTTAACTGGGGAGGCGATACATCTTCTCAGGTGATTACAAAGTACGTATTTCCCGACGATTCAAACCCCAATGGGTGGGGGCAAAACGGGAATGTGTTGCCGCCTTGGAACGAATCGAGCAGTTGGGGCATGGGATCACGGGTAAATTTTGGTAGCGTTGGACTTTTCACCTTTTATCCGGGCCAGAAAGTAAGCCTTGATATTGTGATAGGGGCAAGCTGGAGCGACACCACTAATCTATCGGCCAGTAGTTTTCATACTGATATTGAGCATATCCGTACCTGGTTTGCCGAGGGCTCTATCCCTGTTGGCATCGTAGAGCCATCAACAGAAGCAATCGAAAATAATATAGGAGGCATAAGGGTTTTTCCAAATCCGGTTTCGGGTGATTTTATTAATTTAGATTTTGAAAACCCAATTCGGGACAAAGTTCAGTATAGTATCTACGACACTCAAGGGAGGCTAATATCATCAGCTAAACTAAGTGGGAAATCGAGGATTAGAATCCCTCTGGCAGATATAGGAAAAGGTGTTTATCTGATTAAATTGACAGGTGACAGTACAAATGAACAAGCATCTTTTATAAAAATGTAGGCCCTTTCGCACTGTTCAGGACGAATGATTAGCATGATTGGGCCGGGATTTTTAATTATCAAAATTAAAGTTAAACTTCATTTTTTATCGTTTCATTATCAATCTATAAGCCCAACAATATGCGATAACCCCAATTTCTACTCATCAATAAAAAGTAGTTTTGCTAAAAATGTAGTAAATTTGTTTGGCTAAAAATGAAAAGCTATTACTAAAAGTTAATGTTATGTTTTCAAAGAAGGATGTTACGCAAATTGTACAGCATGGTGTTTCAGTTGAGCAAGTTGCAGCCCAAATAGAAGCTTTCAAGACCGGGTTCCCATTCATGGAAATTACACGGGCAGCTACGCTTGGAAATGGTTTGTTTCCACTTGATGAGACAAAAGTGGAGGAATATGCCACAAAATATGAGAATCAGGCCAAGACACTTAAAGTAATGAAGTTTGTCCCTGCTTCAGGGGCTGCCACACGTATGTTCAAACAGCTGTTTGATTTTATGAATAACTACACTGGCAGCGAAGAGGAATTTCTGAATATCCTCGTCGATAGGGGGCCCGAATCACTCTATTATTTTTTCGAAAACCTAAATCAGTTTGCTTTTTACAACGACCTAAAAGCGATTATGTACGAGCATGAATTGGAACTCGACAGTATGTTGGAAAAACAGCAGTACATCGATATTTTAGATTTTTTGCTCACCGAAAAAGGACTGAATTATGGGAATCTCCCCAAAGGGTTGATCCTTTTTCATAAGTACATCGATTTTTCGCGTACGGCAGTTGAAGAGCACATGGTTGAAGGAGCGAATTATTGCCGATCAGCAAATGAGAAAGTGCCTATTCACTTCACAGTATCTGAGCAACATCATCAATTATTTATTGAACATATTAATTCTATTTTGCCAATCCACGAAGAAAGGCACGGAGTTACCTACGATATAAATTTTTCGTTTCAGGATCCCTCAACAGATACCATTGCAGTAGACCTTGAAAATGAACCCTTCCGTGATGAAAATGGTGATTTGCTTTTCCGGCCCGGTGGGCATGGTGCACTAATCGAAAATCTTAACAATATAGAAGCCGATCTTATTTTTGTAAAAAATATTGATAATATTGTCCCCGACCGCATGAAGAAGTTTACTGCGCCTTATAAAAAGACCATTGCCGGGATTTTGTTGAGTGTTCAGGAAACCATTTTTAAGTATCTGAATTTGTTGGACAAGACCGACGACATTGATGACAAAAAGTTGGATTCGATGTTGCGATTCCTTGAAAAAGACCTGTGTATCGTATTCGATGAAAAGATAAAAACACAACCCCCGAAAAAGAAGGCTCAATTTATAAAGAAAAAACTGAACCGGCCAATCCGGGTTTGTGGCATGGTGCCTAACGAAGGAGAGCCTGGAGGTGGGCCCTTCTTTGCTGTCAACCCCGATGGGACACAGTCCCTGCATATTATTGAAAGTAGCCAGTTCGACTCCAATAATGATGCGCAGAAAGAAATTATCCAGAAATCGACCCATTTTAATCCTGTCGATTTAGTTTGTGGGACAAAGAATTACAAGGGGAAAAAGTTTGATCTCCATAAGTTCACCGATCAAAATACAGGCTTTATCTCTCAAAAATCGCAGAATGGCCGCGCATTAAAAGCACTGGAGTTGCCTGGCCTTTGGAACGGAGCCATGTCGGATTGGAATACCATATTTGTACAAGTTCCCATCGAAACATTTAACCCTGTAAAAACAATTAATGACCTATTAAGAGAAGAACACAGGACTTTTGAACCCTAATTCAGATTAGATAGATATAGATAAAAGTCCTGCGGTTACAGGACTTTTTTTTTAAAAGATTTCAAATTACAGTAAACATATTTTTAGAATAAATTATGGATCAGTCGAAAAAAGAAGGACGATATTCAAGGATAGTTACACAGCTGGAAAGTCTGTTGCAAAAAACAAACGACCCGTATGCGCGTATGGCAACAATTTGCGCTGTGTTAAATCATAAAATGGACTATTTCTTCTGGACAGGATTCTATTTTATGGTTGATGGTGAAATGACAGTTCAATCATACCAGGGTCCATTGGCATGTCAGATTCTCGAAAAAGACAAGGGTGTTTGCTGGGCGGGCTTCAACCAAAGAAAGACCTTGGTGGTTCCAGATGTTGAGAAGTTTCCTGACCATATTGCCTGCGATTCACGTAGCAAGTCTGAAATTGTGGTGCCTGTTTTTGATGCTAAAAATGAAATTGTCGGGGTTTTAGATGTCGACAGCGACAACCTTAATTCCTTCGATGATCTGGATGCAACGTATTTGGAAAAGATTGTAGGGATGATTTTCCAAAAGAAGCACTTCGATTGATTTTGCTTCGCGTTAATCAAGTGGCTATTTTAACCTGCTTGATTTTATAAGTTATCCCTTTTGAAGAATAACTGGATAAACATTTTGTCGAAATGATCAAAAAAGAGGAACCTCAATGAAAATAAGTGCTTTCCCAATTGGGGTTTATATTCTCAGGCTTCAAACGGATAATGGTTTTGTGATGAAGAAGCTGGTGAAGCAATAAATGCAAGTAGGCTTTGAAATTTGATTGAAACAAATTCTAAGCAAAATGATTTTGAATTTCTATTTTTGCCATCTAAACATTAATGTTTAGGTCAAGAAAAGAATATGACAAAACAACAAATAATCACCCAAATAAAAGCTAAAAAGAGCTTTCTCTGTGTGGGTTTAGACACAGATTTAGGAAAGATCCCGGCACATCTTCTAAAAACAGAAGACCCGGTTTTTAAGTTCAACAAAGCCATTGTGGATGCCACTCAGAAATATGCTGTGGCCTACAAACCCAACCTGGCTTTTTACGAGGCTTTGGGATTGAAGGGCTGGCAAAGTCTGGAGAAAACGGTGCAATATATCCGAACGAATTATCCCGAACTCTTCCTGATTGCCGATGCCAAGCGTGGCGACATTGGCAACACCTCGAAAATGTACGCTAAGGCTTTTTTCGAAAACCTCGATTTCGATGCAGTGACAGTGGCTCCATATATGGGCGAAGATTCGGTTACTCCTTTTTTATCTTATCCTGAAAAGTGGGTTATCCTACTTGCCCTTACTTCCAACAAAGGAGCTTTCGATTTTCAATTTATGAAAGAAAATGATGAGCGGCTTTTTGAGAAGGTCCTAAAAAAATCCTCGGGATGGGGAAACCCGGAAAACATGATGTACGTGGTGGGCGCAACTAAAGCGGAAGAACTGGCACAGGTCAGAAAAATTATCCCCGATCATTTCCTCCTTGTCCCAGGTGTGGGTGCACAAGGTGGCAGCTTGCAAGAGGTGGCTAAATATGGGATGAACAAAGATTGCGGTCTGTTGGTGAATTCATCGCGGGGGATTATCTATGCCGGCAAAGGGGAAGATTTTGCAGAGAGAGCTGCAGAAGCAGCGAAAGAAGTTCAGCAAGAAATGGAAGAATTACTAAGAGCTATATAAAGTTCATCGTTGAATCATCAAATAATCCACCTAAAGTTCGAGTCTAATGAAAAAAATCCTATTTTTGATAAATCAGTAAATGATTGTTCAACAAACAATTTCAAACCGTGACGGAGGAATTTCTTCAATTTTTATGGAAGTATGGCTATTACACCAAAGATAGCCTGGAAAGCACTAAAGGCGAAAGGGTCGAGGTGCTGAAACCCGGCGAATGGAACAGCCATGCCGGCCCCGACTTTTTCAATGCCCAGGTCAGGATTGGCGATACCCTCTGGGCCGGGAATGTTGAAATCCACCTGCAATCGTCGGACTGGATAAAGCATGGGCATACCTCTGACAAGGCCTATTCAAATGTGATTTTGCATGTGGTACAGCAAAACGATATCAGCATAAAAAATTCCGACGGACAGGAAATCCCGACCGTAGAATTAAAGTACGACCCGGCCTATGGATCGCGCTACCATCAACTGATGCAAAACAGAATGTGGGTAGCCTGCGAGCGTTTCTTACCGGCCATCAATAAATTCGAGACCCATTTCTGGCTCGGCAAACTGGCCATCGAGCGGCTTGGGGCAAAATCAGAATCCATCCTTCATAGCCTTGAAGAAACAACCGGCAACTGGGAAGAAGCTTTTTATATACACATAGCCCGTAGTTTTGGTTTGAAAGAAAATGCCCAGGCATTTGAAATGATGGCCAAGTCGTTACCCTTGAAAATCCTTGCCAAACACAAAAACCAGTTGTTTCAGATCGAAGCCCTACTTTTTGGGCAGGCCGGGATGTTGACCCAAATGAAAGAGGAGAATGAGTATTATGAATCACTTAGGAAGGAATATCTTTTTCTTCGGAAAAAGTATGATTTGCAACCTCTCCAGGTGCATTTATGGAAACACATGAGAATGAGGCCATCGAATTTCCCCGAAGTAAGGCTGGCTCAGTTTGCAGCCCTAATCTACAAGTCATCGGCCTTGTTTTCAAAAACTCTTGATGCAAAAGGAGTAAGTTCCCTACGCGATTTGTTACAGCTTACAGCTTCGGAATATTGGGACACCCATTACCGTTTTGACCATCCGGCACGCAAAATGAAAAAACAACTGGGCACGGGCACCATCGACAGCATCCTCATAAATACGATTATTCCTTCTATCTTTGTCTATGGAAGCCAGAAGGGGCTTGAGGAATTTAAGGATCGTGCCATAGCCTTGCTGGAATCGATGAACGCAGAAAGTAACTCGGTAGTAAAGAGGTGGAACGAGTTGGGGATAGATATTCCCAATGCCTTTTATTCGCAGGCAGTGATCCAATTAAAAAGAGAATATTGCGAAAAATTGAGATGTTTAAATTGTAGGATAGGAAATGAAATCATTACAGCAAAATAGGTTCTTAGGGGATGATAAGCTGAGGACCATTGTGCTTGCCTTTGTTTTATTAGGCCTGGTGGTAACTATAGGGGAAATGGGTTTTGTGTTCATAGAAGGTTTTACTTTTATCGAAGCCTTTTTTATGACCATTATTACCATCTCAACTGTGGGTTTTAAGGAGGTGCGTCCTTTGTCAGAAACAGGCCAGATATTTACCTCTTTTCAGCTATTCCTTATGAATTTAACTTTTGCCCTAACAGCCTGACAGCAAAGCCTTATAGTGAGCACCCTAAAAAACAATCTTCGCGCTATTTTTAAGGGATTTGAGGCGGCATCTCAGGTTTTTTGATACAAATT